>NZ_CP089507.1:1637500-1965000 GCF_021233355.1 Luteimonas fraxinea | reverse complement strand
GCTGCGGCGGCGCGGCCCACAGCGGCCATGCGGCGCCGAGCAACAGCACCACGACACAGGCACGCAGACGACGTTGCATGCGGATCCCCCGTTGGAGAAGACGATCGACGAAAATAGCAGATCAGTTGCGGCCGACTGGCGGCGACACGCCAGTGGATTCACGATGATCGAGGTGCGTTACGCGGACGAATGGCTGGCCGTCGTCAACAAGCCGGCGGGCCTGATGGTCCACGACAGCGCGCTCGCGCGCGACGAACACGACTTTCTCGCCGATCGACTGCGCGAACAGTTCGGTCGCCCGCTGTTTCTGATCCATCGGCTCGACCGCGCGACCAGCGGCGGCCTGCTCGTGGCCTTCGACCGCGACACCGCGTCCGCACTCGGCACGCAGTGGATGGCGCGCAGCGTCGACAAGCACTACCTCGCGATCTGCCGCGGCTGGCCGGACGACATCGTCGTCGACCACCCGCTCGATGGCGGCCCCGGCAAGCCGGTGAAGAAGCCCGCGATCACGCGTTTCACCCGACTGGCGACGACCGAGCTGTCGGTGCCGTCGGCGGGTTTCCCGACCTCGCGCTACGCACTGCTGCGCGCCGAACCGATGACCGGCCGCTTCCGCCAGATCCGCCGGCACCTCAAGCATCTGTCGCATCACCTGATCGGCGACACCAGCCACGGCGACGGCCGCCACAACCGCAACTTCCGCATGCTCGGCATCCATCGCATGTTGTTGCACGCCGAGCGCGTGGGCTTCGATCATCCGCAGACGGGCGAACGCCTGGTGGTGGATACGCCGCCGGGCGACGAGTTCGCGAAGGCGTTGCTGTTGTTTCCCGGAATGCCTGCACTCTGAAGCCCTCCCCCGTAAAACGGGAGGGCTCAAAAACACGCTCACGATTGCAGTTGCGGCGAGGTCACCTGCGGTGATCCACCCCGCACCGCAGCCACCTCCCCCTGAACGCTTCAGCCAACCGCAACGCGCTCACGGAAACCTCATCCCACGCCGGAAAGAATCGCCGCCCCATCACCGAGCAATGCCCTCATGACCCTTGTCGCAACCGCCGAACACTACGACGCACGTCGTGCGTCCTGGGGCAGCATCATCGGGGGCGTCGTCACCGTGCTCGCCGTGTCGATCCTGCTGTCGCTGCTCACCACCGCACTCGGTTTCGGCGTCGCCGATCCGATGTCGTCCGATCCGCTCGATGGCGTCGGCGCCGCGTTCGGGATCGGCTCTGCGATCACGCTGCTGATCGCGCTCGCCGCCGGTGGTTTCGTCGCCGGTCGTCTGGCCGGTCGCAGCGGCATGGCGCACGGTTTCCTCGTGTGGGCGACCTCGCTGATCTTCGCGGCCGTGCTCGCGAGCATGGCGATCGGCGGCACCGCGCGTCTGGCCGGCAGCGCCATCGGCGGCGTGTTCTCGGCCGCCGGCAGCGTGGCCTCCGCCGCAGGTTCCGCAGCAGGCGGCGCCGCCAGTGGTCTGGGCGGCGTGGCCGAGCGCATCGGCGCGGAACTCGACATCGACACCGAGCTCGACGGCGAGCGCATCGAGCAGAACGTCGCCGACGTGCTGCGCGACACCGGCGCCGAATCGCTGCAGCCCGAGTACCTGCGTTCGCAGCTCGAAGGCGCACGCGATGACGCCGGCCGTGCGGTCCGCCGTCTGGCCAGCAACCCGAACGAGTTCTCCGCGATCACCGACGAACTGACCGCTGCCCTGCGCACGCGCGTCGAGGCCGTCGGCAAGGACGTCGATCGCGAGGCCGTCGTCAACGCACTGGTCGAGAACACCGACATGACCCGCGCCGAAGCCGAGACCGAAGCCGACCGTCTGATCGCGCGCTTCGAGGAGACCCGTCGCACCGCCAACGAGCGTCTGGCCGCGCTGGAAACCCGCGTCGAAGAAGCCCGTCAGCAGATGACCGAGTTCGAGGCCAAGGCCCGCGAACAGGCCGACAAGGCTGCCGGCGCGATCGCGCGTTCGGCCCTGTGGGCGTTCTTCGCCCTGCTGCTGGGCGCCGCCGCCAGCGCCGGTGCCGGCCTGCTGGGCAGCCGCACCCGTCTGCGCGAAGACACCGTCGTGCACACGCGCAGCACCACGCCGCGCGTTTGACCTTGCTGCCCCTTCCCCCGCGTGCGGGGGAAGGCTGGGATGGGGGCGACCCATCAGATCTCGAATGAAGTTCTATCGCGCGATGCGTCGGTCCATCAGCATCGCCATTCGTTCGCAGCCGGACAGTTCGCCCCCTCCCAACCCTCCCCCGCGACGCAGGGGAGGGCTCGACCAGCAGGCATCGAAACACCACAAACCCTTCGGCCCCATCGCATGCGGTGGGGCCGTCGCATGTCAGCGTCTACAATCGCCGCCGATGTCCACGCCGCCCGCCATTCCAGAAGACGAACTCGTCGAGCGTTTCGTGCGCGCGAGCGGTCCCGGTGGCCAGAACGTCAACAAGGTGTCGACCGCGGTCGAGCTGCGTTTCGACATCGCCGGTTCGCCGTCGCTGCCCGAACACGTCCGCACGCGGTTGCTGGCACGCCGCGACCGGCGCATCACCGAAGCCGGCGTGCTGGTGATCAACGCACAACGCTTCCGCACCCAGGACCGCAACCGCGAAGACGCGCGCGAACGCCTCGCGGCGTTCGTCGCTTTCGGTTACGAAGTGCCCAAGGCGCGCGTGGCGACGAAACCCACGCGCGGCTCCAAGGAGCGGCGGCTGGGGGCCAAACGCGAACGCAGTACCATCAAGCGCGGTCGTGCCACGCGCGACTGGGATTGATCCCGTCACAGTAGGCCCTGCGCCGAGGACGCATGAGTACTTCGAAGTATCCGTTCCTGGTTCCCGTGCCACCGCGCGCTCCGCGTGTCAGGCCCAGCTGCCTCGCACGCTGGATCGGCCGCAGCATCCTGCGTGTCGGTGGCTGGCGCGTCGTCGGTGAATTGCCCGACGTCCCGCGCCTGGTGCTGATCGGCGCGCCGCACTCGTCCAACTGGGACGGCGTCTGGGGCTTCGCCGCCAAGGCCGCGCTGGGCCTCGACATCCGCGTGCTCGGCAAGGATTCGCTGTTCCGCATTCCGGTACTCGGCTGGGCACTGCGCGCGCTCGGCGTGATTCCGGTCGATCGCAGCCGCGCCTCGCGCGTCATCGAACAGGCCGCCGCCGCGATCAATGGCAATGACGCCTTCTGGTACGGCCTCGCGCCCGAGGGCACGCGCAAGCGTGTCGAACGCTGGAAGACCGGTTTCTGGAAGATCGCCAAGGCCGCCAACGTGCCGATCCAGACGCTGTATTTCCATTACCCCGACAAGGTCATCGGCTTCGGCCCGATGTTCCAGCCCAGCGACGATGCCGACGCCGACATGGCGATGATCCGCAACTGGTATGCGCCTTGGATGGGCAAGAACCGCGGCACCGTCTGACCGGGCATCGGCACGGGGCGTGCGGTGCGTAACGCGTCGATGCCCGTGAGCGGGAGCCGCGTGCGCGATGTCGGCCCCGAGGCTGCAGAACCGTACCGGCCGCGCCGCGCCCTCCCGCACCAAAAGCTGAATCGGCCAACCAACGGCACATACCCAAGCGCCCGCGACAGGCGCACGCTGCGCGGCTGGCGGGCCGCGCCCAGCGCGACCGACGTCATCCCTGCGTTGTCTTTCCGGAGTTCCCTCCCATGTTGCGTACGTTGCTCCTGTCTTCCGCGATCGCGCTGGCGCTGTCCGCCTGCGGCGACCGCACCCCTGCCGAGCCCACGATGCCCGCTACCGATACCGCCGCCACCGCCGCGCCTACCGAGAACGCCCTGTTCACCGCCAGCGCGCTGCCGTTCCAGGCCCCGCCCTTCGACAAGCTGAAAGATGCCGACTACCAGCCGGCCATCGAAGAAGGCATGAAGCAGCACCTGGCCGAGATCCGCGCGATCGCCGACAACCCCGAAGCGCCCACCTTCGAGAACACCATCGAAGCCATGGAGCGCAGCGGCGAACTGCTGACCCGCGCGACCAATGTGTTCTTCATGCTCACCGGCGCCAATACCAACCCGGCGCTGCAGACCGCCGAGGAAGCGCTGGCGCCGAAGCTCGCCGAGCACAGCGACGCGATCTATCTCGACCCCGCGCTGTTTGCCCGCGTCGAAACCATCTACGAAGCGCGTGAGTCGCTGACCGATCCGCAGCAGAAGCGTCTGGTCGAGCATTACCAGGAGTCCTTCGTGCGCGCCGGCGCGCAGCTGTCGGAGCGCGAAGACGGCAAGCCGCTGCTGCGCAAGCTCAACATCGAGGAAAGCTCGCTGTCGACGGCGTTCGGCAACAAGCTGCTCGCAGCCGGCAACGCGGGTGGCGTGTTCGTAACCGATGTCGCCGAACTCGACGGTCTGGATGAAGGCGCGATCGCTGCCGCTGCCGATGCCGCCAAGGCCGCCGGTAAAGAAGGCCAGTGGCTGCTGAGCCTGCAGAACACCACGCAGCAGCCGGTGCTCGCCTCGCTGAAGAACCGTGCCCTGCGTGAGCGCGTGCTCGCCGCGTCCACCGGTCGCGCCGAACACGGCGACGCCAACGACACCCGCGCCACCATCCAGCGCCTCGCCGAACTGCGCGCGCAGAAGGCGCAGCTGCTCGGCTTCCCGAACTACGCCGCCTACAGCATCGCCGACCAGATGGCGAAGACCCCGGAAGCCGCGCTGAAACTGCTCACCGACACCGTGCCCGCCGCCACCGCGCGTGCGCGCGCCGAGCTCGCCAAGATCCAGGGCGTGGTCGATGCACAGAACGGCGGCTTCACCGCCGGCGCCGCGGATTGGGATTTCTACGCCGAGCAGGTGCGCAAGGCCGAGTTCGATCTCGACGAGTCGCAGATCAAGCCCTACTTCGAGCTCGACCGCGTGCTCAACGACGGCGTGTTCTTCGCCGCCAACCAGCTCTATGGCATCACCGCCAAGGAGCGGAAGGATATCCCCGTCTACCACCCCGACGTGCGCGTGTTCGACATCTTCGACGCCGACGGCAAGCAGCTTGCCCTGTTCTATCTCGACCCCTTCAAGCGCGACAGCAAGCAGGGCGGCGCGTGGATGGGCAACTTCGTCGAACAGAACGGCCTGACCGGCACGATTCCCGTCGTCTACAACGTCGAGAACTTCACCAAGCCCGCCGCCGGCCAGCCCGCGCTGTTGAGCTTCGACGACGTGACCACCCTGTTCCACGAGTTCGGCCACGCGCTGCACGGCTTCTTCTCGAACACCAAGTACCCGTCCGTCGCCGGCACCAACACCCCGCGCGACTTCGTCGAGTTTCCGTCGCAGTTCAACGAGCACTGGGCACTCGACCCCAAGGTCTTCGCCAACTACGCCAAGCACTACCAGACCGGCGAAGCCATGCCGCAGGAACTGGTCGACAAGATCGTCACCGCGCGCACCTTCAACCAGGGCTACGCGACCACCGAATATCTCTCGGCCGCACTGCTCGACCTCGCCTGGCACACGCTGCCCGCCGGCGACGCCAAGCAGGACGTCGATGCATTCGAGAAGCAGGCGTTGACGCAGTACAAGGTCGACCTCGCCGCCGTGCCCCCGCGCTACCGCACGAGTTACTTCAGCCACATCTGGGGCGGCGGCTACGCGGCCGGCTACTACGCCTACTTCGGCGCCGAAGTTCTCGACCACGACGCCTTCCAGTGGTTCCGCGAGAACGGCGGCCTGACCCGCGAAAACGGCCAGATCTTCCGCGACAAGATCCTGTCGATCGGCCATTCGCAGGATCTCGCCGGGGCGTATCGCGAGTTCCGTGGCAAGGAACCGAGTGTGGAGCCATTGTTGGAGCATCGTGGGTTGAAGTGAAACGCGATGCGTGGCTGCTTGCACTGAGTTGAAGCATGCAGGAAGGCGGCCCTCGGGCCGCCTTTCTTCTGTGCGCGTAGATCGATCCCTGCGTTATGCGACGAAAACGATTGATAACGCGCTGGAGATCGGGATGTCGCATAACGCGGCGTTCGGTTTCGCAGGGCTACAGGCAGGAGCTGCGCAAGCGACTGATCTTCATGAAATTATGCTGCGTGGCAGGAGACCCGCCGACGCGCCATACTTGGTGCAACACCTCGCATCCGGGGTCGAATACTAGTTAGCGCTACAGGGGAGTGTCCATGTACTCACTAGATGCAATCGGAAAATCCATCGCCGGAATGGATGATTATCAGCTTATACAGCGTTGGAAAGACGGACTATTTAGCGATGAGGCCAAGCCTCTCGCGGAAGATGAGTTCCGGAGACGCGGCATAGACTTGGCTGATCCAGTTCCTCGTCCATCTAGCTTTGATGTTGACCTTGCGCCAAAGCCATTTAAACCAAAGTTGTTGCCCATACTATTCGCGGCAATCGCCGGTGCCACGGTTGGGCGCGAACTTGGCGGAGCTTTGGCTGGCGCTATCGGCGCGGCTTTTCTATCGGCAGTAGTCGCATTACTTGGCTGGTATGTCGGCGGTGCTGTTGCCCGCTTCGCCCATAAGCGCAAGCACTTGTTGATCCGCGTACTGATTTGTGTTGCAGGTCTGGTTGCTTGGCTTTATTTGAGTGGCGTTGGAGTGGTGTTTGCACGTCTCATGCGGGGCACGCTTGTCAAGTAGCGCTAACAATTCATTCAAGCCGAACCCGCTTCGCGGCTCGGCTTAATTCAGGCGTTAGGCGGCTGACTAAGTGTCCTAACCAGTGTTGTTCGTGTTTCTACAAGGAGAGAGAAATGTCGTGGCATATCAACAGTTCGGTATTGGTTCAGAGCGACGGAAACAAGACTTGGTGGACCACCGTTTACGACCCGGGCGATGACGTCCCCGTCTCTGGCATTTACCGTTGCCTGGGTTGCAAGAGAGAAATTACATCCAACAAGGATGACCCATTCCCCCCGCAGAACCATCACCAGCACCAAGCCGGTCAAGGCGCTATACGCTGGAAACTCAACGTAAGAACGAACACCAATGGAGATTGAGTTGGTAGGCACGCCGCCTAACAATTCATTCAAGCCGAACCCGCTTTCGCGGGTCGACTTAATTCAAGCGTTAGAGGTCACAGGAGACGTTCATGCCAGATCAGGATGCTCCGGCCGACGATCTTAGGTCGTTCAATGAGCGCACCTTCTCGGAACTTAAGACTGAGCTGTTCAAGCGTCAAGTCTCGAACGCAGAAAACTTCGATAAAGCGATACTTACCTTCTCAAGCGGAGCACTCGCGCTTTCACTTGGCTTTCTTAAAGACTTTGTTTCGCTCGACACGGCGAGTTTGCCTTACGTCCTGTACGCATCATGGTTCTTGTTTGTTTTCTGCATAATTATCACAGTCGCATCCTTCCTTGTCAGTCAGATTGGGATCCAGAAACAGCTTAAGCTTGCCAAGCGTTACTACCTCGACTCTGATGAAAGCGCGCTGCAAGAGAAGAATGGTCCGTTGAAGTTAAGTAATGGACTCAACTGGTTTTCCGGAGCGCTTTTTGGACTGGCTGTTTTTTCAACTGCGGTTTTCGTAGCCACAAATGCTGAGGAGGCTTCAATGACAAGCTCACGGAACAATCCGTCCGACGAAGTTATTTCAAAGATCATTAGCGGCGAGACTAGGATCATAAAAGGAATTACTGCCGCTGAGATTACCCCAAGACCGGCGTCATCTAAACCTGTGCCGACACCTGAAACAACTCCAAGCGAAGAGCCGGGCGCACAAGACACCACAGGTAAGCCTCGATGATGACGGCTTGTGACCTCTAACAATTCATTCAAGCCGAACTTGCTTCGCAAGTCGGCTTAATTCAGGTGTTATGTTGCAACAAACAATCCGGCGACCCATGGCCAAAAAGCTCAGCTTCGAAGCTAAAGAGAAGATGGTGGAGCTCGCCGGAGCTTGCTTTTGGTATTGGGCGGGCTTCTATAGCTTCCTCGACAGCTGCGGCGTTCCAAAGACTGTGCAACGCAAATACCCACGAGAGACATACAATAAATACACAATGATGCGCGCGGTGCTCGAAGACCTCGATCAGGTGGGTAACAGCGATCTAGTCAACGCCATTGCATCCGGCTTCTACCGGCTGAAAGGCCCAATTGATCGGGACCAGCTCGACGAAAAAAAAGCTAAGAGGCTGCTGTCAGAGTTCCACCAAGCCATCGGTGACGATCCGATCGAAGCCGAAATCAAGAAGCGAGAGCACGAGCGAGCAAAAGCCACCCACGCACAGTCAATCGCTGATCGGCGCGCCCAAGGCAAACGCCTTGAAGACTTGAATTCTGAGTTTCTTAATCTCACAACCGCAAGTGATGTCACCCCGCAACAGCGGGGGTTTAAGCTTGAGCTGCTGTTCTTTCAGCTTCTCCACCTGAGTGAGCTTGAACACTCGAAGCCGTATCGCACACCAGGTCGCGAGCAAATTGACGGTCACTTCAAGTACGAGAAGTTTGACTACCTCGTAGAGGTCAAGTGGACGCAAGAGCTCACAAAGCAACCTGACCTGTCAATTTTTGATGGGAAGATACGCGGCAAGGCGCAGAGCACGAGGGGCTTCTTCGTGTCGGCCAACGGATTTGATGATATGGCGGTGCAAAAGTACTCGGGCGACTCGCCCCGGATAATTCTTATGACTGGGGAGGACTTGGCGCTCGTGCTGAGCGGCCGCGTCCTGTTTGCTGATGCGATGCGAGCGAAGCTAGATTCAATCGTTAGACTTGGAACCATTCTTTTTCCGGTCAGAAAGATTGCAACATAACAATCCATTCAAGCCGACGCCGCTTCGCGATGCGGCTTTACTCAAGCGTTATGTGGCACTGGAGTTCGTCACAATCGGAGATTTGCAATGACCAAGTTTCTCGGCGCTGACGGAAAGTACCATCCGGCTGGTTGGTTCCTTGGACAAGACGGCAAGTACCACGCCCCAGGTTCATTTTTGGGCCTTGACGGCCAGTACCACCCTAAAGGCTACCAACTTGGCCTCGACGGCAAGTATCACAAAGCCGGATCAACTCTTGGCATGGACGGGAAGTATCACGAAAATGGTTCTACCCTCGGATTAGATGGCCAATATCACAAGCAAGGAGAGGTTCTTGGGCTGGACGGAAAGTACCACCCCAAGGACTCAGTGCTTGGTCTCGACGGCCAGTACCACCCCAAAGATCACTTTCTCGGCCTTGATGGTCAGTACCATCCCAAGGGAAGCCTCTTGGGCATAGATGGCAAATATCACCCTCTTGGCTACTTCCTTGGCGTGGATGGCGCGTACCATCCGCCTGGCTCCATCCTCGGTGTAGATGGCAAGTACCACTGAGGTGCCACATAACAATTCATTCAACTGTTAGCCACTCTTGACCCAATGTCGCGCTTATCCAACATCATTCACAAGCTTGCCCCGGAGAGAATTCGATTGGCGTGGTCTAGGCGGGCTATCCAGCGCGGCTACGGTAATGCGATCGCTGCGGCACGAAGCGCCAAGAAGTTCAATGAGGTCGCTGAGCTCGAAGGAGCAGAACGATTCGAGATGGAACTGCAGCAGGAGCTGGAGGACAGCTACCTCACGTCAGAGCTACTACGACAATCTAGGCGATTAAGGGTTCCAATTCCTTACATCCGAAGCTCTGACGATACGGAATCAGATATTTGGTATGAGGGGCGGCAAACTGGTGGCCGGTACTTGACCGTTGCAGGTGTCCGCTCTCTTCGGCAGGAGATTCGACAAGAGCTTAAAGATCGCCATGAAAGTAGCTCTCGTTTTCTTGTCTGGATCACAGCACTGACAGGCATCATTGGTTCAATCACCGGTCTTGTCGCAGTTCTTCTGCGTAATGGCTAACATTTCATTCAAGCCGGCGCCGCTTCGCGGAACGGCTTAATTCGCGCGTTAGCGGTCACAGGACACTACTTTATGGATCCACTAACGGCGGCAACTAGCTTCGCGACGATCGTCGGCTTGCTGAGTAATTTCAAGAGTGAACGATCCGGCAATCAACTGTCAGATTTCGTTGAATGGCTGAGAGAAAAGCGCCATGAGGACGTTGCCCTGAGAATTGAGCGCAATCAGGCACTCGCAGTGCAGCTGAAGTCCATACTCGCGCTTAACCACCAAGAGCTTGTGCAACGTCTCGACAGTCTCGATTCAGTTCTTGCCTCTGTAGCATCTCATGTAGGAACTTTTTCAAATCTAGCTACTTCAGTTCGGCCAAGCACTGTTCTGTCAGCTCAAGCAATTTCTATTGTTAAGCAGTTCGTTGCCTCGGGGGCTAACGAATGCTGGGAGCGCAAAGTCCTTGGCCCAGCTGGAACCCGCTACCACTTTATCGGCGGATCCGATGGACTCCAGATCGATGAGCCGCGATTTGTTGAAGATGACCTAGACACTTTGGTTGAATTTGGCATCCTCAGACTCGACTACGGCAGCAAGGGCACTAGAAAGTTCATTATTACTCGCCAGGCCGTACAGCTGGCAAACTCGGCGTGATCGGTGCTGACAGTTCATTCGATCCGATCCTGCTCTGCGGGTCGGATTAATTCTGGCGGTTAGACGACATTGGGAGACAACGTCGCGCGTGAAGCAGTCAAAGCCATGCATCTTCTGTGGCGCTTATGGCAATCAGAGCAAGGAGCATTTCTATCCTGCTTGGTTGGCTGAATTTATTGAATCCGGCAAGGTGCATAACGTCGCGACCCTCGTTACTCAACTTGGGGCTGGCCCTAAGGAAGTCACTGAGCGTTACAGGCGCCAAGGGCACCTAATCTCCAAAACGCTCCGCGTCGTGTGTCGACCGTGCAACAACGGGTGGATGAGTCAACTGGAGTCGGCGGTGAAGCCGCTGCTCGTCATTGCGGTTACGGGGCAGGAGCGTACGCTTGAGATTCCAGACATAACGTTGCTGGCTCAATGGGTATGCCTGAAAACCATGATTTCTGAGCACGCAGATTCAGAGCTGGCTTCCACACCAGCTGCAGATCGCCGGGCCTTCTATGAAGCGCGCGCTATCCCTGGCTATTACCGTATCTATCTAGGCGCGCAGTCCACACAGTCCGTTACGTGGCTATATCGCCACTCGTCGACGATTTCGTTGAGCAGCACCGTTCAACCACCGCTCCTAGACGGCCTGTCCCGCAACGTTCAAACCGTGACTTTCATCCTCGGCCGTTTGGTCTTTCACGTTCTCGCTGCGCGGGTCTCAGGCTTCGAGCTCGATCGGGATCTTTGCTATCCCGGCCTTCAGAAGATCTGGCCCATGCCGCCGTCACCTGTCAGCACGGCTGAGCTAAGGGCACTCGATTCTTCCCAGCTGGCTTTAGTCCGGGAGTCTTTCGAGACATACCTTGCATATCAGCGGCCACGATTCGTAGACAATGTAATCTAGCAATTCGTCCAAGCCGACGCCGCTTCGCGCCGCGGATTAACTCAGCTATTAGGCATTATTCGGAGACATATGAATCGTCTTGTTGCGATTCCATTGCTGCTCGCCTGCATGACCGCAGGTGCGATTGTCGTTCGACACGACGTACCCGATTCCGCCTACCTGGTGCCGGACGCTGCTCTGCCGGCTCTGGTGGACCTCCCGCATGAGAGGCGTGGCGTGCTTGTCGCACCGCGATGGGTCCTCACTGCGGCGCATAGCACCCAGTTGCATCCGATTGCCGAGGTCATGCTCAACGGCGAATGTCTCAAGGTTGAGCAGGTCTTTTTCCATCCCGGCTACAAGCAACTCCCAGAGCAACTGGCGGTACAGGATCCGGAGGGGGCTATCAGATTTCTAGCTGGTCTCGACGACATTGCGCTCATCAAGCTGGCGCTGCCTGTCACGAGGATTAAGCCGGTGGCGCTGTACAGAGGCAACGCCGAGCTCGGAAAGACGGTTGTGCTTTTCGGCAAGGGGGCGACCGGAAACGGCCTGAACGGCGAAATTGCTGGCGCAAATCGCACGAAACTTCGAAGCGCGGAAAACGTCATCTCTGCTGTCGAAGAACGGGCGCTTGTCTACACGTTCGAATCTGGCGCCGCTGCCTTGCCACTTGAGGGCATGCTTGGCAATGGGGACAGCGGCGGCCCAGTGCTCGTCCAGAACGACCACGACTGGGAGCTGGTGGGTTTGGCACGCGGTAGGCTCAGCACAGCAGCGCCGGGGTTTTACGGGCAGCAGAGCCATCAAATTCGGGTGTCGTACTACCTGCCGTGGATCGATGCGACGATGAGCGGCACTCCAGGGTCGTAAGGTCGAAACAGGGGTCCGAGTGCAATTTCGTCCGAGACCGCATCGGCACTTGAAGGGAATTGGGTAGTCGCGTTAAGTGCGACCACATCGGAATGTCTGACCCGCACCATGCAAGTTCTCTGACTTGACCGTCGAGGTCGAGCCGTAGCAGACTCGATCCCAAGGAGCCTAGAAACTCCTCGTACAGCGGTACCCACCTCCGAAAAACCGGTGGGTTTTTTGTGCCCGTCTTCTAGCGGGTGCAACCGACGCGATGCCTGCGTCGGGAGGGCGGCTAATACAACACCCTTCGGGGAAATACGCCCGCCGTCTGTACGCGGTTTCTAGCCTCCCGACTTCCCGTCCACCATTCCGGTGGCCGGGCACTTCATGGATTGAGGAGAGGCGACGATGTCGAAGTTCGAGATGGATGACGAAGATACGGTGGGCTACTTCCTGCCCGAGGACAGCCAGTTCCGGCTGAAGAAGCTGCGCGAGCACATGGATTTCCTGTCGCGTGTGTCGCAGCCGCGCACGGCGAACGAGGACGATGAGTACATCCCGGACATCCGCGCAGGCGAAGTGGCGGTCTGCCTGGAGTTGCTGGGCGAACAGGTGGAACTGGTGCTGGACGAGGTGACGTTCCCGGCGATGCGGAAGGCACGCAAGGCGCGATCTGCGGCCGAGGACACCGAAGGCGACGATGACGATGAGGAAGAAGACGGCGCAGAGGCTGACAAAGCTATCGGCGTGCACGCTGCCGTCGCCGACGCGCCCGTACTGCGCTTCGGTGTGACGCTGGACCAGATCGATGCGCTGAACCGCCTGCTCGAGCTGATTTCGGCGCATGGTGATGTGGTGTCGGCCGGCGAGATGGCGGACTACGCGACGCAGACGATGCCTGTCGTAGGGCACGCGATCTTCGACCACGCGGCCAAGGTGCGCGAGATCCTTCTGCAGGTTGAAGATCAGACGCTTGATCAAAGCTCGGCGCAGAACCGCGTTCGTGAAGCGCCGGCTGTGTACGGCGTTGCGCCTGCGCGCCTACACCTGCAGCACGCCTGCGCCTCGAAGCACGTGCAGTTCCACTAGATCGGGTACGGCGCAGTTCTAGACGTCGAAAGGCAGATGCAGGTGTTCGCGCCTGCTTCTGCTGTCGTCGCACCGGAAGATACGGTGCCAGGTGCACCTGATTGTGGTGGAATCGTCGCGCAAGGCGTCGACTGCGAAGGCGCGACGCTATGCACATCCAGGGATTCCATGAAAACAAGCGCCATACATCGATGTTTTGCATTGCTGGCTGCGGTGACCGTGGCAGGTGCGATTGCGTTCCTCGTCCCCTACATCGCGGGTGCATCGACGTTTGAAGGGAGCGCCGGATACCTGTCGGCACTGCTCTTTCTCCCGGCGCTGTTGCTGGTTGCGTTGCTGATGCGGGCCTGGGGTA
The DNA here is from genome assembly GCF_021233355.1 of Luteimonas fraxinea. Taxonomy (NCBI): domain Bacteria; kingdom Pseudomonadati; phylum Pseudomonadota; class Gammaproteobacteria; order Lysobacterales; family Lysobacteraceae; genus Luteimonas; species Luteimonas fraxinea. Next base: position 1,951,380 of record NZ_CP089507.1, on the reverse strand, counting down.
AGCGACTTGTTCCGAACACATCGGCCTATCGCGCAACGCTGGTCACTTACGGTGTGCTGTCGATTCCAGCCGTCTTCGTCATCGGCACGCTCCTGTTCTGATGTAGCGCCTGAAACAGGTGTCCGGATGGATGCTCGCGACACGCGTAGATGACGGTGCCAGATTCGCGTCCCGTGGTTACGCCGATCTCCTGAAAGGATGGATCCCGATGGCCAAGTACCTGATCTCCTTCCCTGCCGCCGCGATGGTGGTGCGCGACGTCGAGCTGGAACACGCCAGCCGCGATTCGCATGCGGTCATCGAAGCGGCGAAAGCGGCCGGTGTCTATGTGTTCGGCGGGGGCATCGATGCGGGCGTGCCGGTGGTGCGCGTGTCGGGCGATGGCACCGTTGCTAAAGGCGGCTATCCATCCGGTTCCGAACTCGATGGGGGCTTCGCGGTCCTCGAGCTTCCGTCACGCGACGCAGCGGTGGCGTGGGCCGCGCGGCTTGCAACTGCCTGCCGATGCGATCAGGAACTGCGGGTCTTCCAGTTCGATCCCGCATCGTGAGTCGCACGGCGTAACGGTGCTCGGTGAACTCCGCCTTGCGGGGAGCGTCGCGCGAGGCATGGACCGATCTGCTGCGAAGAATGAAGGCGCGGTTTCACCGATTTCAACGTCGCGACAGAAGAAGACCGCAGGCGCCAGACGTCGGGATGCGCATCGCACCCGCTTGCAAATGCAAAAGACGCATTCGCTTAGACTTCCGGCACTGAATCAAATGGTCCGGATATCTTGAGAATCACGCCTACACCGATCACCGCTGCGCTTGCAGGCATCGTCGCAGGCACGGCGATGTCGGTTTTCTGGTTGCGACTGGCGGACGACACCATGCTGATGGTCGTCGCCTTCCTGCTCGCCGTTGCGCTGCCGGCACACGCGTTCGTTGTGGGCTTCGGGCCGAATCAGACGGTAGGTCGAGGCGCTGTCGACAAGGCCTTCCTCACGCGTGGCGTGGTCTGGCTGCTCTCGGCTGCCCTTGCGATCGGGGTGACGCAGGCGCTCCGGTAACGGGCTCGGGTTTGCTGTTCGAGTTCGTCGCTGATTCACGACGGCGGCGCATCGGGTTTCGCTCGAAACGTCGAGCAACGCGTCAACGGACTTGTCGCACTCGGACTCGGGTGTGGATCTCTTGCGCGGCAAGTGCCTTGGGCTGGCAACGCCGAACGCAATCGGTGGCCGCTTTGCCGCCACAATGCGTGTCCGTTCCGGTCAGGCTTCGAGTATGACGAGAACACTGAAATGGCTGTGCCTTGCACTGCTTGTTGCAGCGACCGTGGCGTGCCCGCTGGCCGATGCGCAGACCCCCGTCGAGTTCACGCCGCGCGCTGGATTCGGGGGGGAGAGCGAGGGTCGCGGTACGCTGAAATTCGTCTTTCGCAAGCCGCGCGCGTTTCACGTCACCAGTCACGGCATCGAACAGAGCGACGGGACGTTCCGTCTGGATCAGACCATCACCTTCGCCGGCGAGCCGCCGCAGTCGCGCTTCTGGGTCATGACACGGACCGCGGCGCATCACTACGCGGCAACGCTCAGCGACGCGGCCGGGCCGGTCGAGGCGTCGGTCTCGGGACCGCGCCTGTCGCTGCGCTACAGGGTGAAGGGACCGGTGTTCATGCATCAGGAACTGGTGCTGTCCGCGGACGGGCGCACGATCGACAACGTGGGCGTGGTCAGACTGCTCGGCATTCCGATCGGCCGTCTCCAAGAGACGATTACGCGCAAGGTGCCCGCGTCTAGTTCAGACGACCCGGTCGATCCGGGCCGGTAACGGTGTCAGTCGCTGCACCGTCCGCTTCACTGCACACTCGCTGACTCCCTGACATTTCCAGGTGACCGCCATGCCTCGTTTCGTCGTTCTGCTCCGTGGCGTCAATGTCGGCAAGGGCAACCGTGTACCGATGGCGGCGTTCAAGCAACTGCTCGAATCCCTGGGCTGTACGCAGGTGCGGACGCTGCTCAACAGCGGCAATGCGGTGGTCACTGCGCCGGTGCGCTCGACGGCGAAGTTCGCGCAGACCATTGCCGATGCGTTGTCCGCGCAGCTGGGCGTGTCGACGCCGGTCATCGTCAAGTCGGCAGCGGAGGTGGACCGCATCGTCAGCGAGAGCCCGATGGCGCCGGCCGAGTCAGAGCATTCGCGGTGTCTGGTGATCTTCGCGCAGGCACCGGAAGCGCTGCGGCTGCTGGACGATCTGCAGCCGCTGGCGGTGTTGCCGGAGCGGCTCGTCGTCACCGACGACGCCGGCTATCTGGAATGTCCGGCCGGCTTGCTGGAGAGCAAGGTCGCGCCCGCGCTTCTGGGCAAGGCAGGTCGCGCATTGACGACCCGCAACTGGGCGACGGTGCTCAAGCTGCGTGCGTTGCTCGATGCGGGGTGATGCAGCTTGTGTGACTGCGGGTTTGCGAATGAACACTCAAGCGTGTGGCGCGCCTCAAAGATGATTGAGGATCATGTTGCCCGTCACGAATGCGAGGAAGCTGACGGTGACGTACGACATCACGAACGAGAACACCCAGTCCTGACGGAGCTGCAGACGCAGCGCTTCGGTTGCAGGCAGTTCGCGTGACTGCATGCGCCTGCGATCGATCTCCAGCAGCGGCATCGCGATCCCGAGTCCGATCGCCATCGGTGCGTACACCACCACCAGCGTGGCGAGGCTGGAGAACGAACTGCGCCCGAAGCTGAAACGGGCGAGGTAGGCGTTCAACGCTTCCTGATGCCCGGGGGGCGCGTAGGCGGCGAGCAGCGATGCCATCGCGAGTGCGTAAAGCGCAACGTACAGCGCGATCTGCAAGCGCGTCTTGCGGACCCGCGGCACCGGCGAAGCGGGTTCGGCGCCGATGACCGGCATGTGGTCGCCGACCTGCAGTTCACCGGACGCCAGCTTGCGACTGATGGCCCAGTAATGCCGGTACACAGCACGATGCACGATCGGAAAGACGACGACGCTCAGCAGCCCGGTCAGCATCGTGTTGAGGATGGCCTCGGCCGACAGCTCCGCCGTGGTGTAGACATTGATCGCGTACACCGCGCCGATCCATGTGAGCAGCAGCACGAAGACCAGCCCCATGCCGAGTGCGTAGATGCCGAGCAGCCGGGTGATCTTCATGGATGGCGCGCTCTGATGCGACGGATGCAGCATGTGCGGACGGGCATCGGGCCTCAATCCATTGCGAATCGCACGGGCACGCGCACCACCGCGAGGCCCTCGTGCTTCGAGGCAGCATCCCGATGGAACCGCCACTTGCGCGCGGCCTCGGTGGCGGACTGGTCGAACGCCGCCTGGCCGCTGCTGGTCTGCACGAGCGCGGCCGCCGCTGCGCCGTCGGGCTCGACCAGGAGGGTCAGGATGACGCGGCCTTCGATGCCGGCGTGGGTCATCGTGGGTGGATACCGCGGTGGATTGCTTCGACGGGACGCTTCGTCGATCGAGACCACGGGCATCGCGCGATCGCCTGTGCCGGGCGCATGGCAGACGGCATCGGGCTTGGCCGCGAGCAGCAGTGTGAAGCCGTAGGACGCGACGCCCTGGGTGTTCGCCTGTTGGATCTCACCCGGTGTGGCCATGGCGCCGCAGTGCGCGGTGGCCATCACGACCAGTGCCCGCTGCTGCATCGCCGCGATGTCCTGCGTGGGCGCGCGGCCGACGGCGCGGCAGCCTTTGGCGTCCTGCTTCAGCGTGAGCGCGTGCATGCGGACATCGGTGAGCGACGCTCTGGCAGGCAGCACGCGGCATCCGTCGCGTTCGATCACGGCGTCCGGCTGCGACGCGCAGCCCGCAAGCCACAGCAGCGCAAGACAAGCCCCCAGTCGACGCATCGCGCGTTCCTCTGCTGATCACCCGGTGTGGGCTGCCGAAGCGTAACCGGCCGGACAACGAATGCGAGGGTGATGTCGCGCGGGTGATCGTGCGGCGTCCGCCCGCTTCAGCGCATGACACTGCTGTTTGCACGAATCCAGAACCAGTGTCGTCCGCGGATGCGCCGGCCGCCGCGGCGTCTTGCGTACGCGAGCGTGACACCGACCGAAAGCGCGATCACCAGCAGCCGCAGGCCGACGGTCCACAGCGGCCCGAGTGCGTTGTCGGCCACCGGGAACACCACCCACCAGGCGTTCATCAGGACATGGAACGCCACCGGCACCCACAGATCGAAATCCCATTCGACGTAGAGCCACGCGAACCACACACCGCCCAGCGCGGTGATGGCGAAGATGCCGGCCGCCTCGACCGCGCTGCCGCCTTGCGACAGATGCGCGGCGCCGAACAGCAGCGCGCCGGTCAACGCCGCCGGCACGAACCCCCAGCCCGCGATGCGGAACAGCAGGCCGAACAACAGGCCGCGATACAGGAGTTCTTCGCCGCAGCCGGGCAGCAGCGCGTGGCGCATCAGTGCATGCGGCGTATCGGCATCGAGTGTCAGCGGCGCTTTGAGTGCGAGTCCCAGTGCCATCGGCGCGGTCAACAGCAGACCGAGCACCAACGCGCGGAGGGGACGGCCGTCGAGGCCGAGCGCACGGGCGGCGTGGCGTGGCCGGGTCAATAATGCCGCTACGCCCAATGCGACGATCCAGTGCGGCAGATAGCCCAGCAGCGCAAGCGCCCATGTGCGCGTCGCGCCGTTCCAGTCGCCGGCAACGGCGCGGAACAGATCGAGATGGAAGTGATCCAGCCACAGGAAGACCGCGATGATCGGCAACGCGGTCCAGCGTCTGATTCGAAATCCGTGGGCAGCTGTGTCAGCAGTGCCGGTGATGATGGGCATTGGCGCGAGATGGCCGGTCGGGGATCGGTTGCCATCCTTGCCTGCCGCGCATGCACGCACAAAGGCCGCAAGTCATGGCGCCGCACTGATGCCGAAAGCCGAGCTGCGTGCGTGTCGACCCGTGACGCCTGGCGCACAATACGAGTCTCGAATTCGATCCGGACGTGTCATGGAACTTGAAGCCCTTCTCATCGCGGCCCTGCGCGAAGCCGGCTACGGCCCGGACGCCATCGGCTCGGCGATGCCTCGGATCATCCGCATCATGCAAGCCGAGGATGTGCGTATCGAGATGGGCCGCAGCCTGTCGCGCAAGGAGCGCGAGTACGTGCGCCTGCAGCTCGAACTGGGCCTCAACGTGTCGGAAGTCGTGGCAGGTCTGCAGAAGTGACCGACGCCTCTGCCGCCGAGCGGCCCGCGATGCAGACGGTCATCGGCACCTGTCACTGCAAGGCCGTCGAATTCGAGGTCGATCTGATCGACGGCTTCGAGAACATCCGCCGCTGCAACTGCTCGATCTGCAGTCGCAAGGGCGCGGTGATGGCCGGCGTGACGCTCGACCGCCTGCGCGTGACCCGCGGCGCCAATGTGCTCAGCCTGTACCAGTGGAACACGAAGATCGCCAAGCACTGGTTCTGCAGCGTCTGCGGCATCTACACCCACCACCAGCGCCGAAGCGCGCCGAACGAATACGGGTTCAATCTGGCGTGTATCGAGGGCGTGGATGTCACGGCCATCGGTGAGATCGGACGCAGCAACGGGGCGGCGCAGAGTCTGGTGTAGCGCCGGGGACCGATGTCGTTCTGGATTGCGACGTGTTCTGTGTCAAAGCCAGCCGAACTTCCTAGGCCAACAAGCGTGCGCGCAAGACGCTTTCCACCCGTTGGGCGCCGACCGATGCATGCCTGATTTCGTGCGAGAAGCACCTCTCCCTCTGGGAGAGGTCGACGCGCATGCGCGTCGGGTGAGGGCGAATCGTTGGCGTCATGGCGTCATGGCGTCATGGCGTCGCCCGTTGCCGGTCGCTTGAATTGCCTGTCCTCCAGGCGGTCGCGAGCGCCCTGTCCCTCACCCCAACCCCTCTCCCGAAGGGAGAGGGGCTAAAAATCTGCCTGAGCCAAGACGGAATGAGCGAGATGGCGCGACGCGCATCGGCGACGTATGTGCACTGTGCAAATCAGGCTTGTTGTCAGTTGAGAACATCGAGAAATGGTGGGGCGGCGCGCACCGAGCATCAATTGCCTGCTTCGACACACCTGCTGAGGGATGACGCCGCATCCCGGTCGATCCTGCCTGCTAGCATCCCCACGCCGTCGCCATTCCGGCGACGCAGCACGCAAGGGGATTGCAATGCGCAATTGGGGAATCGGCGCCGCGTTGGCGCTGGCCGTGGCGGCTTCGGGGTCGGTCGTCGCGCAGGATGGACAGACGCGAGAGGTCCAGTCGAAGGACGGCACGTTCACCGGCGAGATCGTCGGTACGCCCGCCGAAGGCAGCAAGTTCGCGCAGCTCGAAATCGGCATGAGCATGCAGGACGTGCAGGAACTGCTGGATCGCGCGCCGGATCGCTTCCACACCTACGAGTCCGGCAAGCGCTGGATCCCGTTCTACTTCGGTAACGACGCGACGCGCCTGCAGGCGCTGTTTCGCGACGAGGGCTGCCTGATCTTCACGGGCGGCAATGTGTGGGGCGGCGGTGGCAGCGAGCTGATCCAGATCGAAGCCGATCCGTCGGGTGCCTGCTACCAGCCTTGACCGCAGGACCATGGATCGCGATGTCATCGTCATCGCGGTCTGACAGACTGTACGGGCGGATAACCCGCGCGTGCGGTCTGTTTCGATTCGACGCCAGGACGTTTCAGCCCTTCAAGGAAGACACATGACTTCGATACGCATGACGGTAGTGGTTGCCGCACTTTTCGCGACCGGCTGTGTGAGCGGCGTTTCCAACGACCAGGCGCGCTGGCTGCAACCTGCGCAGGCGATCCAGCTCGCCGCCGACGCTGCGCCACGTGGCGCTGCTGGCACCTTCTCGATGCAGGTCAATGCGATCGGTCATCAGGACGGCGCGACCTATCTCAACTCCGAGACCGATTACCGCGACCAGCGCAATCTGACGGTCGCGCTGACGCCTGCGGCGGCACGCCAGCTGGAACTGCGCCTCGGCGAGCCACTCGCCGTCGCACTCGAGCACAAACGCATCCTGGTACAGGGCGCGGCAACGCGAGTGCGGATCAACTTCACCACGGCCGGCCAGCCAACGGGCAAGTACTACTACCAGACCCATGTGCGCGTGACCGACGCGGCGCAGATCCAGCTGCAGTAAGTCGCGCGCGTTGACCGGTCGCGACGATACAGCCTTCACCCGCCCGGCCCCGCAACGGGCGTACGCTCGCCGCGATCCGCCACGAGCCGCGCCCATGTCGCAAGTCCCCGCACCCCGCCGCCGCACCGGTGCCTATGTCGCGATCGCGGCGATCGTGGCCGCCGTCGGCGGTGCCTTCGCCTGGACCGCAGGCTGGCTCACGCCGGACCGGCTCACGTCCGCGCGCATGACCGATGCGATCGAGGCGACATCGACCACGCCGTATCCCGGCTTCCGGCGCGCACATGCCAAGGGCATCTGCGTCGTTGGTCATTTCGAAGGCAATCCGGAAGGCGCCGCGCTCAGCAGCGCAAGTGTGTTCTCCCGGACCGATACGCCAGTGCTCGGGCGCCTGTCGATCGGCGGTGGCTCGCCTTACGGCCTGGACGCGCAGGCGCGCGTACGCAGCATGTCGCTGGTGCTCAAGGGCGCCGACGGCAGCGAGTGGCGCATGGCGATGAACAGTTTTCCGTTCTTCGGTGCGGCGTCGATCGAGACCTTTCTCGAACAGACGCGCGCGTCGGCGCCGGATCCGGCGACCGGCAAGCCGGATCCAGAACGTATGGCCGCGTTCGCCGCGCAGCATTCCGAAGCGCAGCGCTTCGCCGCGTGGGCGAAGTCCGCGCCGTGGTCCGACAGCTTCGCCAACACGCAGTACAACGGCATCCACGCCTACCGCTTCACCGGCAAGGGCGGTGAACGCCTGGTGCGCTGGTCGATGCGTCCGCAGGCGCCGTTCGTCGAGATGACCGCCGCGCAGCGCGAGGCGGCGGAAGGCAATTATCTGCAGGACGAACTGCGTGAGCGGCTTGCGAATGGGCCGTTGCGATGGGACATGGTCGCCACGATCGCTGCCGATGGCGACGATGCCAGCGATCCGAGCACGCCCTGGCCCGATGATCGCGAACAGGTCGTCGTCGGCACCGTCGTGGTGACCGACGCGCAGGACCAGGCGACCGGTGCGTGCCGCGATCTGAACTTCGATCCAACCATCATCCCGACCGGCGTTGCGCTGTCGGACGATCCGATCCTCGCCGCACGCGCAGCCGTGTATGCGCAGTCCTTCGATCGACGCGAGCGCGAGGTCGCGCGCGGCGCCGATGTCGACGGCACACCACCCCCGGAGGCCGCCCGATGAACGCGCCGACCGATCGCCATGATGCATTCGCCCGCGTGCTGCACTGGAGCATGGCGATCCTGATCCTGGCGATGCTGTTCGTCGGTGTGGCGATGGTGTCGTCGATGACGTTGCGCCCGTCGCTGCTGATGCTGCACCGGCCGATCGGCATCGCGCTGCTGGTGCTGGTGATCGTGCGCTTGATCCATCGACTGCGGCGTCGCACGCCCGAGTTGCCGCGCGATCTCCCGCAGTGGCAGCGCGCTGCGGCGCATGCCTCCCATGTTGCGCTGTACGCGTTGATGTTCGCGATGCCGTTGATAGGGTGGGCGATGGTGTCGGCGGCCGGTAATCCGGTCGTGGTGTGGGGCGATCTGCATCTGCCGTCGATCGCGCCGCACGATCCCGCGATCTACAGCGTGTTGCGCGCCGCGCACACGTGGCTGGCGCGCGCGTTGCTCGCGGTGATCCTGCTGCATCTCGCCGCCGCGCTGTATCACGCGTGGGTCCGTCGCGATGGCGTGTACCGCACGATGGCGCCGGTGCCGCTGGGGCCGCGTCCGCACGATGACCGCGTGGCCGCGCGCACGGAGATCGACGCGCCTTGAGCCGCTTGCGACACCTGCTTCGTTAGGCTGGATTCTTTCGACAGGAGTCCAGCCATGGCGAAGACCGCCCGTCCGCGACACAGCACACCGGCCGACACTTCGGTCGCCGTCGATGCCTTTATGGCCGATCTCGATCACCCGCACGTCGACGCCGTGCAACGCCTGCGCGCGCTGGTGCTGGGCGTCGATCCAACGGTCGCGGAAGGCATCAAATGGAACGCGCCGAGCTGGCGCACCACCGAATACTTCGCGACCACGCAGCTGCGCGCGACCTCCGGCATCGGCCTGGTCCTGCACCGCGGCGCCAAAGCGCGTGCACTGCCCGACGGCGGACTCGCGATTGACGATCTCGACGGACTGCTGACCTGGCCATCACCGGATCGCGCACTGCTCGCGTTCGCCAACCGCGACGACATCGAAGCCCGCGCCGACGCGGTGCAGACCCTGCTGCGCCAGTGGATCGCGCACGTTTGAGACGGCGGATCGCCTGCAGACGACCCGGTCGCTGGCGTCGGCGCTTGATTCCGCGCCATCGACACCTATATCCAACATTCGCACCACATCCACACGGACGCCGCACGCAATGACCGCACCCGCCGAAACCCGCAAGTTCGAAGCCGAAGTCGCCCAGGTCCTGCATCTGGTCACGCACTCGCTGTACTCGCACAAGGAGATCTTCCTGCGCGAGCTGATCTCCAACGCCTCGGATGCCTGCGACAAGCTGCGCTTCGAATCGATCGCCAATCCCGACCTTCTGGCGGGCGACGGCGAGCTGCACATCGATGTCAGCTGGGACAAGGCGGCGCGCACGGTGACGATCCGCGACACCGGCATCGGCATGAACCGCGACGACGTGGTCGCCAACATCGGCACCATCGCCAGCTCCGGCACGCGCCGCTTCCTCGAAGCGATGAGCGGCGAGCAGAAGGCCGATGCACGCCTGATCGGCCAGTTTGGTGTCGGTTTCTACTCGGCCTTCGTGGTCGCCGATCGCGTGACCGTGCTGACCCGCCACGCGGGCGCTGCGCCCGACGCCGGTGTGAAGTGGGAAAGCGACGGCCGCGGCGAGTATTCGCTCGAAGACGTCACCCTGCCCGAGCGCGGCACCACCGTCGTGCTGCATCTCAAGGCAGACGAGGACGAGTTCCTCGACGGCTGGAAGCTGCGCTCGCTGGTGACGAAGTACTCCGACCACGTCGCGTTTCCGATCCGCATGCCCAAGGACGCGCTGTCGGCCGCTGAAGGCGAGGACGAGCCGAAGGCCGACGCCGCGCCGGAGTGGGAGACCGCGAACGACGCATCCGCGCTGTGGACCCGCCCGAAATCCGAGATCACCGAAGCGGAATACCAGGGCTTCTACAAGGCGCTCGGCCACGACTTCAACGACGCGGCCGCGTGGACCCACAACCGCGTCGAAGGCAGCCAGAGCTTCACCACGCTGCTGTATCTGCCGTCGCAGCCGCCGTTCGATCTGATGATGGGCGGGCGCGACGAGCGCAAGGGACTGAAGCTCTACATCAAGCGCGTGTTCGTCATGGACGCCGCCGAGGAACTGCTGCCGAATTACCTGCGCTTCGTGCGCGGCGTCGTCGATGCCGACGATCTGCCGCTCAACGTCAGCCGCGAACTGCTGCAGCACAACCGCCAGCTCGACCGCATCAAGGGCGCGTGCGTGAAGCGCGTGCTCGATCTGATCGAGAAGCTCGCGCGCGACGAGCCCGAGAAGTTCACCGCGTTCTACAAGGCCTTCGGCAACACGCTGAAAGAAGGCATCGTCGAAGACGCCAGCAACCGCGAGCGCATCGCCAAGCTGCTGCGCTTCGCGTCGACGAAGGGCGAGGGCGCATCGCAGACCGTGTCGCTCGACGACTACGTCGGCCGCATGCCGGTCGGCCAGGACACCATCTGGTACATCACCGCCGATGGCTACAAGGCCGCTGCCGGCAGTCCGCAGCTCGAAGCCTTCCGCGCGAAGGACATCGAAGTGCTGCTGATGTTCGACCGCATCGACGAATGGATGCTCGGCAGCCTGCACGAGTACGCCGGCAAGTCGATGAAGAACGTCGCCAAGGGCGAACTGCCGCTCGATGAAGCTGACAAGGCGAAGCAGGCCGAAGCCACGACTGCCGCCGCACCGCTGGTCGAGCGCATCAAGGATCTGCTCGGCGACCGCGTCGGCGATGTGCGCGTGTCCGCTCGCCTCACCGATTCGCCGTCCTGCCTCGCGCTCGCCGACTACGAAATGGCCCCGCACCTCGCCCGCCTGCTGCGCGAAGCCGGCCAGGACGTGCCCGAGAGCAAGCCGACGCTCGAGATCAACCCGCAGCACGCGTTGCTGCAGCGGATCGAAAGCGAAGCGGATGATGCGAAGGCGACCGATCTTTCGACGCTGCTGCTGGAGCAGGCCGAGATCGCCGCGGGCGCGCCGCTGCCGGATCCCGCTGCGTTCGTGCAGCGGATGAACCGGGTGCTGTTGGGCGGCTGAGGCAGGCTGCTGAAGCGCATGCAGCCCATCAGTTGCGGCGTCAAGTTTTGAGCCCTCCCCCGCACGCGGGGGAGGGTTGAGTGCGGCACACGTTCCGAGCGCATGAAGCGTGACGCGCGCGAAACTGCCTCGCTGCTTTGCGCGTGCGAAACAACAGCTGCAAGACGCACGCTTATGCTGTGGACGATGAGCCGGATGTCGTCCGGTTGGGCATACAATTTCGTTGTGTTCCACCACGTGTCCGCCCTCACCCCAACCCCTCTACCCCGGTGGGCACGTAGTCCCCGAGGGAGAGCGGCTCAAAGCGTGTACGTCGCGATTCCGAGACGCGCGCGTCGTCTCATAGCCCCTCTCCCCCTGGGAGAGGGGTTGGGGTGAGGGCGCTTTGGCTTGAGGGACACCTCATCGCTTGACCGCATGTCGATGCGCTCATGAACTGCCAGCCCGTCAATCCCCACACCGCGATCCGGTATGCCCCGATTCCAAGCAGCATCGGCTTGCGCCATCCTGTCTGCCTCCGTCCCGCGTCCGTTCGAACCCGCCGGACACATCGGCCAGGTGCCGGGGCGCAGGGCGGAACCGTTCAACGGCAGGGAGCACGATGATGGCCCACAGGATCGGGCGTCCGCCTCGAGAAGGCAGTCCAGCGCAGGGGATCGCGACCGCGATCTTTGCAGCCGCACTCACCACGACAGGATGCCAGGGCATGGCGATGACTCAGGACTCGGTTCCAACCGCATCCGACAGTGCGCAACTCGGCCCATTGACCGAGTGGCCGCTCAGATTTCTGCGGCACAACTTCGGTATCACGACCTACGCGTTGCAGGAATACACGGTGGTCTACGCCGATCGTCCCTACTCGGGCGGGCCTCGCCCTGCGCGAGAGGACGTGCATCCCAACTCGCTCAACGCCTCCGGCGCTGGCCATCTCATGATCCGCAACTTCCCGCCACCCGCGGTGGTGAAGTGGAAGAGCCGGGATGGCACGCCATTGGAAGCGGACGTGGATATCGGCGAGATCTTCAGGGACGAGCTGGTGCTTTACGAGGCACCGCGTGAGGAGATCTCGGATCGCACGCCAATGGTGAACCCGGACATCGTGATGGAAATCAACGACCGCACGATCAATGTCTACATGCGGGCATACCTTTCGCTGAAAGCGCCTCGCATTCCGGACAACCGGTACAGCAATTCCCGAAACGATCTTGTCCTCGCATGGAGCAGGACGTACTGACCCCGATCCACATGGAGGTGGACCATGGGTGGGAACCGACAACCCGATGGCATTGGGGCGGATATCGCGACTGCAGTGCATCTGGCGAGTTTCGATGTCGCCGAGCGTAATCTTGAAGAATTCGCCGCACCGCTCCTGCTCGATGAGAACAGGGTAGAGCAGCGATTATTTGTCGCATCGTTCGACGGCACCGGAAACAGCAAACGGGATCCGGAGAAATTTACCAACGTGGCGCTGATTGATGAGCAGATCCGTAGCCATGCAATGGAGGCAAAGGATCGGCTCGGATACACGCCGATCGAGAGGGGCTACGTCGAGGGCCCAGGCACGCAGGGCGGCATCAGCGGGATGATCGATGCGATGCACGGCGGCAGTTATGAAGCGCGCATCGAGGACATGTATTTCCAGTTCGTTCTTCAATCTCAAAAATGGTTGATCGAGAATTCCGACGCGGACATCCGTATCCTCGCCACCGGCTTCAGCCGGGGCGCTGAGCAAGCCGCCGGATTCACCCGGCTGGTAGAAGAGCGTGGCATCCAGGATCCGACGGACGCAGTGATCAAGCGAAATGCGGATGGCCTGATCGTCGGTCAGGTGATCTACCCGCGTCCACCGTTGCGCGAACCTGGAGGTGTGATCCAGGCCGCTGCGTTATTCGATCCGGTCGGCACCGGCGCACCGCGCCAGAATGACCGGCGCCTCGCGGAGTCCGTCGTGTCCGCGTTCCAGATCACGGCGATGAGCGAGCGGCGCAATCTGTTCCAGGGCACATGGATCACCGACTTCGGCGCCACGTCGGATGGCCGCTTTCTCAACGTCGGCGTCGCGGGTGCGCACAGCGACATCGGTGGCGGCTATCGACGCGATGGGCTCGGAATCCTTGCGGGGAACCTTGGTGTCGATTACCTCAACAGCATGATCCGGCCGCCGCCGCTGGAGAAACGCGCGCTTCCCGACGATCCGGATCGCTACGTGGTCCATCGGTCCGAAGAGCATCTCTCCATCTACGGCACTTCGATCTTCGACAAGGCGGGTGCGCGCGGCATGCGGGATCTGTTGGCACCGCCGTCGCTGTGCCAGATCGATTGCCGCGACGCGATGCCGCGCAACGAGGCGATGGCCGAGGCGCTGGAGTGGCAGCGTGTCGGAATCGGGCCGGTGCAGGGCAATGTGCCGGTGCGCGATGCGGGTCTCGAAAAAGCCGCGTTCGCAAGTGAACTGCTGTCGGCGGCCGCGCGCGAGGACGGGCATGCGATTTCGGAGCGTCTACGCGAGCAGCTGGCGAGTGATGCGGGGCAGACGTGGCTACAGCAAGGATTCGAAGCGCTGGAACAGCAGTCGCGCGAGGTCGCGGCGCGCGGTGGTGCGCACGGCCCGGCGCCAGCGCATCAGGTGGATGGGCCGGCGCTCTAAGCGATTCGGGTTTGCGCGAATGGACACTTCGTCTTCTGCGAAACGAACCTGATCACATCGACAGACTGGCTTCCGCGTCGTCACCCCGGGCAATGCCGGGATGACGATGGTTGCTCTGCCAGGATGACGTGACCCGCCCCTGGAAGAGCGCCAAGAAGTACAGCTGCGAACGCTTCAGCGCACCCCCGCCATCTCACGCGCCGGCAAGGTCTGCGGCCAGCCACCTGCAAGCGCGCGATACAGCGCGACCGCATCCGTCGCAGTGCGCGTACGTCCGGAGGCGAAGGCGTCTTCGGCCTGCAGCTGCGTGCGCTCGGCGTCGAGGACTTCCAGCAGGCTGGTGCCGCCGGCGTCGAAACGCAGGCGGGCGAGCTGGGCGGCGCGGGCGCTGTCGCGGGCGGCGCGTTCGAGTTCGACGTCGGCGTCGTGGGCCCGGTCGAAACGCACCAGGGCATTGCCGGTGTCTTCGAGTGCGCGCAGCACCGTCTGCTGGTAGCGCGCGAGTTCCATCGAGGCGTCGGCGTCAGCCGCGGCGATGCGTGCACGCACGCGACCGATGTCGAGGAACGACCAGTCGATACCCAGCGCGACCAGTCGTGTTTCGCTGTCGCGTCCGAACAGTGCGTCGATGTCGCCGGCCTGGCTGCCGATCAGGCCACCCAGCGTGAGCCGCGGAAACAGATCCGCCGTCGCGACGCCGACGCGCGCGGTCGCCGAGTGCAGGCGATGCTCGGCCGCGGAGACGTCCGGACGCAAACGCAGCACGTCGGCCGGCGTGCCGGGATCGATCGCGCGCGGCACCGCAGGCAATGCACGCGCAACGGTCAGCTGCGCGCGCAATGCATCGGGCGTGCGCCCGGTCAGCACGGCGATACGGTGGGTGGCGACGGCGATCTCGGCTTCCAGCATCGGAATGCGTGCCGCCGTCGACGCGGCCTGCGCCGAAGCGCGTGCGCTGTCGAAATCGCTGTCCTGTCCGGCGTTGCGGCGCGCGTCGACCAGCGCCAGCGTGTGCTGCTGGTTGCCGGCGTTCTCGGTCGCCACGCGGAGCCGTTCCTGCAGGCCACGCAGATCGAGATAGGCCGTCGCGACTTCACCGACGATCGCGACCTGTAAGGCACGCAGATCGTCCGCGCTCGCGGCCACATCGGCGCGTCCGGCCTCGACGCTGCGTCGCACGCGGCCGAACAGGTCGAGTTCCCAGCTGGCGCCGATGCCGACATCGAAGCTGTCGGTGTCGCGTGCATCGCGCGGCACGCCGGGCGCTTGGTCGGCGCTCGCGCGATTGCTGCTGGCGGTCCCGCTGGCATTGATCGTCGGCAGTTGGTCGAAGCGCGTACCGCGCAGCAACGCGTTCGCGCGGTCATAGCGGGAGAGTGCGATGCGCAGGTCGTGATTCGCGAGCAGCGTGTCGTCGACCAGCGCGTTCAACTGCGGGTCGCCGAACGCCTGCCAGAACGCGGTGTCAGCCACGACCGGCGCGGCGGTGGCGGTCGCCGGGTTCGCGGTCGCCGCGGTCGCATCCGGTGCGGCAGTGCCTTCGAAGGTCTGCGGCACGGCCATCGACGGCCGCACGTGCTCGGGGCCGACGGCGCAGGCGGTGAGCAGCGCCGCCGCCAGCACCGTGATCAGTGGACGCATCACCACGGCAGCACCTCGTCGAGATAGAAGTAGCCGCCGGTCGGGCCGGCATCGTCGATCAGCGCCAGACGCACGCTGGTGCGCGCGCCGTCGGCGACTTCGAGTTCGCCGTTCTGTTCGTCGCCCGACTTGTTCATGTCGGTGCGCACGTAACCCGGATGGATCGTGTTGACCTTGATGCCGGCGTCCTTGAGCACGTGCGCCAGATGCACGGTCCAGGCGTTGACTGCGCTCTTGGACACGTTGTAGGCCGGCACGCCCTTGAAGTCGTAGATGAAGGAATCCGGATTCTGATGCTCGCTGATCGAGCCGAGCAGGCTGGACACGTTGACGATGCGGCCGGCTGCCGACTTGTGCAGCAGTGGCAGCAGCGCCTGCGTGGTGGCGATCAGTCCGAACACGTTGGTTTCGAACGTCGCGCGCCAGGTGTCGATCGACTGGCCTGCCGTGCCGAGCTGCGCGTCGTCGAGCCCGATACCGGCGTTGTTGACCAGAATGTCGAGGCGGCCGTGGCGGTCTTCGAGGGTCTTCGCGGCCGCGGCGATGCTCGCGGCATCGGTGACGTCGAGCGCGATGGCCTCGACCGGCAGGCCTTCGGCCTGCAGCTTCAATGCGGCTGCGACAGCGCGGTCACGGTTGCGGCCCGCCAGCAGCGTGTGCACGCCGGCTTCCGCGAGCTGCCGCACGGTTTCCAGACCGATGCCGCGGGTGGCGCCGGTGACGAGGGCGATGCGGTACGAGGTGTTCATGGGTGACTCCTGGCGTGGGGATCCGGGTTGAGGCCGCGCGCGTCGGCGCGGCCTGGATCGAAAAAGGGGATGTGTGCGATGTGGCTCATGCGTGCGTGCTGCTGACGGGTGCGTCGTGCGGCACCGGCTTGTGCGACACCACCGGGGTATTGGCGAGCTTGCGCAGTGCGACGTAGAACACCGGCGTCAGGAACAGGCCGAACAGGGTCACGCCCAACATGCCGGCGAACACGGTGACGCCGGTGATCGAGCGGACTTCCGCACCTGCACCCGTCGACAGCACCAGCGGCACGGTGCCGGCGATGAAGGCGACCGAGGTCATGACGATCGGGCGTAGACGCAGACGGCTGGCTTCCAGCGCGGATTCGACGATGCCCTTGCCCTGCATTTCCAGTTCGCGTGCGAACTCGACGATCAGGATCGCGTTCTTGCACGCCAGGCCCATCAGCACGACCAGCCCCACCTGCACGAACACGTTGTTGTCACCGCCCGCCAGCCACACGCCGAACAGTGCGGACAGCAGCGTCATCGGCACGATCAGGATCACCGCCAGCGGCAGCGACCAGCTCTCATAGAGCGCCGCGAGCACGAGGAACGCCAGCAACACCGCGAGCGGGAACACCACCATCGCCGCACCGCTCTGGTTCGACTGCTGATAGCTCAGGTCGCTCCAGCCGATGCCCATGCCGGCCGGCAGCACCTGTCCGGCGAGTTCGGTGACCTTGGCCATGGCCTCGCCCGACGACAGCACGCGCGGGTCGGCATCGCCTAGCAGGTCGGCCGCGGGATAGCCGTTGAAGCGGATCACCGGATCGGGACCGTAGGTCTGGCGTACGTTGACCATCGAACCCACCGGCACCATCTCGCCCGCGTCATTGCGCGTGCGCAGGTTGGCGATGTCGGTCACCTCGTCGCGGAACTGGCCGTCGGCCTGGGCGATGACCTGCCAGGTGCGACCGAACATGTTGAAGTCGTTGACGTAGGCCGAACCGAGATAGGTCTGCAGCGTGTCGAACAGTTCCGTCAGCGGCACGCCCTGCGCCTTGGCCTTGACCCGATCCACGTCGGCATCGAGCTGCGGCACGTTCGCCTGGTAGCTGCTGATCGGATAGCCCAGGCCCGGCGTCTGCATCGCCGCCCCCTGGAACGCCTGCACGGCGGCCTGCAGTTCGCCGTAGCCCAGACGCGTGCGGTCTTCGACGAACAGCGACCAGCCCGAACCGTTGCCGAGGCCCTGGATGGGCGGCGGCATGAAGGCGAAGGTGAAACCTTCCTGGATCGTCGAGAACTTCTGGTTGAGTTCGGCGGTGATCTCTTCGGCGGTGCGCGAGCGCTCGCTGAAGGGATCGAGGGTGAAGAAGATCACGCCGTTGTTGGGCGTATTGGTGAACTGCAGCGGGTTGAGGCCCGGGAACGCGATCTCGCTGGCGACGCCGTCCACTTCACTGGCGAGCGCGGCCATCTTCTTGAGCACCACGTCGGTGCGTTCGATCGATGCGCCCTCCGGCATCTTCACGCCGGCGATCACGTACAGCTTGTCCTGCACCGGAATGAAGCCGGCCGGCACCACCTTGAACATCACGCCCGCGCCGACCAGCAGCACCGCGTAGACCAGGAACACCGCACCGCGACGGCCCAGCGAACGCGACACCGCACTCTCGTAACGCGCCGAGCTGCGGTTGAAGAAGCGGTTGAACGGACGGAACAGCCAGCCGAACAGGCGATCGATGATGCGCGTCAGGCGATCCTTCGGCGCGCCGTGCGGCTGCAGCAGCTTGGCGGCGAGCGCGGGCGACAGGGTCAACGAGTTGATCGCCGAGATCACCGTCGAGATCGCGATGGTCACCGCGAACTGCTTGTAGAACTGGCCGGTCACGCCGGTGAGGAACGCCATCGGCACGAACACCGCACACAGCACCAGCGCGATCGCGATGATCGGGCCGGAGACCTCCTTCATCGCCAGATGCGCGGCCTCCAATGGCGTGGCGCCGAGTTCGATGTGCCGCTCGACGTTCTCCACCACGACGATCGCGTCGTCGACCACGATGCCGATCGCCAGCACCAGCCCGAACAGGGTCAGCGTGTTGATCGAGTAACCGAGCAGGTACAGCACCGCGAACGTGCCGACGATCGACACCGGCACCGCGAGCAATGGAATGATCGACGCGCGCCAGGTCTGCAGGAACAGGATCACCACCAGCACCACCAGCAGCGTGGCTTCGATCAGCGTCACCACGACCGACTTGATCGAATCGCGCACGAAGATCGTGGTGTCGTAGATCGACTGGATCTGCACGCCCGGCGGCAGCTGCGGGCGCAGCTCCTCCATCTTCGCGACCACGCCGTCGCGGATGTCGAGCGCATTCGCGCCCGGTGCCTGGAAGATGCCGATCGCAGCGGCGTTCTTGCCGTCGAGGCGCGCGCGCAGCGTGTAGTCGCCGGCCGCGAGTTCGATACGCGCGACATCGGCCAGGCGCACCAGCTCACCGTCGGCGCCGGACTTCAGCACGATGTCGCCGAATTCCTGGACGCTCTCCAGTCGACCCTTGGCATTGATCGGCAGCAGGAAATCGCTGCCGTTGGGCATCGGTTCCGCGCCGAGCTGGCCGGCCGAGACCTGCACGTTCTGCTCGCGCACTGCGCGCACCACGTCGCTCGCGGTCATACCGCGCGCCGCGATCTTGTCGGGATCGAGCCACAGCCGCATCGCGTAATCGCCGCCACCGAACAGCTGCGCATCGCCGACGCCGGTGATCTTGGCCATCTCGTCCTTGACGTGCAGCCGCATGTAGTTGCGCAGGTACAGCGAGTCGTAACGGCCGTCTTCCGAGGTCAGATGCACGACCATCAGGAACACCGGCGACTGCTTCTGCGTTGTCACGCCTTGCCGTCGGACATCCTCGGGCAACCGCGCCAGCGCCTGCGCCACGCGGTTCTGCACGCGCACCGCCGCTTCGTCGGCATCGGTGCCGGGCTTGAAGGTCACGGTGAGCTGCAGCACGCCGTCGGAGCCGGCGACGGACTTGACGTACATCATGTCCTCGACGCCGTTGATGGCTTCCTCGAGCGGCGTCGCCACGGTTTCGGCGATCACCTTCGGGTTGGCACCGGGATACACGGTGCGCACGACCACCGAGGGCGGCACGACCTCGGGGTATTCGCCGATCGGCAGCAGCGGGATGGCGATCAGGCCACCTGCGAAGATCAGGATCGACAGCACCGCGGCGAAGATCGGCCGGTCGATGAAGAAGCGGGAGAAGTCCACGGGGAAATCCTTGTGGGCGGCGCGGGGCCGCAGAGAAAAGAACGCGGGAACGGCAAGCACTTCTCCCTCTGGGACAACGTGCCCTCGGGGTAGAAGGTGCCCCGGAGGGGCGGATGAGGGCGGGGTTTCAACGGTGACGCCTCGCCCTCACCCGACGCGCTGCGCGCGTCGACCTCTCCCGAAGGGAGAGGTGTGGGTCAAGCGCGCGTCAGCGCTTCGCGACCGCCTCGATCGGCGCACCACCGCGCATCGCGACGGCCTTCGGCGCAACCGGCATGCCCGGCATGAAGACCTTCTGCACGCCGTTGACGATCACGCGGTCGCCGGCGGCGAGACCCGATTCGACGACGCGCAGGCCTTCGACGACGCGGCCCGGCACGATGTCGCGGCGCTGTGCGGTGTTGTCCTCGCCGACGACGTAGACGAACTTGCGGTCCTGGTCGGTGATCACGGCCTTGTCGTCGATCAGGATCGCCGGGCGCGCGGCCGCGCCTTCCAGCTGCACGCGAGCGAACAGGCCCGGGGTGAAGCGGCGGTCCGGGTTCGGCAGTACGGCGCGGGCGCGCACGGTGCCGGTCGCGGGATCGATCTGGTTGTCGAGGAAGTCGACGGTGCCGGCGTGCGGATAACCGGTCTCGTCGGCCAGACCCACGCGCACCGCGTTGTCGGCATTGGTGCGCTCGCCGGCGCGCGACATCGCCTGGTGGCGCAGATAGGTGCGCTCATCAGTCTCGAAGTAGACGTGCACCGGATCCTGCGAGACCACGGTGGTCAGCATCGACGCATCGGCCTGGGCGAGGTTGCCGGTGGTCAGCATCGCGCGACCGGCGCGACCGGCAACCGGCGCACGCACTTCGGTGAATGCCAGATCCAGTCGTGCGGTTTCGACCGCGGCCTGCGCACCGCGTACCGCGGCTTCGGCTTCGGCGCGACCGGCGCTGCGGGCTTCGAAATCGTCGCGCGAGATCGCGCTGGCATCGATCAGCGACTGTGCGCGGGCATGACGCGTGGTCGCCAGCTGCGCATCGGCGCGGGCACGGGCGAGTTCGGCTTCCGCGCGCTGCAGCGCGGCGCGATACGGACGCGGATCGATGACGAACAGCAGGTCGCCCTGCTTCACTTCATCGCCTTCGGCGTAGGCCACGCGCTGCACGTAACCGCTGACGCGGGGGCGCAGTTCGACGCTTTCGATCGCGGCGATGCGGCCGGTGGCGTCGTTCCAGTCCTGCACCTGTTCCGACAGCACGGCGGCGACGCCGACATCCGGCGGTGGCGGCTGGGTCTGTTCCTGGGCCTGGGTGTCGCAGCCGGCGATGACCAGCGCGACGGCAACGGCGAGACCGGTGCCAGCAAGGGCGCGCCACGCGCGCGGTGTGAGGTGGGAGCGGATCATGAGCGTGATTCCTGGGGGGAGGCGGCGGTGGCGAGGCGACGCAGCAAGGCGCTGGCATCGGTCTGGTGGGAATGGGTGGGTGCGCAGGGGCCGACATCGAGGTCGTCGGACAGACCCGGCGGGCGCACGGCCGCGCCGATCGGGAAGCGCACGAGGGCGACGTCTGCATTCGCGGCGCCATCGACCAGACGCAGCGCGTGGTCGGCGATCGCATCGACATCCGGCCATTGCGCACGCGCATGGGCGGCGTTGGCATCGCAGCGCACCGGCGAATCGACGGCCAGCATCTGCACGCGCACCGGCAGCGTGCGGGCTTCTTCGTGCAGCACCCGCGCGAGCATCCGCAGCGCGGACGCGCCGATCGAGTGATGGCCGTAACCCGACCACGGATGGTCCGCGCCGGGGCCGCCGACCAGCACGTAGCCGGCGCGCGGCTGCGTGGCGAGCAGCGGCAGCAGATGGCGCGCGATCGACAGGTGCGGCAGCAGATCTTCATCAAGGCGGCGACGCAGGAAGTCCGCGGGCGCATCGAGCACACGCTGACTGCCGGCCGCGCCACGGATCGCCGCGATCACCGAACCCGGTGCCGGGCCGGGCAGTGCGCGCAGGCGCGTGGCGAGATCGGCCGCATCACCATCGCTGCGGATATCCGCGAACAGCGTGGTCAGTCCGGCACTGTGCCGGACCGTCAGCTGGTCGAGCGCTTCGGCGTCATTGGCGACCGCGATCGTGCGGCGCCCGGCGGCCAATGCCTGCGCAACCACGCGCGTTCCGACCATCCCGGTGGCGCCCACAATCACCAGAGGCGCCCTGATTGTCCCTTTCATGGGATTTTGTCTCCCGAAAACCGGTCTTCGATCGATGCCGGGGCACTGCGGCGGCGGGCATTGCCGGGCAACCAGGACCACAGCCAGCCCCAGCCGGCATGGCCGGCCTGGAGCCGCTTGGGGGTGGCGATCCGTGCGCTAGACGATTGATTCGGCGGGATTTCCATGCGCAGCCCACGGCGACGCGCGGGGGCGGTCGCAGGGCGTTGCACAGGGGGCGCGGCGGGACGGAGGGCGGACATGGGCGGCGGCGACTCGGGGGATGCCGCAGATCATCCGCCTCGAAAGGGGACTTGATTAGTCCCTATTCGAGGGAATAATTATCCCCGTCACGGTCCAATCCTCCGCGCACCGTGCGCGCGCCCGCTCCAGGAGTTCCACATGGCACACGATCTCAACGAGACCCTGATCTTCGTCAAGGTGGTCGAGCAGGGCAGCTTCATCGCTGCCGCCAATGCGCTTGGCCTGCCCAAGACCACGGTCAGCCGCAAAGTGCAGGAACTCGAACAGCGACTCGGCGCGCGCCTGCTCAACCGCACCACGCGCCGGCTTGGCCTGACCGAGGCCGGCAGCATCTATCACGAGCATTGCCAGCGCATCGCGCGCGGCCTCGAAGACGCCGAAAGCGCCGTCGCGCAGTTGCAGTCCGGCCCGCGCGGCTGGCTGCGTTTCACCGTGCCGTATTCGATCGGCATCACCTGGATCGCGCCGCTGCTCGGCGACTTCCAGGCGCAGTACCCCGAGATCCAGCTCGACATGCACATGGGCAACGAGAAGCTCGACCTGATCGCAGGCGAAGCCGACCTCGCCCTGCGCATCGGCACGCTGCCCGATTCCAACCTCGTCGCGCGCAAGCTCGGCAGCCTGCGCACGCAGGTCTTCGCCAGCCAGTCCTACATCGAACAGCACGGCGAACCGCTGCATCCCGACGACCTGCAGCACCACCGCACCCTGGTGATGCGCAAGAGCCATAACGCGAACAACCGCTTCATCTGGTCGCTCACCGACGGCCGCGCGCTGCGCGATTTCCCGGTGAACCCGCAGCTCGTTGCCAACGATCCCGCCGCGCTGAACTGGGCACTGATCAAGGGCGAAGGCCTGATGCTCACCGGCGATGTGATGGCCAAGGCCTTCGTCGAAGCCGGCATGGCGCAACGCGTGCTCGCCGGCTGGACCGGCCCTGAAGTCGACTTCAACGCCGTCTTCCCCGGCGGCCGACTGGTGTCACCGAAGGTGCGCGCGTTCGTCGATTTCCTGATCGAACGCCTGAACTTCGACGCCGACCACATGCAGACGCTCTGCCAGGTGCAGCAGCAGGCACTGGAAGCGAAGGCGGCGGGCAAGGTGGCGCTTGCGCAGCTGGAGAAGGCGACGCGGCGGGTGGTGGTGCCGGTGGTGGATGTCGAGGAGGAGGTTGTGCCGGTCGGCAGGTAAGTGTGTCGGCACGCGCCGGAGGCGGTGCCTGCTCTGCTCTTCGCTGTTGATCGCCGTAACGCCACCGCGTCTGTATGCAGACCCGTAGGGCGTCGCACATGGATGTGCGGCGTTTTTCGACCGAGCCAGGATGGCGAGTCGAAAAATCCCGGAACGAATGACTGGCCGGATTTGCTCCCTCGGGGCTGGCCCTTTTCTTTGGTTCCGTTTCTTTAGGGCCAGCAAAAGAAATGAACCCGCTCGCCGCAAGGCGAGTGGAAGCGTTTGACGTTGCGTCTCCCGGCGCAGGCAAACGCACAGGCGTAGATCAAACGCTTTCGTCCGCTGACGCGGCCGAGTTCATTTCTTTTGGTTGACGCCAAAAGAAACGAAACCAAAGAAAAACGTCTCCCCGACACGTCCGAAGCCCGCGGCTCTTAGCGCATCTGGATTTTCCGACTCGGCATCCTGCCTCGGTCGGAAAACGCCGGCCATCCATGGCCGACGCCCTCCGGGTAAGTGCGGGTGCGGGTGCGTTACAGAGATCAAAAGCCCGGAGCGCAGAGCGCAGAGCGACAGCGGAAACGCAGAGGCCAGAGCGCCATCGCGCGAGGCGCAAAAAATCAGTCCAGCTTGACCAGCAACTTCCCGAAATTCCGCCCTGCCAACATCCCGATGAATGCCTCCGGCGCGTTCTCCAGACCCTCCACGACATCCTCCCGATACCGCACGCGTCCATCGCGCAACCACTGCCCCATCTCGCGCACGAACTCGGGATAGAGCGCGATGAAGTCGCGCTGGATGAAACCGCGGACGGTCAGGTGGCGGCTCAGGATCGCGCCCATCAGTTGCGGCACGCGGTCGGGGCCGGCGGGCGGAGCGGTGTCGTTGTAGTGGGCGACGAGGCCGCACACCGGAATGCGGGCGAAGTCGTTGAGCAGGGGCAGCACGGCGTCGAACACCTTGCCACCGACGTTCTCGAAGTAGACGTCGATGCCGTCCGGGCACGCAGCCGCGAGCTGCTCGGCGAAGTCGTCGGCGCGGCGGTCGAGGGCGACATCGAAGCCGAGGTCGTCGCGGACGTGCGCGACCTTGTCCGGGCCTCCGGCGATGCCGACGGCGCGTGCGCCGTGGAGTTTCGCGATCTGGCCGACAGTCGCGCCCACCGGTCCGCTCGCCGCGGCGACGACGACGGTTTCGCCGTGCTGCGGCTTGCCGATCTCGTGCAGGCCGGCGTAGGCGGTGAAGCCGGGCATGCCGTGGACGCCGAGTGCGGTCTGCACCGGCAGGCCGGCGGGGCCGAGTTTGCGGCGCAGGCTTTCGCCATCGACGACGGCGTGTGTCTGCCAGCCGGCATGCGCGAGCACCAGATCGCCCGGCGACCAGGCCGGATGCAGCGACTGCACCACTTCCGAGATCGTGCCGCCGTCCATGACCTCACCGATCTCGACCGGCGCGGCGTAGGAGCGACCGGCGTTCATGCGGCCGCGCATGTAGGGGTCGAGCGACAGCCAGCGGTTGCGCAGCAGCACCTGGCCGTTGCGCGGCGCAGGCACCTGGAATGTTTCGACGCGGAAGTCATCGGGTGTCGGCGCGCCGGTCGGGCGCGCGGCGAGGACGATGCGGGTGGCGGTGGAGTCGCTCATCGGGTCGGCCTGTTCGATTGGACACCCTTCATAGCGCACGCGACCGTGCGGCGCCGTCAATCGCCGCGCTCAGCGGCCCTGCGGATCGGGGCGGTGATGCACGTACTCGACCACAGTGCCGTCGGGGTGCACGGCATTGAACGCGGCGCCGGTCGGCACGCGCTGCAAGGGGAAGATGATCTCCGCGCCCGCGGCGACCAGCCGGTCGTAGTAGGGCTGCACATCGTCGACGAGCAGGGTGCCGACCGTCGAGCGGAACGGCGCCAGAGCCGCGTCGATGCCTTCGATCAGCAGGAACGCGCCGACCATCGCCAGGCGCAGGCCGGCTCGGGAAACGGAAAGCCGCCATCGGCCGTCACCCCTTGCAGCTGTTCGTAGAACGCGACTGAAGTCTCGAGTTCGCCGGGTGCCACGAACACGCGAATCATCACCCGCGGCGGCTGCCCGCGCGTGTCGGTGCGCGTGCGCCACAGCGCATCGAAGTCGCGCGCGGTGCTCATCCGGCGCTGGCGCCGTCGAGCGCGGCGATGTCGGACTTCGTCAGCAGCAACGTGCGCGCCGCCGCGAGTTCGCGCAGCTGGGTGATGCTGGTCGCGCTGACGATCGGCGCGGTCACGCCGGGCCGTGCGATCAACCATGCGAGCGCGATCTGGGCCACGGTCGCCGCATGCCGGCACGCGGCATCGTCGAGCGCAGCGAGCACGCGCTTGCCGCGTGCATTGAGGTACTGCTTCACGACCTGCGCGCCGCGCGCGCTGCTCTTCGCCGCGTCGGCCTCGGTGCGGTATTTGCCGCTGAGAAAGCCGCTCGCCAGGGAGTAGTAGCCGATCACGCCGAGCCCGTGCTCGCGCACCAGCGGTTCCAGCGCGGCCTCGTAACCGGCGCGGTCGACGAGGTTGTATTCGGGCTGCAGCGTTTCGTAACGCGGCAGGTGGTGGCGCTTGGCCACGTCGAGTGCTTCGGCCAGACGCGGCGCGATGTAGTTCGACGCGCCGATCGCGCGCACCTTGCCCTGTTCGATCAGGCGCGAGAACGCGCCCAGCGTGTCTTCCAGCGGCACCGACGGGTCGTCCTCGTGCGCCTGGTAGAGATCGATGACATCGGTGCGCAGGCGGCGCAGCGAGTCCTCGCACGCGGCCTGGATGTTGGCCGGCGACAGGCCCCTGCGCTGCGGCCACTTGGCGACCTTGGTGGCGATCACCACCCGCTCGCGCTTGCCGCTCTTCTGCAGCCAGCGGCCGATCAGTGTTTCCGATTCGCCACCCTGGTTGCCGTCGACCCAGGCCGAATACACGTCGGCGGTATCGACGAGATTGAGGCCCAGCGCGACGCATTCGTCGAGCAGCGCATGTGTCGTGGCCTCGTCGGCGCTCCAGCCGAAGACGTTGCCACCGAACGCCAGTGGCGAAACCCTGAGTCCCGAACGTCCGAGTTCGCGTTCCGACATGTGCCGCTCCTGCCTGCAAAAGAATGGCGACAGCATAGGCAGGGCCGACGCGCGACCGACACCGGGGGACACGCAAAGCAGTGTTCCGGCACGACGTCCCGTCGACCCGCAGGACGGGCGACGACGTTCGCCACGCGGCTTGTGGCACCCTTGCGCCACGTCCGCGTCCGGAGTTCCGCCCATGCAACGCAGCTTGTCGTTCTGCGCCGTCGCCCTGATCGCCCTCGCCGGCTGCGCCAGCGCGCCGCAGGTGCCCGCCGATTCGGCCGCCGACCTCGACTCCAGCAATGTCGCCCGCCTCGACAGCGCACTCGCCGGTGACTGGCGCAGCGCCGAGAACCGCGCGCGTGACCAGTACCGTCATCCGCGCGAAACGCTGGCGTTCTTCGGCGTGCGTCCGGAGCAGACCGTCATCGAGATCACCCCCGGCAGCGGCGCGTGGTACGCCGAAGTGCTGGCGCCGTACCTGCGCGACAACGGTCGCTACATCGCGGCGATGGTCGACCCGGCAAGCGCCGCCGAGGGCCGGGGCCGCGATTACCAGACCAGCCAGCGTGACGGTTTGCAGGCCCGCTTCGACGGCGCGCCCGCGCAGTTCGATCGCGCGCGCATGGTGAGCTACGACCCGAAGGCACCGCGCTTCGGCCCGTCGAACTCCGCCGATGTCGTGCTCACCTTCCGCAACGTGCACAACTGGCGTTCGTCCGGTCAGGCCGAGGGCATGTTCAAGGGCTTCTACGACGTGCTGCGCCCGGGCGGCGTGCTGGGCGTGGTCGAACATCGTGCCAAGGCCGACGTGCCCGCCGACGACCGCAGCGGCTATGTCGGGACCGCGCAGGTCATCGCGCTCGCCCAGGCCGCGGGTTTCCGCGTCGACGGCAGCAGCGAGGTCAATGCGAATCCGAAGGACACACGCGACCATGCCGATGGCGTGTGGATGCTGCCGCCGGCCAATCGGCATGCCCCTGCGGACGCGGCAAAGTACGCCGCGATCGGCGAGAGCGACCGGATGACGCTGCGGTTTGTGAAGCCCTGAAAGCCGTGAGGGCTTAAGCGGTCAGACGTCAGCGCTGGACGATCGCGGTCGTCCGGTGCTGGTGTCGGTCGCGGTGCCGTTCCGATCGATCTGCGAATTCCATGCTCGTCGCCTTCAACAAGCCCTACGGCGTGCTCTGCCAGTTCACCGACCGCAGCACGCCGCCGCGTCCGACGCTGGCCGGCTTCGGCCTGCCGCCCGATGTCTACGCCGCCGGGCGCCTCGACCACGACAGCGAAGGCCTGCTGCTGCTGACCGACGACGGCCCGCTGGCCAACCGCATCACCGATCCGCGCCACAAGCTGCCCAAGACCTACCGGGTGCAGGTGGAAGGCACGCCGTCGCCGGACCAGCTGCAGGCGCTGCGCGACGGCGTGACGCTCAACGACGGGCCGACCCGCCCGGCGCAGGTCACGCTGCTCGACCCGCCGCCGGTGCTGTGGCCGCGCGATCCGCCGGTGCGGTTCCGCAAGACCGTGCCCGACGCCTGGCTGGAACTGACCATCCGCGAAGGCCGCAACCGCCAGGTGCGGCGCATGACCGCGGCGGTGGGCCTGCCGACGCTGCGGCTGGTGCGGGTGGCGATCGGCGACTGGTCGCTGGACACGCTGGCGCCCGGCGCCTGGCGGGCGCTTTAAGGGCACAGACGGTCCGGGCGGGGTCCGCAGTCGACCGGCTTTCTGGTAACGTGCCGGGCGGATCGCACGTCTGCGTCGCGTGTCGCCCATTCCCCGTTCGGGGCCACCCCGGAAGCCAATGCCGAACTCTGCAAACGCCAGCGGTCGCATCCTCGTCGTCGATGACCAGCCTGCGAACCTGCGTGTCGTCAGTTCGCTGCTGAGCCGTCACGGCTACGAGGTGCAGACGGCGCCCGACGGCGCCGAAGCGTTGGCGATGCTCGAAGCGCGCCAGCCCGACCTGCTGCTGCTCGACATGCTGATGCCGAACATGGACGGCTTCGCGCTGCTGGCCGAGATCAAGCAGAACCCGGATCTGCTGCGCCTGCCGGTGGTGTTCCTCACCGTCGCCCAGGACCGCGAACTGCTGCTGCGCGCGTTTGACGCCGGCGCGGTCGACTACGTCACCAAGCCCTTCATGCCCGAGGAGCTGCTCGCGCGCGTCAACGCGCACGTCGGCCTCAAGCAGACCCGCGACCGTCTCGAGCGCATCGCGCGCGAGCGCCAGGAGTTGGTGAACCTGGTCGCGCACGATCTGAAGAATCCGCTGTCGAGCATTTGGTTCGCCAGCGACATGCTGGTCAAGAACGAGACCAAGCCCGAGCGCATTCCGCGCTATCACAAGATGATCCACGAGAGCGCCGAAGACGCGCTCGGCTACATCCGTCGCTACCTGGAAACCCAGGACACCTCGCGCAAGGCCGCCGAGGCCGCGCAGTCGACGGGTCTGCGCGATGTGCTGGACTGGATCGTCGCGCGCTACGCCATGCAGTTCGAGGATCGCGGCGTGCAGTTGCAGGCGCGTGCGCCCGATGCCGCGCCGCTGGTCGCGATCGACGGGCTGGTGCTGCGCCAGGTCGCCGAGAACCTGATCACCAACGCGATCAAGTACGCGCCCGACAGCAACGTCGACATCTCGTTGCGCGGCGGCGGCGTGGGCTTCTGGCAGCTGCTGGTCGAAGACCGCGGCCCCGGTATCGCCCGCGACCAGCAGCACGCGCTGTTCCGGCCGTTCCAGCGGCTTGCTCATGCCGGCAAGGACGATGGCCGCTCCAGCGGTCTGGGCCTGTCGTTGGCCAAGCAGATCATCGTCGACCTCGGTGGCCAGCTCTGGTACGAGGACCGCGAAGGCGGCGGCGCGCGCTTCATCATCGAACTGCCGCAGATGTCCGCGGAGGCCGAACGTCCGGCTGCCAACGACGACCCGCAGGACGACCAGACATAAAAAAACGCGGGCCTGAGGCCCGCGTCCGGTCGACCTGCGCCTGGCCGCATGGCCAGCGCACGGGTGATCCTTTGACTCAGTCTTCGCTGTTCGACGCCGCTGCGCCGCGACGCGCGGTGGTGCGCTTGCGGGCCGGTGCACGGGTCGGCTCGATACGGCGCGAGCTGCCTTCGACCGCGCCGCCTTCCTTGCGCTTCTTGTACTGGCGGGCCGCAACCCAGACCAGACCGGCGCCGATCACCGACGCGGCGAGAATCGCAGGATTGCGACGCAGGAAACCGCCCGCCAGCTTGGTGCCGGTGCGTGCCGCGCCGAGCGCGACGCCCGTCTGCAGCCACTTCTCGGCGGAATCGGGAATCGCATGACGCAGGCTGTCGCCTGCCTGGCCGACCAGCGACAGTGCCTTGTCGGACAACGCTTCGAACTTGCTCATGGAATGACCTCGGATGTCCGATGTGGGATGGACGAGTCTTCGTTACGGGCTG
Source organism: Luteimonas fraxinea (assembly GCF_021233355.1). NCBI lineage: Bacteria > Pseudomonadati > Pseudomonadota > Gammaproteobacteria > Lysobacterales > Lysobacteraceae > Luteimonas > Luteimonas fraxinea. The sequence continues at coordinate 1,921,550 of NZ_CP089507.1, read as the reverse complement.
TCGAACTGGCGTGAGCGCTGCGGATCGCGGCAGGCTTCGTTTGGCTGACGTTCGGTAAAGGACGTGCGAGGCGTCAGGTGCCGCGCGGTTTCGCGCGATGTGTTGCAGGCGCATTCCACGGATCTTCCGGCCAAGGATGCTTCGGATATCGCCCCTTCATTTCCTTGCGCACTTCGGGATACGTGCGCTCCCAGAAGCCAGCGAGGTCGCGCGTGACCTGCAACGGGCGACCCGCGGGCGACAGCAGATGGATCGTCAGCGGCACGCGGCCATCGGCAACGGTCGGCGTCTTCGCCAGGCCGAACAGTTCCTGCAGCTTGACCGCGAGCACCGGCGGCGCTGGCGTGCCGTCGGCCTCGATCGCGTAGTCGATCGCCCGCGCCATGCCCGACGGCACGGTGATGCGCACCGGCGCCATGCGATCGAGCTGCTGGCGCAGTGACCAGTCCAGCTGGTGCTGCAAAGCATCGGCCAGTGCGTCCGCGCCGAGTGCATCGAGCCGGGTGATGCCGGCGAACGCGGGCCGCAGCCACGCGTCGCGCGTCGCCCGCAGCGCCGCATCCGAGAGATCCGGCAGTGCGAGTTCGGGCATCCACGCGCGCACCGCCTGCACGCGCGCCTGCCATTGCCGCAGACCGTCACGCCACGGCAGCACATCGAGGCCGAGCGCACCGACCGCATCGCTCAGTGCCTGCGCGGCCTGCGCCGGATCGACGCGACCGTTTGCACGTGCGTCGAGCACGATGCCGTCGAATCGGCGTACGCGCTCGCCGACCAGCGCGCGACGCTCGGCGTCCCAGCGCGTCTCGTCGGCATCGGTGAAGCGCTCCGGCCATTGCCGACGCAGCCGCGCCTCGTCGACCGGCGCGCCGCGCAGTAACAGCGCGTCCTTGGTCTCGTGGCGCAATTCGCTGGCGACGATCCACTGTTCGCCGCGCAAGGTGCTGTCGTCGAACAGGCGGGCCATGCGGCCGTTGCTGAGCGTGTAGCGCGCATCGTCGCGCGCGTGGCGATAGCCGATGCGATCGGTAAATGCATGGGCGAGCAGATCGCCGAATACGTGCGCCGGTGCGGACGACGGCGGCGCAGCGTCGAGCTTCAGGCGTCGGCGCCATTGTTTGGCGGCCGCATCGATCGCGGCGAGCGCGCCGCGTTGCGCATCGGCCGGCGTGCGTCCACTGCGGAATGCCGCAAGCGCCTGCCAGCGCGCAGCCACGCCATCCGAGCGCGGCGTGCCCGGCAGTGGCCGCAGCGGATCGCGCGCTTCCAGCAACGCGCACAGATCGCAGGCCAGTGCGCGTTCGCCGGCATCCGCGCCGGCCAGCAGCATCGCCGCGAGGCGTGGATGCGTGCCGAGCGCGAGCATGCGACGCCCGGTCTGCGTGATCGCACCGCGCGTATCCAGCGCATCGAGTCGCTGCAGCAGATCGTGCGCGGCGCCCATCGCGCCGGCGGGCGGTGGATCCGGAAATGCCAACGAGGGATCGCCCCACGCGGCGAGTTCGAGTGCGAGTGCGGCGAGATCGACCTGCGCGATCTCTGGGCGCCGCTGCGGCTCCAGCCGCTGCGATTCCGGCCACAGGCGCAGCGCCACGCCCGATGCGACACGCCCGGCGCGCCCCGCGCGCTGGTCCGCCGACGCCTGCGAGATGGACACGATCTCCAGACGCGAGAAGCCACTGTTGGGATCGAAGCGCGGCTCGCGCGCCTGGCCGCTGTCGACGACGATGCGCACGCCCGGCAGGGTCACGCTGCTCTCGGCGACGTTGGTGGCCAGCACCACACGACGACGGCCATCGGTCGATGGCTGCAGCACATGCGTCTGCGCGTCGACCGGCAGTTCGCCATGCAACACCAGCAGTTCGACATCGCCGGGCAACGCGGCTTCGAGCTGGGCGCGACAGCGTGCGATCTCGCGCTGGCCGGGCAGGAATACCAGCGCATCGCCGGGCTGTGTCGCCAGGGCATCGACGAGCACACGGCGCACCTGGTGTTCGAGCGCCTCGTCGCGCTTCGGCGGTACGTGCGAGACATCGACCGGAAAGCTGCGGCCCGCGCTCGACAGTCGCGGCGCGTCGAGCCACTGCGCGATGCGCGCGCCGTCGAGCGTCGCCGACATCACCACCAGTCGCAGGTCTTCGCGCAGACCGGTCTGCACGTCACGCGCGAGTGCGAGGCCGAGATCGCCGGCGAGATGGCGCTCGTGGAACTCGTCGAACAGCAGCGCGCCGACGTCGCCCAGTTCCGGATCGTCCTGCAGCATCCGCGTCAGGATGCCTTCGGTGACGACCTCGATCCGCGTGCGCGCGCTGATGCGCTGCTCGAAACGGATGCGATAACCGACGAGGCCGCCGACGTCGTCGCCGAGCTGGCGCGCCATGAACGTCGCTGCCGAACGCGCGGCGACGCGCCGCGGTTCCAGCATCACGATCTTCCGGTCGCCCAGCCACGCCGCGTCGCGCAGCGCCAGCGGCACCTGCGTGGTCTTGCCCGCGCCCGGCGGCGCTTCGAGCACCAGGCGCGGATGCACGGCGAGGCTGGAGACGATCTCCGGCAACAACGACGTGATGGGAAAGACGGGAGAGGCGGCGTGCGTCACGGCGCACAGGCTAACGACGTCACGCATCGGCGTCGATGCACGCATGCAAGGGTTTGCCCCGGTATCGGTGGTCATCGTGGCCGATTAGATTCGGCCGCTGCACCGTCACCGGATTTGCCATGCGCGCTCGTCTTCGTCGTCTTCCGCACGTCCTGCTGCTCTGCGGCCTGTCCGCGACCGCGCCCGCCGCGTTCGCCGAGGTCTTCATCAACGAGCTGCATTACGACAACGCGGGCGCGGATGTCGGCGAAGCGGTGGAAATCGTCGCGACCGCGGGCGAAAACCTGTCCGGCTACCGCGTGTGGCTCTACAACGGCAGCAACGCGCCGAATGCGGCGACGACCTACGGCAATGTCGCGGTGCCGGCTGCGCAGACGCGCAACTGCGGCGCGAGCGTCGGCATGGCCACCGTCACCTGGCCGCGCGATGGTCTGCAGAACGGGCCGAACGACGGCATCGCGCTGGTCGACGGCGCCGGGAACGTCGTGCAGTTCATCAGCTACGAAGGCACGATCGTCGCCGGCAACGGCCCCGCCGCCGGACTGACCAGCCAGAACCTGCCGGTGTCGGAGAGTGCGACCGCGCCGGTCGGCACCTCGCTGCAGTTGACCGGCAATGGCAGCACCGCCGCCGACTTCGTCTGGGCGCCGTCGTCGACGCAGACCTTCGGTGCCTGCAACGCCGGCCAGACCTTCGGCGGCAGTGGCGGTGGCAGCGACACCACAGCCCCGTCGATCACTGCGACCTCGCCGGCCAGCGGTGCATCCGATTTCCCGGCAGCCGGCGATCTGTCGGTGTCCTTCAGCGAAGCGGTCACGCTGGCCAACGGCGCATTCGCGCTGCAGTGCGCGACCTCGGGCGCAGTGACGCTCGACCATGCGAGCACCGGCAGCACGTTCGCCATCGGCACCGGCACCGCCTTGCATGCCGGCGAAGCCTGCACGCTGACGGTCAATGCCACTGCGGTCTCCGATGCCGCCGGTCTGTCGCCGGCCGCCAATGCGGTCATCGCGTTCAACGTCGCCAGCAGCGGTGGCGGTGGCGACAGCGGCGACTACTACGCACGCGTCAACACCAGCAGTCCCGGCCAGCTGCGCTGCTCGCTGCACGCGACGATCCGGGGCCACACCTCGTATCCCTACAGCGGCGGCACGACGAACACCTGGACGATCCTCGAAATCGCCGACGAGGATCCGACCGACAGCGGCAAGATCCTCGACGTCTACCGCAACCGCAGCTACGCCAAGGGCAGCGGTCGTGCGGGCACCGGCAGCGGGCTGACCTACAACCGTGAGCACACCTGGCCCAAGTCGCTCGGCTTCCCGTCGACCAGCGGCGACAAGGGTCTGCCGAACGCGCCGCACACCGACGCGCACATGCTCTCTCTCAGCGATACCGACCACAACTCGGCGCGCGGCAACAAACCGCTGGCCGACTGCACGGCTTCGGCCAACTGCAGCGAGCGCGCGACCGAAGCGAACCAGGGCGTCGGCGGTGGCACCGGTCTGTTCCCCGGCAATTCCAACTGGACCAACACCAGCGGCTTCCAGGTCTGGGGCCATCGCAAGGGCGATATCGCACGCGCGGTGCTGTACATGGCGATCCGCTACGAAGGCGGCGCGCATCCGACGACGAGACAGGGCGAGCCCGATCTCGAGCTGACCGACGACCGCAGCCGTATCGTATCGACGTCGGCATCACCGGCCTACATGGGTCTGCTGTCGACGCTGCTGGCTTGGCACCAGGCCGACCCGCCGGACGCCCGCGAGCGCGAACGCAATGAAGTGGTCTACAGCTTCCAGGGCAACCGCAATCCCTTCATCGACCAGCCGCAATGGGCGACACGCGCGCTGTTCGAAAGCACGACGCCGGCGAGTTGCCAGTTGTTGAACTAGGCATCTGCACCTCTCCCTCCGGGAGAGGTCGACGCGCGAAGCGCGTCGGGTGAGGGTTGGGCTCTACAGGCGAATCGAGGGCATGCAGTGGGGGCTTCAAAGCCCGACGTCTACAATGCACGCCCCCACGTTCCCCGCAGTCCGTCATGCAGCTGATCGACATCGGCGCCAACCTCACCCACGACAGCTTCGATCACGATCGCGATGCAGTGCTGCAGCGCGCGCGGGAGGCGGGCGTGACGCGCATGGTGATCACCGGTGCCAGCCGCGAGCATTCGCCCAAGGCGCTCGAACTCGCGCAGGCGCATCCGGGTTTTCTATACGCGACCGCAGGCGTGCATCCGCATCACGCGGTCGAATACACCGCCGAATGCGATGCGGAGATGCGCGCGCTGCTGGCGCATCCGGAAGTCGTCGCGGTCGGCGAGTGCGGTCTGGATTATTTCCGCGATTTCTCGCCGCGACCGGCGCAGCGCAAGGCCTTCGAGCGGCAGCTGCAGATCGCGGTCGACACCGGCAAGCCGCTGTTCCTGCACCAGCGCGATGCGCATGACGATTTCGTTGCGATCATGCGCGAGTTCGAAGGGCAGATCGGCCCAGCGGTCGTGCACTGTTTCACTGCCGGCAAGCGCGAGCTGTTCGAGTGCCTCGACCGCGACTGGCACATCGGCATCACCGGCTGGCTATGCGACGAACGCCGCGGCCAGCATCTGCGCGAACTGGTGCCCAACATTCCGGCGAACCGGCTGATGGTCGAGACCGACGCGCCGTATCTGCTGCCGCGCACGCTCAAGCCGCTGCCGAAAGACCGTCGCAACGAGCCGGCGTTCCTGCCGCACATCGTCGAGGAACTCGCCCGCGATCGCGGCGAGGATGTCGTGGTCACTGCAGACGCGACGACCGCGACGGCGGCCGCGTTCTTCCGGCTGCCGTAAGACTCAGAAGCCCGACGGCATCAACAGCAGCAGACCCGCACCCAGCGCGATGCGATAGATCGCAAAGCCGGTGAAGCGGTGGCGTTTGATGAAACCGAGCAGCCACTTCACGACGATGAAACCGGTGACCATCGCCGCGACGAACGCGATCGCGACATCGCCCCAGGCTTCCTCGCCCAGGCCCTGGTCCATCCACAGTTCCAGGAACGCGTAGGCGCTGGCGGCGAACATCGTCGGGATGCCGACGAGGAACGCGAACTCGGCCGCGGCCGAACGCCGGCTCAGGCCCAGCAGCATCGCGAGGAAGATCGTCGTCGCCGAACGCGAGGTGCCGGGAAACACGCCGGCCACGACCTGCGCCAGACCGACCGCGACGGCCACCGTCCACGTCACATGCGTGTTGTCGCCGCGCTTCTCGGCGAAGTATTCGGCCACCAGCATCCAGATGCCGCCGATGATCAGCGCCCAGGCGACCGGCGTGACGGTCTCCGGCAGTTCCCAGCCGGCCATGCGCACCGGCAGGCCGACCAGCGCGGTGACCGCGAAGGCGACGAACAGCTTCGCCGAATAGTCGCGGTGCTCGCGCTCGCGCAGACCCGTCGTCAGCTGCCAGATGCGCTGGCGGAACACCAGCAGCGTCGCGAGGATCGCGCCGGCCTGGATGACGATGTTGAAGAAGTCCGAGCGCGCGCCGAGCCAGTGCTGGGCGATCAGCAGATGGCCGGTGCTGGAGACGGGCAGGAATTCGGTAAGCCCCTCGATGATGCCGAGGAGCAGAGCGGAGATCGGATCGGACACGGCGTTCATGCGAAGCGGGGGCAAGCCCGCGAGGATACCGGTCGTCGACGCCCGCGCGAACCCGCGCGCGATCCGCGGTCAGTCGCGCGCGGTGGCCGCGGACTGCTTGAGTTCGCGGTAGCGGGTCAGCGCGGCCTGCAGATCACCGCCCAGCGCGGACTGTTCGACCAGCTGCTGGTCGAGGATCGCCAGCTGGCGCTGCAGGTCGGTGTGCTGGCTGCGGATGCTGTCGGTCAGGGGTTTGGCGACGGCCTGGCCGGCCAGTTCGCGCTCGCCGGCCTGACGCAGCAGCGACAGCAGGCTGTTGCGCAGATTGTCGACGCCCATGCGCGAGGTCTTGAGCGCTTCGTCGACCAGCACGATGCGCTCGCCGTAGGCGCGGCGCAGGTCGGCTTCGGTCGCATAGGACTCGACCATCGCCAGTTCCTGGCGCTGGCGCAGGGCCGCGGCTTCGGCGTCGAGCTTGGCCTGCTGCGCGGCCGCAGCGGCGGCGCTGCGTTCCTCGGCGGTCAGTGCGCGGCTCACGTGCGCGGTGGCCATGCCGCTGCGGGCGCTGATCTCGGTACGTTCGGCGTCCACCGCCGACGCCGGCAATGCATCGCCGCACACGCGACGGCCGCCTTCGTTCCAGCAATAGACCTTGCGGTCGGCAGTCGGCTGTTGCGCCAGGGCGCCGGTGGCGATGCAGGCCAGCAGCAGACCGCCCATCAGTCGGATCGAAAGGTGCATGTCGTCCGTCCCCCTGACGGCCCGAAGCGTTGAATCAGCGTGTGGTGTCGCTGCCATGTCGTGCCCGGTAGGCGAGCAGGCGTTCGCGTTCTGCCGCCAGTGTCGCGCTCTGTCCGACAAATGCAAGCAGATCGGACAGCCCGGCGATGGCCACCACCGGCACGTCCTGCTCGCGCGCGACGCGCTGCGCGGCGGACTCCTGGCTGTCTTCGGTGACGCGTTCCTGGCGATCGAGCGCGATGACGATGCCGGCCACCGTGCCGCCGCCCTCGGCGATCTGGCCCAGCGCTTCGCGGATCGCAGTGCCCGCGGTGATCACGTCATCGACGATCAGCACCCGGCGTCCGGCCAGTGGCGCGCCGATCAGCAGGCCGCCTTCGCCATGCGCCTTGGCTTCCTTGCGGTTGAACGCGACCGGCAGGTCGCGGCCGCGGCGCGCGTACTCGCAGGCCAGCGCCGTCGCCAGCGGAATGCCCTTGTAGGCCGGGCCGAACAGCAGGTCGAACTCGACCCCGGCAGCCTCCAGCGCATCGGCATAGCAGCCGGCCAGCGTGGCGATGGCGACACCGGAATCGAAACGCCCGGCGTTGAAGAAATACGGACTGACGCGGCCGGACTTCAGCGTGAACTCGCCGAAGCGCAGTGCGTCGGCCTCGAGGGCGAGCTGCAGGAAACGGGTGCGATGGTCGGTCATGGCGCCCATTGTCCCACGCCGAGTGCGCGCAGCATCAGGTGTTGCGGCCCGCCGCGGCCGCCGCGCACGATCTCCCCGCTGTCGACGAAGCCGGCGCGCTTGTACAGGTGCACGGCGATGACGTTGGCCGCATGCACGTTCAACGCCAGCGTCATCCGTTCGGGATGCCGCAGCGCCAGATCCGCGCAGCACGCGGCGAGCACCGGCAGCCCGAAGCCGCGGCCCTGCCACGCCGCGCCGAGCGCGAACGCGCGCAGCGTGACCAGACGCCGGTCGACGGCCTGTTTCGCGAAGGCCGCGGTCGGGTAGTCGAGGCGATAGAAACCGATGACGACATCACCCAACAGCACCGCCATCGCGTCGCTGTCCGGCGCGGCCATGGCGTTGTCGACATTGAAGACGATGTCGCCCGCGTAGACGGTCTGCGTCGCAGTGAGCAGCAGGCAGCGCGCGGCCTCGGCCTGTGCGGTCGAGGCGATGACGACACACGGCAGCGGGCCCGACGACATCGGCGGAGGATACGCGCCGCGGAGGCTAGGGCCTGTCATCCAATGCCGGATGGTCCGCGCCGCACCCGTGCGTGTCTGCGGCAAGGAAGCGCGAGGAAGTGGACGTCCGTCCACGACCGAGAGATGACGCGGCAGAGGACGCGCACGGACGCGGCCATCCGGGTTGGGCCTTGCCAACCGCCATCCGGCGCCGCGCGGCTCGACCCCCGCCTGCGCGGGGGGCAGGCTCTGACGGCCAGTCAGGCGCTGCGCCACGCAACACCAACTGACGGCTGGCAAGGCCCAGCGCGGACTACCCGGCATTGGATGGCAGGCCCTGGGCGGTCAGCACGAATCCGTTAGGCTTGGCGCCGGTACACGTGGATCCGGTCTGCATGAAAATCGTCAGCTTCAATGCCAATGGCGTGCGCTCCGCCGCGAAAAAGGGCTTCTTCGACTGGTTCGTCGCCCAGGATGCCGACGTGCTGTGCATGCAGGAAACCAAGGCGCAGGAACACCAGCTGGCCGGCGAGTCCGGCCTGCATGCGGACTTCCTGCCCGCCGGCTACAAGGCCTGGTTCCGCGACGCGTCGACCAAGAAGGGCTACAGCGGCGTGGCGATCTACGCGCGGCGCGAACCCGACGAAATCCGCACCTCACTCGGCTGGGCGCCGTTCGACGACGAGGGCCGCTACATCGAAGCGCGCTTCGGCAACCTCAGCGTCGTCTCGTTCTACATTCCGTCGGGTTCGTCGGGCGATCTGCGCCAAGGCTTCAAGTTCGAAGTCATGGACTGGCTCAAGCCGATCCTCGACGAATGGCTGGCCAGCGGCCGCGACTACGTGCTGTGCGGCGACTGGAACATCGTGCGTGCGCGCCACGACATCAAGAACTGGACCAGCAACCAGAAGAATTCCGGCTGCACGCCGCCAGAGCGCGCGTGGCTCAACGCGATGATCGGCGACGCGAGCGGCGACGGCCTGGTCGAGCCGCCCGCGACCGGCTGGCTCGATGCGCTGCGCGTGCTGCGTCCCGATGCGCCCGAATACACCTGGTGGAGCAACCGTGGCGCCGCGCGCGCCAACAATGTGGGGTGGCGGATCGACTACCAGTTCATCACCCCGTCGCTGCGTGACCGCGTGCGCTCGGTCGCCGTGCATCCCGAGCCGCGCTTCTCCGATCACGCCCCGCTGGTCGTGGACTACCGCGCGTGAACGCGCCGGCCGCCGAAGCGAAGCCGCGGCAGAGCTGGCGTACCGTCGTCGCCAACCTGCGTCAGCGCAAGGTACTGGCGATGCTGTTGCTCGGCTTCAGTTCCGGCATTCCGATCTACCTCGTCGGCAATACGCTCGGGTTCTGGATGCGCGAGAACGCGATCGAGCTGTCGACGATCGGTTTCCTGTCGTGGGTCGGGATCGCCTACTCGCTGAAGTTCCTCTGGGCGCCGCTCGTCGACAAGGCCGATGCGCCGCTGTTCGGGCGCTGGCTCGGACGGCGGCGTGGCTGGATGCTGCTGTCGCAGATCGTGGTGGCGGTCGCGCTGGTCGGCATGGTGTTCGTGCAGCCTCGCGAGGATGTCATGACCATCGCCGGGATCGGGTTGGACCGCTTGCTCGTCTTCGGGGGGCTGGCGCTCGCCGTCGCGTTCGCGTCGGCCACGCAGGACATCGTGATCGATGCCTGGCGAATCGAGAGTGCTTCGAGCAACGAGCAGCAGGGCCTGTTGACGTCGACGTCGACGCTCGGTTACCGGGGCGCCCTTCTGATGACCGACGCGCTGATCCTGATCATGGCCGCCCACGTCGGCTGGTCGATCTCGTACCTGTGGATGGCCGCGATGATGGGCGTCGGGGTCGTCGCCGTGATGATCGCGCGTGAACCCGTCGCCAGCGAGGTGGCGGCCAACGCGCAGCCCACGTTGTGGACGGCGCGCGGCCTGTTCGACGCGATCATCGGTCCATTCATCGCGTTCTTTCGCCAGCACGGCACGTTCGCGCTCGTCATGCTGCTGGCGATCTGCCTCTACCGAATGCCCGACTTCGTGATGGGCCCGATGGCCAACCCGTTCTATGCCGATCTGGGGATCGACAAGGAAACCGTCGGCGCGGTGCGGGGTTCGATCGGCCTGGTCGCGACGATTCTCGGCATCGCCGCCGCCGGATTGACCGCGGTGCGTTTCGGGTTCATGCCGACACTGCTCGCGGGCGCGGTACTCGGGCCTGGATCGAACCTCGCCTTCGCCTATCTCGCGCTGCACGGCTCGGATACAGGGGTGTTCACCGCGGCGATGGCGATCGACAACTTCTGCAGTGGATACGCGGGCGTCGCACTGATCGGCTACATGTCCAGCCTGACCAGCATCGGCTACACGGCCACGCAGTACGCCCTGCTCAGTTCGTTCTATGCCCTGGCAGGCAAGGTGCTGAAGGGGTTCTCGGGTGTTTGGGTTGAGCAACTGGCTGTGGGCCGCACGCTGTTGGAAGGTTATGCGCTGTTCTTCACCGGAACCGCGCTGATCGGCATCCCTGCCATCGTGCTGTGCATCGTGCTGTGGCGTCGACCACCGGTGCCGCCCGCCGTGGTCGCAGCACAGACCGGGGTCTAGACGCGCGTCCGCCTGCAGCGTGTTTCGTGATCATTGCCGTGGTTGCGGTGCCCGCACATGTGTTCTCCTTACGGTTCAGACCAGGACGTGCCTCGACAACGACGCGCTCGCCACGGGAGATACAACGGAATGACCGAACTCGTACTCAGGGATCTCGACCCCGCGCTGCTCGAGCGCATCGGCGCCTATGCCGACACGCAGGGCTGGGGCCAGGCACGCACGCTGCGCTTCCTGCTCGAACAGGGCCTGCGCGCCAGCGTCGGTGATGAACGCTCGACCTTCGATCCGGCCGAGGACGGCGTGCTGGCCGCCGCGATCGGCGCGCTGGAACAGATTCCCGACGACACCTTCGCCCTGATCGGCCGCGGTCCCGCGCAGCCTGCAGTGGCCAGCTGAGGCATCGGCCTATTTGTGGCGCGCACGCGCGCTTCCACCGGAATCACGGTTGGGGCGACGCTGACGAGCCAAAAAAAACCACCTTGATCAGCATTGCCTCCGGATGGGTCGAGCGCAGCGACACCCATTACCCGGTATCGCCTGACATATCAGGCCTCAGACCGGATGCACGACCCCGAGCACGCGCGGCCCTGCCGCGCCGGTGACCGACGGCAGATTGCCCGGCCGTCCGAGCACGGTCTGCCGCGCCAGCCACGCGAAGCCCATCGCTTCGACATGATCCGGATCGAGTCCGTGCCCTGCGCTCGATTCCACGACGACGCCCGGTAGCGCCTCGGCCAGCGCGCGCATCAGCGCGCCGTTGTGCACGCCGCCGCCACAGCCGATCACCCGCGCGGTGCCCGGCTGGGTCGACTGCAGGGCATCGACGATCGTGGTCACGCTGAGCGCGAGCAGCGTCGCCTGGACATCGGCGGTGGACGCGTCGCCCTGCAACGCGGCCTCGACCCAGTCGAGATGGAACTGGTCGCGTCCGGTCGACTTCGGCGGCGGCGCCGCGAACCACGGCTCGGCCCGCAGCCGCGCGAGCAGTGCGGCATCGACGCGACCATGCGCGGCGAGCGCGCCATCTCGGTCGAAGGCTTCGCCGGTGTGGCGCAGGCACCACGCATCCATCAGGCCGTTGGCCGGGCCGGTGTCGAAGCCGCGCACCGGACCGCCGTCGCCCGGCAACAGGGTCAGGTTGGCGATGCCGCCAAGATTGAGCACCGCGCGATCTTCGCCGGCGCGCGACAGCAGCGCCGCATGCAAGGCGGGCAACAACGGCGCGCCATGTCCGCCGGCGGCGACATCACGTCGGCGGAAATCGGCGACGGTCGCCACGCCGGTGCGCTCGGCGATGCGCGCGCCGTCGCCGAGCTGCAGGGTGAACGGTGCACGGCCGTCGCCAGCGCGTCCGTAGGGACGATGGCGCAGCGTCTGGCCATGCGAACCGAGCGCGGCGATGTCGGCGGCGCTGAGTCCGGCTTCGGCAATCGCCGCCAGCGCGGCATCGGCGAACGCATCGGCAATCAGGACATCCAGCTCGCCGACATCGTCGAGGGTCAACGATGCGGCCTGCTGACCGAGCGCAACCAGACGCGCGCGCAGCGCGTCGTCCCAGGGATAGGTCGCGCCGAACCGCAGCTCGGCATGCAGCGTGCCGTCGGCGCGATCGTCGAAGCGGACAATCGCCGCGTCGATGCCGTCGGCGCTGGTGCCCGAAATCAGGCCGAGGAACAGATCGGACATGGCGTCAGCGCCGGAGACGAGGAGGGTGCAAACGAAACGCCCGGCGCAGAGCCGGGCGTTTGAGGCGGATCAGCCGCGGCCGTTGCCGGGCCGCGCGGCGTTCGCGACCTGCCGATCGGGATCCGGCTTGGCCGGCACCTGCGCATAGATCACGTTCTCGACTTCGCGGATGCGGGCGAGCGCGGGGCCGGTCTGCTGGCGGAACTGCGCCAGCGCGGCGCCGCTGAGCGGATCGGGCTCGGGCATCGTGTGCTGCAGCGGGTTGCGGTGCGCACCGTTGACGCGGAATTCGTAATGCAGATGCGGGCCGGTCGACAGGCCCGTGGTGCCGACGTAACCGATCACCGTGCCCTGCGCGACGCGCTGGCCCTGACGGATGTTGCCGAAGCGCGACATGTGCGCGTACAGCGTGGTGTGGCCGCGACCGTGGTCGAGCACCACGGTGTTGCCGTAGCCGCCCTGCACGCCGCGGAACTGCACGCGCGCATCGCCGGCGGCCATGATCGGCGTGCCGGTCGGCGCGGCGTAATCGACGCCCTTGTGCATGCGCATCGTGCCCAGCACCGGATGGCGGCGGCTGCCGAAACGCGAGCTCAGGCGCGCGTACTGGATCGGCATGCGGATGAAGCTCTTCTTCAGCGGGCGGCCTTCGGCGTTGTAGTACTCGGCCTTGCCGTCCTGCTCGTAACGGAACGCGCTGAAGGGCTTGCCCTTCGCGGTGAACACCGCCGCCTGCACCGGGCCGCTGCGGATCAGTTCGCCTTCGCGCCAGATCTGCTCGACGACGACGCTGAAGCGGTCGGTCTGGGTGACGTCGGTGTTGAAGTCGATGTCGTACTTGAAGACTTCGTCGGTCAGCGTGTTGATGTTCGCGCCCGACAGGCCCAGCTTGCGCGCCGAGTGGAACAGCGAGCGACCCACTTCACCGCTGATGACGACGTTGCGGATTTCGACCGGACGTTCGACGACTTCCTCGCGGACGGTGTCGCCGGCCAGGCTCAGCTCGACGCGCTCAGTGTCGCTGCGGTCGTAGCGCAATTTGTTGAGCGTGCCGTCGAGGGTGAGGTCGAAGCCCAGCTCGGTGCCCGGACGCATACGCGTCAGCTTGGCCTTGGCGTCGGGCAGTTCGAGGATGCGGTGCATCGTCGAGGCCGGCAGATCGAGATCGGAGAAGATCGAGCCCAGCGTCTGACCGCGTTCGACGGTCACCAGCTGCCAGTTGTCATGGGTCTGCTGCGCCGTGCGCTGCCTGGCGGTCAGTGGCGGCAGTGCCAGCGACATCGTCACCAGGTCGTGCTGCGGCTGCGCATCGCCGCGCATCGCCTGCGAGACGCCGGGCACCAGTGCGACGACCAGGACGCCGAGCGTGGCGAACAGGCTGGCATGGCCCCAGTCGCGGCGCGTCCAGCGACCGGGATACAGCCGCAGGCGCGATGCCTGTTCCTGTTGCCTGTTCCGGGCCGCAGCCTGCAGGTTGTCGTGGAGCACCTGCTGGTGGTGCGCGTCGGCCTGGGGCGGCGGGACGGAAGTCGTCATCGTGGGCGGGTCCGGATGGCGTGAACGGCGTGTCAGCGGGGTAACATAGAGACGTGAGGTCCATGCGTCAAATGCCTGACCGGACTCGAATTTTTGCTCCGTTCACCGGATAACGAAGCCTTAACCTGGCGTGTCCGCATTCACTTTCTAGCCATCCACGAGATCCCCGCACCGATGTCCCTGCAGCCCGCCACCGCTCCCCTCGATCTGATCGCCCGCGGCACGGACGAGATCCTCAAGCGTGACGACCTCGAAGCGCGCCTGAAACTCGGCCGCCCGCTGCGGATCAAGGCCGGCTTCGACCCGACGGCGCCGGACCTGCATCTGGGCCACACGGTGCTGCTCAACAAGCTGCGCCAGTTCCAGGACCTCGGCCACCAAGTGATCTTCCTGATCGGCGACTTCACCGGGATGATCGGCGACCCGTCCGGCAAGAGCGCGACCCGCAAGTCGCTGTCGCGCGAGGACGTGCTGGCCAACGCCGAGACCTACAAGGCGCAGGTGTTCAAGGTGCTGGACGAGTCGAAGACCGAGGTCCGCTTCAATTCCGAATGGTTCGGCACGATGGGCGCGGCCGACATGATCCGCCTCGCGTCCTCGCACACCGTGGCGCGGATGCTCGAGCGTGACGATTTCGCCAAGCGCTACGCCGGCCAGCAGCCGATCGCGATCCACGAATTCCTCTACCCGCTGGTGCAGGGCTACGACTCCGTTGCGCTGCAGGCCGACGTCGAATGCGGCGGCACCGACCAGAAGTTCAACCTGCTGATGGGCCGCGGCCTGCAGGAAAGCCACGGCCAGGCGCCGCAGATCGTGCTGACGATGCCGCTGCTGGTCGGGCTCGACGGGGTCAACAAGATGGGCAAGTCGCTCGGCAACTACATCGGTGTGACCGAACCGGCGATCGACATGGTCAACAAGACCATGAAGATCGGCGACGCGCTGATGTGGGACTGGATCGAACTGCTGAGCTTCGAGATCGGCATCGACGAGGCGAAGGCGCTGAAGGCGCAGGTCGAGGCCGGCACGCTGAACCCGCGCGACGTGAAGTTGCGCCTGGCGCGCGAACTCGCGACGCGCTTCCACGATGCGGACGCGGCCGAGCTCGCGATCCGCGGCTGGCAGGTCGCGATCTCCGGCGAAGGCGACGTGTCGCTGCTGCCGCTGCAGGACGTGACCGTGCCGGCTGAAGGCCTGCGCATCGGTGCGCTGCTGACCGCCGCCGGCATCACGCCGAGCAATTCGGAAGCCAGTCGCAAGTTGAAAGAGCGTGCGGTCAAGGTCGACGGCGCGGTGGTCGACGACGCGGGTCTGGAGTTCAAGCCCGGCTTCGAAGGCGTGCTGCAGGTCGGCAAGCGCAATTTCGCCCGGGTGCGGCTGGTCGCGGGCTGAGGCTGCTTTTCGCTCCCGGCTTGTCCTTCTCCCTCTGGGAGAAGGTGCCCGGAGGGCGGATGAGGGTGCTTCCCCCGCGCGCCGGTAAAGCCCCGACCCTCACCCGACGCGCTCCGCGCGTCGACCCCGGATCAAGTCCGGGGCAGGCTCTCTCCCGGAGGGAGAAGTGTGGGGACCTGCGCCTGTCAGCAACGCGCTTTGCGAGAAGGGGCAGCCCAGAGCCGCGTATCAACGCGCCGGCTCTGCCCGCGCCGCATCACTCGTCACGCGCCGCGCGCTGAACTCGCTGTCCGTATCCCAGGCCGGCCACGTCTCGCCGTTCGCCAGCGCTTCGGCCAGGCGGTAGACCGTGCGCGTGTCGGCGGTCGGGCCGGCCATGTCCCAGCTGTCGTCGAAGGCGTCGCCCGGCTGGTGGTAGCGGTGGGCGAAATAATCGGCGCGTGCGGCCTTGCCGCCAGCGACGCCGCCGTCGAGCTGGTCCATGCCGGGACCGATCGTGATCGCCGGCACGCCGGCCTGGGCGAACGCGAAATGGTCGGCGCGGTAGAACAGGCCGGCCTCGAGATTCGGATCCGGCGACCAGCCACGGCCATCGACCGCGGCGGCCGTGGCGAGATCGCGTTCCAGCGACACGCGGCCTTTGCCCCAGGACGAGATGTCGTGCGTCTCCCCGTCCGGGCTCCACATTTCCATGTTGAGCACCGCCGCCGTGGTCTCCAGCGGACGCAGCGGATTGGCGGCGTAATAGGTCGCGCCGAGCAGGCCGTTCTCTTCCGCCGTCAGCGCGATGAACTGCAGCGTGCGCGCCGGGCGCGGGCCGGCGGCGAAGACGCGGGCGAGTTCGATCATCGAGGCGATCGCGGTGGCGTTGTCGACCGCGCCGTTGATGATCGCGTCGCCGCTGTCGTCGGGTTCGCCCACGCCGAAGCTGTCCCAGTGGCCGGACAGGATCACGGTCTCGTCGGGTCGCGACGCGCCCGGCAGCACGCCGACGACGTTGTGGCTGATCACGCGGTCGCGCTTGACCGCGAACGCGAGATCGAGCGTGGCATCGCCCAACGCGCCGCCCTTGAAACCGTGCTGCTGCGCGCGGCGTTTCTCGGCGTCGAAGTCGAGCCCGGCGTCTTTGAACAGCTGCTCGGCCACGCCGCGCTGGATCCAGCCGCGCATCGGCAGGTGATGCGCTTCGGCGTCGGCGCGAACGATGTCGTACTGCGGGCCTGCGCGGCCGTTGCGCACCGTCGCCCATGGATACGAGGCCGGCTCGGTCTCGTGCACGATCAGCACGCCGGCCGCGCCGCGCTTCGCGGCTTCCTCGTACTTGTAGGTCCAGCGGCCGTACCAGGTCAGCGCGCGTCCGCCGAAGCGGCCGGGCTCGGCGGCCTCGAAATCCGGATCGTTGATCAGCACCACGACGACCTTGCCGGCGACATCGAGCCCGGCGTAATCGTCCCAGTCGAGCTCCGGCGCGGTGATGCCATAGCCGGCGAACACCAGCGGCGTGGCCGACAGGTCGACGCCGGTGCCCGGGCGGAGGGTTTCGACCGCGATGTCGTCGCCATTGGCCAGCGCGCGCGTGGCGCCGCCGACGTGCAGCTGCGCCGTCACCGGACCGTCGATGACGCTGCGTTCCAGCGTGACGGCTTGGGTCCAGCCGCCATCATCGCCGCCGGGTTCCAAGCCCGCTTCCGCGAACTGCGTGCTGATGTAGTCGACCGTCAGGCGCTCGCCTTCGGTGGTCGGCGCGCGGCCTTCGAACTTGTCGGACGCCAGCACCGACAGATGCCGGGCGAGGTTGTCGGACTGGATGCCGCCGCCGGGAATGTCGGCGGCCGCAGGCGCGGCGCTGGACGCGTCCGCATCGGGCGTGGCGGGCGTCGACGGTGTGCAGGCGGCGAGCAGCAGCGCGCAGACGAGGGCGGTCAGACAACGCGGTCGGGACATCGGAAAATCCGTGAACGAGGTGCCGGCCATGATGCCGCAAGTGGCCGAGGGCGCCGCCGATTGGCTACAGTGGCCGCCGGTTCCCCCCTCCAGGAGCACTCGATGATCCGTCGTTTCCGCGTTGCGCCGCCGGTTCTGCTGGCCGCCGCCCTCGTCCCGCTGCTGGCTCTGTCGGCCTGCACGCCCGCGCCTGAAGAAGGCTTCGAAGAAGAACAGCCCGCCGCGACCGCGGCCGATGCCGACACCGGCGCCGGCAGCGCGATCGAAACCGAAACCGCGCAGGCCGAGATCGGCGATACGCCCGAAGCCGCGGCGCCGCCGACCGAAGTGCCGGGCGAAACGCCGTGCGATACCGAAGCGCTGCAGAGCCTGATCGGCACCCAAGGCAGCGAAACGGTCTACGCCAAGGCCGTGCAGGATTCCGGCGCCAAGTCGCACCGCGCGCTGGGCCCGACCGACATGGCGACGATGGATTTCCGCCCCGACCGGCTGAACATCGATCTCGACGCGAGCGGCAAGATCACCGGCTTCCGCTGCGGCTGATTCGGTTCGTCCGCTGCGAATGCCAGAACGCCCGGCTTCGTGCCGGGCGTTCTGCGTTGCGGGCCGCGTACCCGCAGAAGAAGTCGATCAGCGATCGTCGCGCGTGCGCTTGAAGTCCACCGGCTGGCCGTCACGCTCGCTGCTCCAGCGACCGCTGGCATCGCGCTCGCAATCGCGCGACACCGGTTCGCCCGGCTGGCTCGGCCGGCTCATGCACAAGGGATTGCCGTCGACCGCGGCGCTGTTGTCGCGGTACTCGTAGGAGCCGCAGCCCGCGAGCAGCAGGACCGCGCTGGCGATGACCGGAATGCGCATGTGGTGTCTCGATGGCGATGGAGTTTCGACGATCGCAGATCGCGCGAAGCCCCGCAAACACGGCGCATCGGCGGCCTGACCTCGCCGCCATCGCGGTTCGAGGTCGAACGTAGGATGGGTCGAGGGCAGCGAAACCCATCGCACCTGGTTCGAGCGGGTCACGGTCGATCCGCTGCGCGCTCGATCTTGCGATTTTGATCGTCGCGATCGGGGCGCCCGCATGGCAATGATGGGTTTCGCTGCGCTCTACCCATCCTACGAAGTCTCAGTGCCGGTGGCGCGGAATCAGCGGCCCGCTTTCAGCGCATCCAGAATCCGCACGCCGGCGCGGCCGTCGTCGGGAGTCAGGCCGATGCGCCGCTGCTCGGTCTGGATCGCGCGTCGCGTCGCGGTGCCGATCATGCCGTCGACCTCGCCGATCGCATGGCCGCGCGCGAGCAGCTGCGTCTGCAGTTCACGACGCTGCGCGCGCGACAGGCCCGGATCGTCGGTCGGCCACGGCGTCTGCAGGCCGCTGCCGCCACGCAGCCGGTCGGCGAGTGTCGCGATCGCCAGCGCGTAGCTCTCGGCGGCGTTGTAGGAAAAGATCGCGTCGTAGTTGCTGAAGACGATGAAGGCCGGGCCCGCGGCGCCGGTCGGCACGAGAATCGCCGCCTGCGTACTGCCGGCCGGCAACGCACCGCCGTCGACGCGGGCGATGCCGCGTGAGGTCCAGTCGGCGACGGTCCGGCGGCTCGTGCGGCCGGCCTGCGCGGTGTCGAACCCGGCCGGCAGCTTGATCTCGTAACCCCAGGGCTGCCCGGTCTTCCAGCCGGCGCGCGAACGCTTGAGGTAGTTCGCCGTCGACGCGAGCGCATCGGGAATGCTGTCGACCAGATCGCGGCGGCCGTCGCCGTCGAAATCGACCGCGATGCGCGCGTAGGTGCTCGGCATGAACTGCGTGTGCCCGAACGCGCCGGCCCAGGAACCGGTGGTGTCACGGTTCTGCAGATCGCCGTCGTGCATCAGCTTGAGCAGGGCGACGAACTCGCTGCGGAAGAACGGCTGGCGGCGTCCGTTGCAAGCCAGCGTCGCCAGCGACACGCGCAGCGGCCGCTTGCCGGAGATGCGGCCGTAGTCGCTCTCTACGCCCCAGATCGCGACCACGGTCTCAGCGTCGACGCCGTATTGCGCGGCCACGCGATCGAGCAGCGCACGATGCTCGACCAGACGCGCGCGTCCATCGGCCACGCGTTCGTCATCGACGAGACCGGCGAGGTAATCCCACAGCGGCGTGGTGAATTCGGGTTGCGAGTCGAGCAGCGGCAGCACCGTCATGTCCGGCGTCACGTCGGCGAGCGCATCGAACGCCGCCTGCGGAATGCCCGCCTTGGCCGCGTCGCCGCGGATGCCGCTGATGCAGCGCGCGAACGCGGCGGCGTCATAGGTCGGCGCAGCGGCTGGCGCCGGGGTCGCGGGCACCTGCGCGGCAGCACCGCCCGCGCACAGCAACAGGCTGGACAGCGCAAGGCGCGCAGGACTTGAGGAGCGATGCGTCGGAAGACGGGACATGCGGGCGACCTGCGCGTGCGGGGCGACCACTGTGCACGAGCCGGTGTGGCCCGCGCATCCCCGCGCCGGCGTCGGTTTCACGGTGCGCTCAGCCGACGTCGCCATCGACATAGAACCAGCGTCCGTCCTCGCGCACGAAGCGGCTGCGCTCGCGCATGCGCACCACGCTGCCGCCGCCGATGCGGTACTTCGCGACGAACGCCACTTCGGCGTGGTCGGCGTCGATCACGTCGTGCGCCTTGACGTCGAGGCCGAGCCAGACCGGTTGCGGATCGTCGAAGCCGAGATCATCCGGACGCGTAGAGGCGTGCCAGCTCGCGCGCAGATAGTCCGCATCGCGCTGCACATAGACGACGTAGCGCGAGCGCATCAGCGCCTCGGTGTCAGGCGCTGCAGCGCCGTCGTGCAGCGGCTTGCAGCAGTCGGCGTAGGTGCGCGGGCGGCCGCAGGGGCAGGGCGCAGTGGGATCGGTGTTGAATGTCGGCATCGCGCCAGTGTGATGCCGAAGCGCCGAGCGGCCAATGCATGTCTCGGTGTGCGCCGCACTGCGCAGAGCGAGACAGCGCTACGGCCAGGCGGTAGCAGGTACCTGTGATCCGCAACAACGGTCCCGACGTCTGTCTCGGCCCGCCCCTCGTCAGCCTGACTGGCGATCGGAGTCGAACAGACGGCGGGCGGTTTCGAC
Source organism: Luteimonas fraxinea (assembly GCF_021233355.1). Lineage (NCBI taxonomy): Bacteria > Pseudomonadati > Pseudomonadota > Gammaproteobacteria > Lysobacterales > Lysobacteraceae > Luteimonas > Luteimonas fraxinea. The sequence goes on along the minus strand of NZ_CP089507.1, from coordinate 1,901,155 downwards.
ACGCTCGACATTCGCGACCAGCCAGGTGCCCAGCGCCCTGACCGGCACCACCATCTCCTGGCCGAGCGCCGTGAGCGCGTATTCGACGCTGGGCGGCTTGGTTGGATAGACGGTGCGCGTGACGAATCCATCGCGTTCCAGTCCGCGCAATGTGGCCGTCAGCATCTTCTGCGAGATGCCATCCAGCGCGCGGCGCACCTCGCTGAATCGTTTCGGCGCCGCGGCCAGTTCCATCACGACCACGATCGACCACTTGTCTCCCACCCGAGACAGTGCCTCCGAGATACACCGGAGGTCGTTGGTTTCCGAAAGGTGCCCTTGTTCCAAGAAAGTGCCTGCTTGTCGATGGAGCTGCGTTCCCAATATACAGAGGACGCCGCACGGGACCCGGGCGAATTCCCAGACAGGAAGACGATTCGGGGCTATCCCGCGTGCGCCAGGCAACGCGTTTTTCGAGACAGGGCTGCACAGCGCGGCCAGTGCGAAACCGCGATTCATCCACGCGCCCCACGCCCCGGCTTTCCCCGGGCCGGGCGTGCAGATATTCAGGAGAACCAACGATGTCCCAACCAGGTAACGCAACCGCCAACAGCCATCGGGCATTGATCCAGCAGGCGTTCGCACTTCAGAACGCGCACGAGGCCGATGCACTGGCTGCACTCCATGCACCGGATTCGGTGTTCCAGGACATTCCGCTTCAGGCGTTTCCAAACGGCCATGAAGAAATGAAGACGCTGTGGCGCGATACCTGGGCGTCGCTGTCGAACTTCACGATGGACCCGGATTTCATCATCGCCGACGAGACCGGCGGCGCAGCCAGTTTCACGATGAGCGGCACGCACACCGGCGACTTTCCCGGCTATCCGGCAACCGGCAACACCTTCTCGCTCAAGGGCGCGTCCGTCATCCGGATCGTCGACGGAAAAATCGTCGAGTGGATCGATTACTGGTCCACCGGCGACCTGGAGCAGCAGCTTCAAGCGCGCTGACACGCCACGCAGCGATTCCGCGCCGCTATCGAAGCGCCGATACCCGGACAGGGAACACACGCAATGACACGATTGAAAGAAATGCACGCTGTGACGATCGACCGTTTCGGCGGACCCGACGTGCTGACCTATGGACGCCAGCGCCTACCCGATGTCGGGCCGGGCCAGGTGCTGGTCAAGGTGGCCTACGCAGGCGTGGGATCGTGGGATCCGCTCGAGCGGGAAGGCCTGTTCGCGGAACTCACCGGCCAGACCCCGGATTTTCCGTACACCCTGGGTCGGGACGGGTCGGGCACGATCGCCGCGATCGGTGTCGGCGTGGACCGGTTCGCCATCGGGGACGCGGTCTACGCGCTGGGGATCGGGCATTACGCCGAGTACATCGCGCTCGATGCCGATGCGGTGTCCCTGCTGCCGGACGATCTGCCTCTCGATCAGGCCGGCGCGATGCCCATCGTCGCGCTCACTGCATGGCAGGGACTGGCCATCGAGCTGGACGTCGCGCCTGGCGATGCGGTGCTGATCAACGGCGCCAGCGGCGATGTCGGCCATATCGCGGTCCAGCTGGCCAAACGTCTGGGGGCGCGCGTGCTGGCGGTGGCCTCCGGCGAAGACGGCGTCGCCGCGGCCCTCGAACTCGGGGCGGATGTCGCTGTCGACGGCAGAGTCACGGATGTTGCAGCCGCGTCGCGGGCCTTCGCGCCGAAGGGACTGGATGCGGTGCTCGCGGTGGTAGGCGGTGCGAGCCTGTCCGCCGCGATCGGCACGGTCCGCGAGCGCGGCCGCGTCGCGTATCCCGCGGGCATCGATCCCGAGCCCGAACCGCGGGCGGGCCTGGTCTTCCGACACTTCGATCTGACGCTCGATGCGCCAGCGACCAGCAGGGTCAAGATGGAACAGCTCAATGCACTGATTGCTGCAGGACCGTTCGAGGTCAGGATTTCGAGCACGTTCCCGCTGGGGCAGGCCGCGCAGGCACACCAGGCGCTTGCGGCGCATCGCATTGGAAAAGTGATTCTGTCGGTCCCCTCATAAGCTTCGCAGCGATCGATCGCTGTCAGCCTGCGGACGGGCGTTGCGCAATGTGCAGCGCCGGCGGCGAGTCGAAGGCGCGTGCATCTCGCGGTGTTCGTGGGCCCACACGCAGAGCAGAACGTCCGCATTGCGTTGCGAGAAAGGTCGGTCGACGGTCCGGGTGTTTCGATGCCGTCGCGCGGCCGCCGCTCAGACCCAGCCCCGCGCGGCCAGCGATACCGCTGCGCCATCGCCGACGACGAAATGATCGAGCAGCCGTACGTCGACCAGCGACAGCGCCTGCTTGAGCTGCGCGGTGACTGCGCGATCGGCGGCGCTGGGTTCGCGGCTGCCGCTGGGATGGTTGTGGCCCACGATCACAGCCGCCGCGTTGTGCGCCAGCGCGCGGCGCACGACTTCGCGCGGATGCACTTCGGCGCCGTCGATCGTGCCGCGGAACAGTTCCTCGAACGCCAGCGCGCGGTGTCTGCTGTCGAGAAACAGCACCGCGAACACCTCGTGGGCGAAGCCGCGCAGGCGCTGCGAGAAGTAGCGGCCGGCGGCAGTGGGGTCGGTCATCGCCTCGCCGCGCGCGAGGTCGGCGGCGAGCACGCGGTTGCCGAGTTCCAGCGCCGCGGTCAGCGCGCAGGCGCGTGCGGGACCGAGGCCGGGCAGCGCGGCGAGGCCGGCCGCGCCGCGTTCGATCAGCGTGCGCAGTGGCCCGTGCGCTGCGAGCAGTTGTCGCGCGGTCGCCACCGCGTCCTGCCCGCGCAGGCCCGAGCCGAGGAAGATCGCCAGCAGCTCGGCGTCCGACAAGGCGGCCGCGCCTTGGCCCAGCAGTTTCTCGCGCGGCCGTTCGCCGGCCGGCCATTCGCGGATGTGCATGCGGTCTCCAGACAGAACGCCGGTGCGGGGCGTCGCGTCCCAGGGGAAGGATGCGCGCCGCGCCCGGACCGGCGAGGCCTCCATTGCAGCGCGTGCGGGCCCGGCCCGGCAGCGGCTGCGGACATCGCTTCGGGTAAGCTGTCGGCCGGTTTTCCGGTAGGACAACGCCGACGATGGGCGCCGCATCGACCTCGCTGCACGGGCAGCGCATCCTGCTGTGCGTGTGCGGCGGCATCGCCGCATACAAGGCCGCGGACCTGGTCCGTCGTCTGCGCGACGCCGGCGCGCAGGTGCGCGTGGCGATGACCGAGAGTGCGCAGCACTTCGTCTCGACAACCACCTTCCAGGCCGTCTCGCACAACGCCGTGCGGACCACGCTGTGGGATCCGGGTGCGGAAGCCGCGATGGGCCACATCGAACTCGCGCGCTGGGCAACGCGAGTGGTCGTGGCACCGGCGACGGCGAACACGCTCGCCAAGCTCGCGAATGGCTTCGCCGACAATCTCGTGACCACGCTGTGCCTGGCGACGACGGCGCCGCTGACCGTGTGCCCGGCGATGAACCACCGCATGTGGCTGCACCCGGCGACGCAGGCGAACATCGCGCTGCTGCGCGAGCGCGGCGTGCAGGTGATCGGCCCCGAGGACGGTCCGCTGGCCGAGGGCGAATCCGGTCCCGGCCGTCTCGCCGAGCCGCAGGCGATCGTGGCCGCGCTGCCGGTATGAGCACGTTGCTCACCGGGCGCCGCGTGCTGGTCACCGCCGGACCGACGTTCGAAGACTTGGATCCGGTCCGGTTTCTCGGCAACCGCAGCAGCGGCAAGATGGGCTTCGCGATCGCTGCCGCCGCGCAGCGCGCAGGTGCCGACGTGGTGCTGGTCGCCGGCCCCGTGCACCTGCCGACGCCCGAAGGCGTGCAGCGCATCGACGTGCGCTCGGCCGCGCAGATGCATGCCGCCGTGTTCGATGCGCTGCCGGCCGATCTCTACATCGGCGCGGCCGCGGTCGCGGACTTCACCCCGGCGCAGGTCGCACCGTCGAAGATCAAGAAGCGCCCGGGCGAGGACGGCCTCGATCTGCATCTGGTGCGCACCCGCGACATCCTCGCCGACGTCGCAGTGGCCGAACCGCGTCCGCAGCTGGTCGTCGGTTTCGCCGCCGAAACCGACGATGTCGACGTCAATGCGCGCGGCAAGCTCGCTGCCAAGCGCGTCGATCTGATCGCCGCCAATCGCGTCGGCATCGCCGGCAGCGGGTTCGAAGGCGACGACAACACGCTGCTGGTGCACGACGCCGCGGGCCACGTGCAGCTGGGCCCCGCTTCCAAGGCCGAGATCGCCGACCGTCTGGTCGCGCTGGTCGCCGCCCGCCTCACACAGGAACCGCGATGAGTACTGCCGCCACGCACCATGTCCTCGACGTCCGCGTGCTCGACGCGCGCTTCGGTCAGCAGTGGCCGCTGCCGGCCTACGCCACCGACGGCAGCGCCGGTCTCGACCTGCGCGCCGCGCTCGACGAACCGCTGACGTTGCTGCCGGGCGATGTATCGCTGCTGCCGTCGGGCCTGTCGATCCACATCGGCGATTCCGGCCTCTGCGCCGTGGTGCTGCCGCGCTCGGGCCTGGGCCACAAGCACGGCATCGTGCTCGGCAACGGCACCGGCCTGATCGACGCCGACTACCAGGGCCCGCTGATGATCAGCATCTGGAATCGCGGCAAAGACGCCTTCACGATCGAGCCGGGCGACCGGATTGCGCAGCTGGTCATGCTTCCGGTCGTGCGGGCGACCCTGAATGTGGTGGATACTTTCGCCGAAACCACGCGCGGGGCCGGGGGGTTCGGCCATTCCGGCGTGCGCTGACGGGGAATGCAGATGAGCGAGAAGGAACCGCGACAGGCGGGTGCAGTGCTGGCGCAGCTGCGCCAAGCCGCGCCATTGCTGGCCGTGCTGCTGGTGTTGCTGGCGCTGTGGTTCGCCTGGAACGGCTGGCAGCAGCTGCGCGGCGAGCAGCGCACCGCCGCCGCCGAACAGGGACGTGACGCCGCGGTCGCCGCGACGCAGCAGTCGCTCGGCGCGGAACTCAAGCGCATCGACACGCGCATCGCCGATGCCGCCGTGCAGCGCGCGCTGGCGACGGGCGACCTCGCCGCAGCCGGCACCGCACTCGCCGCCGACTGGCCGCAGCTCGAAGCCGCGACCATCGTGCCGGCCGACCTCAAGGATGCTTACGCGGGCCTGGACGCCGGTGGCTTCGGTCGTCTGTCCGCGCTCGAGGCGGCGCTGGTCGAGGACCGCGCCGTGCTCGCGATCGCCCAGATCGACGGCGCGCCGCGCGTGCTGATCGCCGCGCCGGCGCGTGTCGACACGCGCCTGGTCGGTGTCGCCCTCGCACAGCTGCCGATGGCGCTTGCGACCGCCGGTCTCGAAGCCGCGCCGCTGGACGGGGCGACCTATCTCGCGCTCCGTCAGGGCAACCACACGCTCCTTTCGCGCGGCGACGAAGGCCTGTCCAACGTCGCGGCGCGCATGGCCCAGCCGATCCCCGGCACGCCGCTGCGCATCGCCGCCGCCGTGCCGCGTGTCGACACGCCGCTGCTCGGCCTCGGTGCGATTCCGCTGCTCGCCGGCGCAGGTGTGTTTCTGCTGCTCGCGGTGGTGGCGTTCCGCCTGCCGCGCGGCGCCACATCGGTCAGCAGGGTCGAAGACACGACGCCGACGTTCGCCGAAGCGTTGCGTACGCCGGCAGAAGGTGTCGAAGGCGAGGACGGCATCGCGCCGCCGCCTGTGCCAGTGCGCAGCGAGGCGCCGAAAAAGAAGGCCGCGCCGTCGTCGGTAATCCTCGATCCGTCGATCTTCCGCGCCTACGACATCCGCGGCGTGGTCGGCACGACGCTGGACGCGGGCGTCGCCGAACTGATCGGCCAGGCCGTCGGCTCGCTGATGCGCGAACAGGATCTGGCCGACATCGTCGTCGGCCGCGACGGCCGCCTGTCGGGTCCGGATCTCGTCGCCGGTCTGATCGCCGGTCTGCGCAAGGCCGGCCGCAACGTCATCGACATCGGCATGGCGCCGACGCCGCTGATCTACTTCGGCGCGTATCACCTGCGCACCGGTTGCTGCATCTCGGTGACCGGCAGCCACAACCCGCCGGACTACAACGGCTTCAAGATCGTCGTCGGCGGCGAAACGCTGTCGGGCGATGCGATCACCGATCTGCACACGCGCGTCGCCGACGACCGCCTGCACACGGCGCCGCAGCCGGGCGCGGTGTCCGAGCGCGACATCAGCGAGGACTACGTGCGGCGCATCGCCGACGACATCCAGATCGCGCGTCCGCTGAAGATCGTCATCGATGCCGGAAACGGTGTGGCCGGTGAACTCGGTCCGCGTGTGCTGGAGGCGATCGGCGCCGAAGTCGTGCCGCTGTATTGCGACATCGACGGCACGTTCCCGAACCACCATCCCGATCCGAGCGAGCCGCAGAACCTCGAAGACCTGGTGCGCACGGTGCAGCGTTTCGACGCCGATCTGGGCATCGCGTTCGATGGCGACGGCGACCGCCTCGGCGTGGTCACCAAGGACGGCGAGAACATCTTCGCCGACCGCCTGCTGATGCTGTTCGCGGCCGATGTGCTGGAACGCAATCCGGGCGCGATGATCGTCTTCGACGTGAAGTGCACCGGCCGCCTGCCCGGCCATGTACTGCGCCACGGCGGCAGCCCGCTGATGTGGAAGACCGGCCACTCGCTGATCAAGGCCAAGATGCGCGAGACCGGCGCCGAACTGGCAGGCGAGATGAGCGGCCACTTCTTCTTCGCCGAGCGCTGGTACGGCTTCGACGACGGCATCTACGCCGCCGCGCGTCTGCTCGAGATCCTCGCGCTCGACGACGATCCGTCGGCGGTGCTCAAGGCACTGCCCAACGGCATCTCGACACCCGAGATCAAGGTGCTCGCGCCCAACGACGATCCGCACAGCTTCGTCGCCCGCGTGCAGGCCGAATCCGCATTCGACGGCGCGCGCCTGTCGACGATCGACGGCGTGCGCGCCGACTGGCCGGACGGCTGGGGCCTGGTGCGCGCATCGAACACCACGCCGGTGCTGGTGCTGCGCTTCGACGCCGACACCCGCGACGCGCTCGTGCGCATCCAGCAGACCTTCCGCGCGCAGCTGCTGGCGATTGATCCCGATCTGGTGTTGCCCTTCTAAAAGTCGTCGTCCGCCGCAGGCGGAAGACACCTACGTCCCTCTCCCACCGGGAGAGGGGGGGACCATCTGCGAAGCAGATGGTGGGGTGAGGGCGGTCCCCTCGCGGAGCAGATCCATCACGCTACAAAGCGCTTCGACGCTTCACATCCGTCGAACACAAACGATGGGTTTCGCTGCGCTCTACCCATCCTACGAACGCAGCGATGGCGTCTCACGCCCGGAATCCCACGCTGGACTGCGGGCATCGCCGACGGTGTTTTACTTGCCGAGGCGATCCCGCCGCCTCGCGAGCGCATCGCACTCTGGCTGCCCGAATCCACCGGAGTCCGCCGATGCCGCTCCGCCACGCACCCCGAAGTCCATCCGTCGCACTGCTGCTCCTGCTGCTGTGCGCGCTCTCGACGCCGCTGCAGGCCAACACCCCGACGCCGCCGGCGCTGATGCTTGCGCGCGATCTCGGCACCACGCCGATCGACGTGCCGGCCTACTTCGTCAGCGAGAAACTCGATGGCGTGCGCGCCCGCTGGGATGGGCGTGCGCTGTGGACGCGGGGCGGCCATCGCATCGCGACGCCGCCGGGCTTCGTGCAGGGCTGGCCGGACACACCGATGGACGGCGAGCTGTGGATCGCGCGCAACCGGTTCGACGTCGTCAGCGGCATCGCACGCAGCACGCGGCCCGATCCCGCGGCGTGGGAGGCGGTGCGCTTCATGGTGTTCGATCTGCCCGCACATCCGGGACCGTTTGCCGAACGTGTCGCGGCGATGCGGACGCTGGTCGCGCAGACCGCACATCCGCAGCTGCGCATGGTCGAACAGAACCGCGTCGCATCGCGCGCGGCACTCGATGCACGTCTGGCGCAGGTCGTCGCAGCCGGCGGCGAAGGCCTGATGCTGCACCACGCCGATGCGCGCTACGGCGTCGGCCGCAGCAACGCGTTGCTGAAACTCAAGCCGCACGACGATGCCGAAGCCCGCGTGCTCGCGCATGCGCCCGGTAAAGGCAAGTACACCGGCATGCTCGGCGCGCTCGTCGTCGAACATCACGACGGCCGCCAGTTCCGTATCGGCACCGGCTTCACCGATGCGCAACGCGCCGATCCACCGCCCCTCGGCAGCTGGGTCACGTATCGCTACAACGGACTGACGTCGACCGGTCTGCCGCGCTTCACGCGCTTCCTGCGCATCCGCGACGACATGCCCCCCTGAAAAGCGTCATCCGCGCAGCGGATGACACCGACGTCCCTTCCCGTTGGGAGAGGGGGGACCATTTGCGAAGCAAATGGTGGGGTGAGGGTAGGCCCCTCGCGAAAATGCCTGCCTCCGATGTTGCTTGATTACTGCAACGCGATCAGGAAGTCGCTGTGCCACCGCGACGCCAACTTCGATCCTGACGCATCCAAGCTCCACCAATCGTCACCAGGCACGCTTCGGCAAAACGCCGGCAACATTGCAGCAGCGAGGTACCCCGCGAGCGTCAGCCCGCACCCCAACCCCTCTCCCGGAGGGAGAGGGGCTCTTAGGGCGCAATCGGTCGCACTTCGTCGCGCGAAAAACGAGCGCAAACGTGAAATACATTGTCACTAACTACCAACCCCCCAACCACCACCCACTCAGCAGGCGCGTTCCTTCGCGAACGGATTGAGGCGACGCACCCAGCTGTCGCCGCAGTCGATGTCGACCGGTTCCGGTTCCACCGGCTTGACCGGCGTGCGCGCGGCGGCGCGGGCGCGCTCGAGTTCGGCGATCTTCGCGCGGATCTGCGGCATCGCCGCCAGCGCGGCGCGTTCGCCCTGCAGGATCGCCGCGTTGCGCTGCTCGAAACTCGCCGGACCGATGTCGTTGACCTGCGGACGGATCACCACGTCGGCGCGCGCGAGCTCCTGGCGGCCGAGGTTCTGGCCCATGATCGCGATCGACTGGTTGACGATGCCGAGCATGCTGCCGGGCATCGTGCCGCTGGCCTTGCTGGAGATGTCGACCGCGATCACGAGATCGGCGCCGAGCTGCTTGGCCGCGTCCACCGGCACCGGACTGACGACGCCGCCGTCGACGTAATGCCGGTCGCCGATCTTTACCGGCTCGAATACGCCGGGCACGCTGCTCGACGCGCGCACCGCCTGGCCGGTGTTGCCGCGCACAAACACGATGCGGTCGCCGGTTTCCAAGCGCGTTGCGACAGCGGCGAACGGAATGCGCATGCGGTCGAGCGTGCGGTTGCCGACTTCCTGGTTGACGTAGTTCTGCAACGCGACGCCCTGCACCAGACCGCCGGAGAACAGACGCACGTCGCGGATGCTGGACTCGTCGAGCGCGACGGCGCGTTCCTGCATCCGGAAGGGATCCATACCGCTCGCGTACAGCGCGCCGACAACGCTGCCTGCGCTGGTGCCCGCCACGACATCGGCCTTGATGCCGTTGGCCTCGAGCATCTTGATCACGCCGATGTGCGCGAAGCCCTTCGCCGCGCCGCCGCCGAGCGCAAGGCCGATGCGCACCGGTTGCGGGCGCGGTGCGACCGCTGCGGGTGTCGTCGGCTGCACCGCGACCGGCGGCGTCGGACGCACGTCGTCACGACCACAGGCCGCGAGCACGCACAGGCCGGCGACGAGCAGCGCGGTACGCGCATGGCGGAACGGGGTGCGGAGACGCATGCGATGGATGCCGGTTCTGGATTGCAGCCGAGGATACCGGCGTCTCGCCTGTCGGCGGCTGAAGCGTCGCGCGCTTTCGCGCGCGCACGCCTCGCCGCAGATCAACGCGCGGGACGACCGCCGAAACGCGTACCGAAGAAGTCGCCGTCGTTCCAGCGCGGCGGGGCTTCGGCATCGCCAACGATGCGCGTCAGCGCGACCACGACCTGCGCCATGCGCGCGGCGTCGCCGTATTGGATCGGCAGATCCACCTGGTCACAGGGCTGGTGGTAGCAGTTGCGCAGGAACCAGGTCGCCGCGATCTTGGGCTTCTGATTGTCGTTGGCGGGCGCGACGCCGGCATCGAGATACAGCGCGGGAATCCCGGCGCGCACGAAGGCGTACTGGTCGCTGCGCACGAACGCGACTTCTTCCGGGAACGGATCGGGCGAGACCTCGACCCCCACTTCGCTAGCGGCCTGTGTCACCGCGGCCGACAGCGTGGAATGCTCGCTGCCGATCGCGACGATGTCGCGCGTCGGCGCGGTCAGGATCGGCATGTCGATATTGAGATTGGCGACGAGTTTGCCGGCCGACACCGGCGGATGTCGCGCCAGCCATTCGGCGCCGAGCAGGCCCTGCTCCTCCGCGGTGAGCGCAGCGAACAGCGTGCTGCGCGCCGGCGCGGTATCGTCCTCGGCCAGCGTGCGCGCGGCCTCGATCAGGATCGCGACGCCCAGCGCGTTGTCGAGCGCACCGTTGTAGATCGCGTCGCCATCGACCGGCGTGCCGGTGCCGATGTGGTCGAGATGCGCGGTGTGCACGATCGACTCGCCGGCGCGCGTGGTGTCGCGGCCCGGCAGCACGCCGAGCACGTTGCGCGATTCGAGCGTGTCGATACGGGTGCGCGTGCGCAGCGTCAGCGTGCCCGGCAGCGCGAAGGGTTCGAGCGTGCCGGCACGCGCAGCCTCGAACAGTTGCGCGGCCGTACGCGGGCCGTCGGCGAAGACCAGATCGGCGGCGGTCGCGGCCACGCGCATGCTCGCGCGCAACTGCGCCGGCGCATCGACCGGGCGATCGTCGGCATCACGCAGGCGCATCGCCGGACGTCCCGCCTGCGCGACGCTGCGCGTCCACGGCAGGCCGGCTTCATCGTCGACGGTATTGACCAGCACCAGACCGACCGCGCCGCGCGCGACCACCGCTTCGATCTTGGTGTGCAGGCTGGCGTAGTGCGCCTGCGGATTCGGCTCGAAGCCACGCGGCGCGCCGCCGAACACGATGGCGATGCGGCCCTGCAGCTCGACACCGGCAAAGTCGTCGTGGCCGAGTTCCGGCGCGTGGATCGCCTGGCCGACGAACACCGCCGGCGCGGCGACGTCGCCCTCGGCCGCGTTGAAATCCGGCATCGGCAGGAACTGGTCGTTCGGCCGCAGTGCGATCGTGCGGCCGTTGCGCGACACCGAGAGCGTCGCTGCGGCCGGGTCCGCAACCGCGCGCACCAGCGGCACGCGCTGGAACCAGCCACCGTCGTCACCGGCCGGCTGCAGACCACTCTCGGCGAAGCGACGCGCGACGTGCTCGGCGGCGCTGTCGAAACCTAGGGTTCCGGTCTCGCGCCCGGCCATCGCATCGTCGGCCAGCACACGCACGTCGGCCTCGATCCGTTGTCCGGCGGGCGTCTCGTTGGCGACCACGGCGGCCGGCGGCATCGGCGCACCCGGCGCGGTCTGCGCCTGCACCGCCGCGTCGCTGTCGCGACCTCCGCAGGCGACCAGCAACACCGCGCAGGCGACGGTCAGAACGGGACGGGACATGGGCGGCTCCGGTGCGGGAGGGCGACGGTAGCACGCCAGCGCGGTACCTCATTCGGGCATGAAAAGGCCCATGATCACCAGCGCCCAGAGTGCGGCCCCCAGCGCGATCCAGATCCAGTTCGCCCACGTGAAATGCGCATTGCCACTGCCGGCCGGATCGTTGCAGGCGTGATTGGCAGCAGACTGGATTTCCCCCAGCACCCATGCGGCCGGCGCGAGCACCACGATCGACATGAGGTCGGTCGTCGGTGAGCCGATCCCGCCGCCGGCCAGCCGATCGAGGATGTTGCCGGCGATCGCCAGCACCACGTAGCTTGTCGCCAGGCTGCGCGGTGACCAGTGGATATCCCGGCGACCGGGGCCGAGGACGCGCGCGACACGCTCGGTCAGTGCGTGGGTGAAGAAGATCGAGAACACTGCGCGAGGTACCGGCCAGATTGTTTCGCTGCGGCCAGAGGTGTGCCGATAGCGCTGCCAGTGCATGTAGAACCAGTACAGCCCGTAGCCCCCGAATGTGGCGACGTAGAGCACGCAGAACTTCGGGATGGACACGACGTAGAACGTGTGCGCCTGCAGCGCGCCTGCCGGTGATTCGGCGCGTATCTCGCTGGCGGGCGGCGCGTAGAGATTGGGTTCCGGGCGGGTGTCCTGCATCGTTGCGTCCTTGCAATGAGAAGCCTGCATCGTATGTCCGGGCGGAAGCCACGAACAGTCGTCCGATCGCGACACGTCGCCGCCACCGGCTGCGCTACTGTCGGCCCATGTTCGAACTCCACCAGGTGCACCGCCGCTTCGGCGCGACCGTCGGTCTCGACGGCATCGATCTGCGCATTGCGCCGGGCGAAACGACGGCGCTGATCGGCCCGAGTGGGGCCGGCAAGTCGACGCTGCTGCGCCTGCTGATCGGCCTCGAGTGGCCGGATGCCGGCGAAGTGCGGTTCGAGGGCATGGCGCTGCGTCGCGACGCGCTGCTTGCGCACCGGCGGCGCATCGGCTACGTGATCCAGGAAGGCGGGCTGTTTCCGCATCTCGATGCGATCGGCAACGTCGGTCTGCTGCCACGCACCCTGGGCTGGTCGTCGGCGCGCATCACCACGCGTGCGAGCGAACTCGCCGCCCTGTGCCGTCTGCCGGACGATGCCTTGCGACGCTATCCGGCGGAACTGTCGGGCGGTCAGCGGCAGCGCGTGGGCCTGATCCGCGCCTTGATGCTCGACCCCGACGTGCTGTTGCTCGACGAGCCACTGGGCGCGCTCGATCCCATCGTCCGGTTCGACCTGCAGGCCGAGATGCGCGCGCTGTTCGAGCGCCTCGGCAAGACCGTGGTGCTGGTGACCCACGATGTCGCCGAGGCCGCGTGGTTCGCCGACACCATCGTGCTGCTGCGCGACGGACGCATCGTCCAGCAGGGCGCGCCGCGGACGTTGCTCGATGCACCGGCCGAACCGTTCGTGCGCGCCTTCATGACCGCGCAGCGCAGCGTCGAGGACGCCGCGTGAGGTCGGGCGTGCGGTACTCCGTCGCGGCGTTGCTGATGTTCGTGTGTGGCGGTGTGTTCGCCGCGCCGGTCGTCGTCGGTTCGAAGAACTTCACCGAAGGCGTACTGCTCGGCGAGATCGCGACCCAGGCCGGTCGCGAGGCCGGCGCGGATGTGCGGCATCAGCGCCAGCTCGGTGGCACCCGCATCCTGTGGCGCGCGCTGCAGGACGGCAGCATCGACGCCTACGCCGAGTACACCGGCACGCTCGCCGACGAACTGCTGCAGATGCCGGGCGCCGATGTCGCGGCAATGCAGACGGCGCTCGCGCGCGAAGGCCTGGCGATGACCGCACCGCTCGGCTTCGACAACAGCTACGCGCTGGGCATGCGCCGCGCGCACGCGGCCGGACTCGGCATCCGCACGCTGTCGGACCTGCGCGCGCATCCCAAGCTGCGGCTCGGGCTGAGCAACGAGTTTATGTCGCGGGCCGACGGCTGGCCCGGTCTGCGCGACGCGTATGCGCTGCCGCAGTCGCCCGATGGTCTCGATCACGACCTGGCCTATCGCGCACTCGCCAACGGCGCGATCGACGCGACCGATCTCTACCGCACCGACGCCGAGATTCCGTATCACGACCTCGTCGTGTTGCGCGACGACCGCCAGTACTTCCCGTCCTACGCGGCGGTCTATCTCTACCGCAGCGATCTGGCGCAACGCGCGCCGGCGTTGCGCGACGCACTGCATAGACTGGAAGGGCGCATCGATGCGGCAACGATGCAGCGGCTCAACGCACGCGTGAAGCTCGACCGCGAAGTGGAAGCTGCCGTCGCGGCCGACTGGCTGGGGCTGGAAGCGCCCGAGAGCGACGGCCGCGTCGCCCGCATCTGGCAGCGCACGCGCGAGCATCTCGCGCTGGTCGGCATCTCGCTCGGCGCCGCGCTGCTGGTCGCCTTGCCGCTGGGCATTCTCGCCGCGCGTCGACCGCGTCTCGGACAGGCCGTGCTCGCGCTGACCGGTGTGCTGCAGACGCTGCCGTCGCTGGCGGTGTTCGTCTTCATGATTCCGCTGTTCGGCATCGGCGCCGGCCCGGCAATCGCCGCGCTATTTCTCTACAGCCTGCTGCCGATCGTGCGCAACACGCATGCGGGACTGACCGGCATTCCCCTCGAGTTGCGCGAGACCGCCGCGGCGATCGGCCTGCCGGCCGGTACGCGTTTATGGCGCGTCGAGCTGCCGCTCGCCTTGCGCACGATCCTCGCCGGCATCAAGACCGCGGCGGTGATCAATGTCGGCACCGCGACGCTCGGCGCACTGATCGGCGCGGGCGGTTACGGCCAGCCGATCCTGACCGGCATCCGCCTCGACGACATCGGCCTGATCCTCGAAGGCGCCGTGCCGGCGGCGCTGCTCGCGCTGGCGGTGCAGGGCGTGTTCGAGATCGCCGAGCGCGTGCTCACGCCGCGCGGATTGCGATTGGCTGCGCGGCGCTGAAGCGGATCAGAGTGTGCCGGTACGCAGGCCGTCGTAGACGGTCCATGCGGTCGCGCTGATGCCGAGCAGGATCCAGGCGACGTTGTAGATCGTGAAGCGGCGATTGCTGCGCGCATCCGGATCGCCGCACGCGGCGTTCGCCGCCAGCTGCACGCGCAGCAGACACACGCAGTTGACCGGAATCACGATCACGCCGAGCCACTCGAGCCACAGCCACGCGTTCGACAGGTGGAACACGAGCCACGGCCACGCGATCGCGCTGCCGTAGTTGAGCACTTCCATGACGACGAATACGGTGGCCAGCGTCATCGGCCACCAGCGCCGGGTGACGCCGCGCTCGTCCAGCATGCGGTCGATGCGGCGCGCCAGTGCGTGGGCATAGAACAGGCCGAACAGCGCGCGCGGCACCGGCCAGATCGTCTCGTTGCGGCCCATGCGCCAGCGCGACCAGTGCGTCCAGAACCAGAACAGCTGGTAGAGGCCGAGCGTGGCGACGTAGAGCACGACGAACTTCGTCGACGAGACCACGTAGAACGGCGCGTCGCGCATTGGCGCGGATGGCGTGTCGCGGACTTCGGTCGCCGGCGGCGTGTAGGGATCGTGCGGGATGCGCATGGTGTCGTTCGGCGTGGAAGCGGTCATGGACGCGCCGCATGCTACCGGACCGCCCGTGCGCCTCAGTCGACGATGCCGTCGAGCGACTGCCGCAGCGCCATGAAATCGCCCCACGGATGCGCCTTGAGCCGCTTGAGCCGGGCCGGTGCGTTGCGCAGCGTCCAGGCGTCGCCGGATTTGAGCTTGCCGAGATCCTCCCAGCGCAACGGCATCGACACCGGTGCGCCGGCGCGTGCGCGCAGCGAGAACGATGCGACCGCGGTCGCACCGCGGCCATTGCGCAGGTAGTCGACGAAGATCTTCTGCTTGCGGAACTTCTTGGTCGCGGTCGCCACGTACTTGAGCGGATCGAGTTCGGTCATGCCCTGCGCGAACGCATGCGCGAAGGGCTTGACCACGTCCCAGTCGCTGCCCGGGTCCAGCGGCACCACCACGTGCAGACCCTTGCCGCCGGTGGTGCGGACGAAGGATTCGAGCTTGAGCTGCTGCAGCAGCCCGCGCACTTGCCGCGCAGCGGCGACGATCTCGGCCCAGCTCACGCCGTCGCCCGGATCGAGGTCGAACACGATGCGGTCGGCGGTGTCCGGCGCGTCGGCATGCGCGCCCCAGGGATGGAATTCCAGCGCGTTGAACTGCACCAGCTCCATGACCGCGGCGGCGTCGTTGGCGATCAGATAGTCGCTGGCGCCGGCCTCGTCCTTGAGCCGCACCGTTTCGACCAGGCTCATGCCGGCGGTGTGGTGCTTCTGGAAGAAGCAGGGACCGTCGATGCCGCCGGGACAGCGGATCACCGACAGCGGACGCCCGGCGATCTCCGGCAGCAGCCACGGCATCGCCGCGGCGTAGTAGTCGGCGACATCGCGCTTGGTCAGGGCGTCGCTGGGGAACAGCACCTTGTCCGGGCTCGACAGGGTCGGCGGTACGCGTTCGCTGTCGGTATCGCGTTGCGTGCGCTTCTTTGCGGGTGATTTTGCAGCGGCCTTCGAAACGGCCTTTGTGGCCCGCTTGGCAGTCTTCTGCTTCGCCGGCGCCGCGGTGCTCGCCGATCGTTCGCTTGTCTTGGCCATGTCGTTCGCTCCGTCGCGATCGCTGTCGTGCAGATCGTCCACCGACTTGTCGGGCCGCACCGCCTTCAATGACGGCTGGCGCAGCAGGCCGTGGCCGCCGGTACCGCGCGAAAACACCTCGACGACGAAGCGCGGCGCGAACCATTTCGCCGCGCGCAGATCGGTGTCGTTCGGCGTCACGTACACGCTGGGTTCGCTGCGGCCGGCGCGGCCGATGCGCGGGGTGAGTTCGTCGAGCAGGGCATCGCTGAAGCCCGAGCCCACGCGTCCGGCGTAACGCCAGCCGTGCTCGGCATCGGGCCGCGCGAGCAGCAGCGCGCCAAAGCCGCTGCGGCTGCCCTTGGGCGGCGTGTAGCCAACGACTGCATATTCGTCGCTGGCCAGTTCCTTGGTCTTGCGCCAGTCGTCGCCGCGTCCGGGCCGATAGCCGCGATCGCTGCGCTTGGAAATGATGCCTTCGAAGCCGGATTCCGACGCGAGTTCAATCGCGGTGTCGGCGTTGCCTTCGATGTGCGTGCTGAAGGCCAGATGCGCAGGCGGCGCGTCGCCGAGAATGTGCTGCAGCAGCGCCTTGCGTGCGACCAGCGGAACCTCGCTGATGTCGACGCCGTCCACGTGCAGCAGGTCGAACAGCACCAGCGCCAGTGCGCCCTGGCGCTCGCCGGACAGCGTGCCCTGCAGCAGATTGAAATCCTCGCGGCTGCCGCGGCCTGCGATGAGTTCGCCATCGAGCGCCGCCGATTTCAGCCCGAGCCGCGACACCGCCTCGGTGATCTCCGGCACCTTGCCAGTCCACTCCAGCGCATTGCGCGACCAGAGCTGCACCTGACCGCGCGCGACGGTGGCCAGCAGCCGGTAGCCGTCCCATTTGAGTTCGTGCAGCCACGCCTCGCCAGCGGGCGCGGCGTCACCGAGCTTCGCGAGCTGCGGTTCGAACGCGCCGGTCGGCGCCGGCCCGCGCTGCGCACCGGGCAACTTGCGCGCCTCAGCCGCCCAGTCGTGGGCGCGCTGGGTCGGCACGTCGACCTCGGTTTGCTTGCGTTTGCGCGACTTGCCGGTGCCGGCGCGTTTTGCGTCCTCGGCCGGCGGCGCGGGCACATCGGCGAGCAGGTCGTCGGCTTCCAGTTTGCCGGCGTAATCGTCGCGATCCTTGAACAGCAGCCATTGCGGCTGGCGCGCCGGCTTGCCCGAGCGCACGAGGTGCCAGCGTCCCTTGAGCTTGCGGCCGAACAGTTCGAAACGCAGATGGCCCTTGGCCAGCCCCGCTTCGGCATCGCCATCGGCAGCCCACACGCCGGTATCGAACTGCGCGACGTGACCGCCGCCGTACTGGCCCTTCGGGATCTCGCCTTCGAACTCGGCGTAGTCGAGTGGATGGTCCTCCACCTCGACCGCCATGCGCTTCACGTCCGGGTCGTAGCTCGGTCCTTTCGGCACCGCCCAGCTCTTGAGCGCATCGCCGACCTGCAGACGGAAGTCGTAATGGCGCCGGCTGGCGTGGTGCAGCTGCACGACGAAGATCGCGCGGCGTCCGCGTGGCGCGGGTTTGCCCGGTTCCGGTTCGCGGGTCGCGTCGAACTTCCGCTTGCGCCGGTACTCGGTCAGCGACATCTCAGGACGCCTTGCGCGTGGTCTTCTTTGCTGCCTTGGTCGCAGGCGTCTTGGCGGCTTTCTTCGTCGTCTTCTTCGCGGCCTTCTTCGTGGCGGACTTTTTCACCGGCACCTTGTCGCTGCTTCCGGCGGGCGTGCGCGTGTTGTCCTTGAGGCTCTTCTGCAGCAGCGCGACGAAGTCGACGACGTTGGTCGCCGCATCCTCGTGATGGGCTGGCGCGTCGACGACCTTGGTCTTCACGCCCTTGGCCTTGATGCGCTTCTTGATGATGTCCGACAGGCGTTCGCGGAATTCGTCGTGATAAGCGTCCGGCGCCCAGTCGGCGGCCATCGAATCGATCAGCTGCGTCGCCATCTGCACTTCCTTGTCGGCGATGCGATAGCTCGACGCACTGCCGGTCGGCAGCTTGTAGTCGGCGGGATCCACGAGTTCCTGCGGATAGCGCAGCAGCATCAGCACCAGGGCGTCGTCCTCGGGCATCACCGCGCACAGATATTCCCGGGTGCGGATCACGACGCGGGCGATGCCGATCTTGCCGGTCTTCTTCAGCGTCTCGCGCAACAGCACGTAGCCTTTCTCGGCCTTCTTGCCGGGTACCAGGATGTAGGGCTTCTCGTAGAACCGCGTGCCGATGCTGCCGGCATCGACGAAAGCTTCCACGTCGACGGATTCGTGCGATTCCGGCGCGGCCGAGGCGATGTCTTCCTTCTCGATGACGACATAGCTGCCCTTGTCGTACTCGAAGGCCTTGACGATGTCCTTCCACGGCACTTCCTCGCCAGTGTCGGCGTTGACGCGCTCGAACCGGATCGGCTTCTTGTCGCGCGAGTCGAGCATGCGGAAGCTGAGATCGGTCCGGCGCTCGCCCGACATCAGCGAGACCGGGATGTTGAGCAGGCCGAAGGACAGCGAGCCGGACCAGATGGGACGTGCCATGGAAGCCTCCGATGCGCCGGCGCGGGACGGCTGGCCGCATGAACTTCGGAAGCTCGCACCGCTGCCGTGCATCGCGCGTCAACCCGGGGCGCTGAAACGGGCGGCCGGATTCACGCGCGCACGCACGCCACAGGGCCACGGTGACCGCATGCACACGCCCCCGACATCCCCGCCCGATCCCGACGCCGAGCGGCAGCACGTGGAAGAGACCCAGGACGAAGCGCTGGACGAGACCTTCCCGGCCAGTGATCCGGTCTCGCCCTTCATGCCTGCGCGCCGCCCAGTGCCACCGGCTGCGCCCGCACCCACCGTGCACGACCTCGGCTGACCGCGCTGCGGCTGTTCCTGCGCGCCGCGCGCGGCGATACTGGACCCGCCTCCCGGCGTGCGTCCTATAATCGCCGGCTGTAATCGTTTACATGGGATCGATTGATGCGCCTGGATGACCGGCTCGAAGCGCTGCTCGCACGGATGACCCTCGAGGAGAAGATCGGCCAGCTCGGCATTTTTGCCGACATGCTGCGGCCGTTCGCGGCCGACGTGAATCCCGAGATGAACGAGTTGAACGCCGGCGAGCTGCGCGAGCAGATCCGTGCCGGCCGCGTGGGCGCGGTATTCAACGGCGTCGGCGCGGTGCAGGGCCGCGAGTCGCAGCGCATCGCGGTCGAGGAAAGCCGGCTCGGCATCCCGCTGCTGATGGGCGCCGACGTGATCCACGGCATGCGCACCGTATTCCCGATCCCGCTGGGCGAGGCTGCGAGCTTCGAGCCCGACCTGGCCGAGCGCACCGCGCGCGCCGCGGCGATCGAGGCGACCGCCTGCGGCCTGCACTGGACCTTCGCGCCGACGCTCGACATCGCCCGCGACCAGCGCTGGGGCCGCGTGGCCGAAGCCGCGGGCGAAGACGTGGTGCTCGGCAATGCGTTCTCGGCGGCGCGCGTGCGCGGCTTCCAGGGCAGCGATCTGACCGCGGACGATTCGATGCTGGCCACGTCCAAGCACTTCGTCGGCTACGGCGCGGTGATGGGCGGCCTGGACTACAACAGCGTCGAGATTTCCGAGGGCACGCTGCGTGACGTGCATCTGCCGCCGTTCAAGGCCGCACTGGATGCCGGCGCGCTGACGGTGATGAGCGCCTTCAACGACATCAACGGCGTGCCGGCGTCTGCCCACGACGGCCTGCTGACCGATCTGCTGCGCGGCGAATGGGGCTTCAAGGGCTTCGTGGTGTCCGACTACACCGCGGACTTCGAACTCGTCGCGCACGGCTTCGCCGGCGACGACCGCGAGGCGACGAAGCTCTCGTTCACCGCCGGTGTCGACATGAGCATGCAGAGCGGCCTCTACGCCGCGCATCTGCCCGATCTCGTCGCCAGCGGCGAAGTGTCGATGGACGTGATCGACGAGGGCGTGCGCCGCGTGTTCGCGGTCAAGCAGGCGATCGGCCTGTTCGACAATCCGTACCGCTCGCTCGATCCCGACGTCGAAGCCGCGCTCGATCCGAAAGCGCTGCACGGCGACCTCGCGCTCGACGCCGCGCGCCGCTCGATCGTGCTGCTGAAGAACGACGGCGATCTGCTGCCGCTGCGCAAATCCGGTCAGAAGCTCGCGCTGATCGGCCCGTATGCGCGCGACCGCGACAACATCGAAGGCTGCTGGACGCTGTTCGGCGACAAGCGCCTGCACGTCAATCTCGAAGACGGCCTGCGCGCTGCGCTCGATGATGGCGATGCGCTCGATGTCGTCGACGGCAGCGGCATGGAAGACGCGATCGATGGCGGCATCGAGGCCGCGGTCGAGGCCGCGCGCAATGCGGATGTCGTGCTGCTCGCGATCGGTGAACCACAGGGCTTCAGTGGCGAAGCGCAATCACGCACGCAGATCGTCGTGCCGTCCGCGCAGCAGGCGCTGGCCGAGGCCGTGGCCGCCACCGGCACGCCGGTCGTCGTGCTGCTGCGTCATGGCCGCGCACTCGCGCTGCACGGCGCGGTGCACGACGCGCAGGCGATTCTCGCGACCTGGTTCCTCGGCACTGCAACCGGTCCTGCCGTCGCCGAGGTGCTGTTCGGCGACTACAACCCGTCCGCGCGCCTGCCGGTGAGCTTCCCGCGCGATTCCGGCCAGCAGCCGCTCTACTACAACCGCCAGCGCACCGGCCGCCCCGAACTGCCGACGATGTCGGAGTTCAAGAGCCGCTGGCGCGAGATGCCCAACAGCGCGCTGTATCCCTTCGGCCACGGCCTGTCGTACACGCGCTTCGTCTACGGCGATATCGAACTGTCGGCAGACACGCTGGACTGGGACGGCACGCTGACCGTGTCGGTGACGCTGCGCAACGACGGCAGCCGCTTCGGCGAAGAAGTGGTGCAGCTCTACATCCACGACCGCGTCGCCAGCCGCGTGCGTCCGATCCGCGAGCTCAAGGATTTCCGCAAAGTCGCACTGGCGCCGGGCGCGCACACCACGGTGTCGTTCACCCTGCATCGCGACCAGCTCGCCTTCACCACGCGCAGCGGCGCGTTCGCCGCCGAGCCCGGCCTGTTCGACGTGTGGATCGCGCCGGATTCGGAAGCCGGTACGGCCGAGCAGTTCACCCTGCTCAAGGCCTGAGGCGATTGCGCCCGACATCGTGAGCGACCGCGCACCGTTGCTGTTGCTGCCGGGCCTGCTGTGCACGGCCCGGTTGTGGCAGGCGCAGATCGACGCCCTCGACAATGTCGCTGACCCGCGCGTCGCCGACCTCACCCGCGACGACAGCGTCGGCGCGATGGCGGAACGCGCACTGGCTAATGCGCCACCGCGCTTCGCCCTTGCTGCACTGTCGATGGGTGGTTACGTCGCCTTCGAGATCCTGCGCCGCGCGCCCGAACGCGTGACCCGTCTCGCATTGATCGCGACCAGCGCGCGTCCCGATTCTCCGGAACGCGCCGCACAACGCCAACGCGGCATCGACGCGATCGGCCGCGGCCGCTTCGTCGGCGTGACCCGCCAGCTGCTGCCGAGCCTCGTGCATCCATCGCACGTCGACGGTCCGATCGGTGAGATCGTGCAGTCGATGGCGGCTGAGGTCGGCGCGGATGGGTATCTGCGGCAGCAGGCGGCGATTCTCGCGCGTCCGGATTCCGAGCCGCTGCTTGTGCGTATCGAGGTGCCCACTTTGATCGTCGTCGGTGAGGATGATCGGCTGACGCCGCCGGTCGAGGCGGAAGTAATGCACGCGGGCATCGCGGGGTCGACGTTGCATCGACTGGAGGTGTGTGGACATTTGCCGCCGCTCGAACGGGCAGATGAGACATCAGATTTGATGCGGGAATGGCTGGCCGTCCGCTGATCTCGTTGCCGATTCACTAGTGCGGGCTCTGGCCTTGCGACCAGTCCAATCGCGATCCGTGTCTGCTCTTGCCGTCGATGTTCCGTAGCCCATAAGCGACGCGGCGACCGCACACCCGGAGGGCGCCGCCCATGGATGGGCGGCGTTTTCCGACCGAGGCAGGATGCCGAGTCGGAAAATCCCGGTGCGCGACAAGCCGCGGGCTGTGGACGTGTCGGGGAGAAGTTTTTTTTTTTGGTTCCGTTTCTTTTGGCGTCCACCAAAAGAAATGAACTCGGCCGCGTCAGCGGACGAAAGCGTTGGATCTTCGCTTTACGCCTGCGACGAGAAGCAACGTCAGACGCTTCCACTCGCCTTGCGGCGAGCGGGTTCATTTCTTTTGCTGGACGCCAAAAGAAACGGAACCAAAGAAAAGGGCCAGCCCCGATCAAAGCGTCATGGCGCGTTGTTCGTTCCGGGATTTTTCGACTCGCCATCCTGGCTCGGTCGAAAAACGCCGCACATCCATGTGCGGCGCCCTCCGGGTCTGCGTTCAAACCCGGAGCGTCCTGAAAATCAAGATCAACGGCAACGGCAACGGCAACGCAACCGCAACGGCAAACCGAATCCGAGCTACCGCTCCGAATGCCCCGCATCCTCATGATCCCGCCGCACGAACAGATCCGGCTGGATCAGTTCGATGAAAGCGCGCGCCTGCGGTGACAGCACCTTGCCCTTGCGCACGACGACGCCGTAAGAGCGCGCCGGAAACCACGCCGACACCGACCGCGTCGCCAGGCGCGCGCTGTCGCTGTCGTCGAGGCAGATCGAGCTGACGATCGAGATGCCCATGCCCATCGCGACGTACTGCTTGATGACCTCCCAGCCGCCCACTTCCAGCGCCACCGTGTAGGGCACGCGGGCCTGCTGGAAGACCTGGTCGACGAGGCGGTAGGTGATCTGGCGTTTCGGCGGGAGGATCAGGCCGTAGCGGCCGATCTCTTCCAGCGTGAGCGTCTTCGCGCGGGCGAGGGCGTGATCGGGCGGGGTCAGCAGGATCGGGTCGAAGCGGTAGACCGGCGCGTAGCTGAGGTCGCCGGGCACATCGACCATCGAGCCGACCACGAGATCGACGGCGTCGCTGCGCAGCAGGTCGGTGCCGTCGGCGGTGATCGCATCCTGCAGCGTCAGGCGCACGTCCGGGTGCTGGCGGCGGAACAGGTCGACGATGCGCGGCAGCAGGTAGAGGATCGTCGAGCTGTTGGCCGCGACGGTCAGCTCGCCGGCATCGAGCCCGCCCACTTCGCGCCGGAACGCCGCCGGCAGGCCATCCAGCCCTTCGACCAGCGGCATCGCCAATGCGTAGAGCACCTCGCCCTCGCGCGTGGGCACGAGCCGCCGGCCGCTGCGCTCCAGCAACTTGACCCCGAGCTCGCGTTCCAGTGCCTGCAGCTGCAGTGAAATCGCCGGCTGGCTGACGTAGAGCGCCTCCGCAGCCCGCGAGACTGAACCCAATCGCGTGGTTTGACAGAACGCGCGCAGCGGTTTGAGCCGGTCGCTCTTGTACGGAAACCTGAGGTCTGACGGGGACTTGGCGGACATCAGGATGCTCGTATAAGCGCAGCTGATGATAGGCATTGACAGAACTCGGTTGTCAAATAACCGGCTTGGGAGGACGGTCTGCTGCACCGCAATACCGCCGCTGCATGCGAAAGGACCGTTCCCGTGAATGCCGTCATCAAGCCCACTCCGCCCACCGAAGACCCGCGCATCTCCGTGCCTGCCGGCACCCCGGCCGACCTGCTGGACACCGCCGCCCTCGCGTTCCTGACCGATCTGCACGACCGCTTCGACGTCCGCCGGCTGGGCCTGCTGGCCGAACGCCGGAACCGCCAGGCTGCCTTCGATGCCGGCGCGCTGCCGGACTTCCGCACCGCGACACGCAGCATCCGCGAGTCCGAATGGCGCGTCGCGCCATTGCCGGCCGCGCTGCGCGACCGGCGGGTCGAGATCACCGGTCCCGTCGATCCGAAGATGGTCATCAACGCGTTGAATTCCGGCGCGAGCTGCTACATGGCCGACTTCGAGGATTCGACCTCGCCGACCTGGCGCAACCTGCTGACCGGCCAGCGCGCGCTGCGCGACGCGATCGCCGGCACGCTGGAATTCACGTCGGACGCCGGCAAGCACTACGCGCTGAAGCCCGAGGACCAGCGCGCGGTGTTGATCGTGCGTCCGCGTGGCTGGCATCTCGACGAGAAGCACGTGCGCATCGACGGCACGCCGATGTCGGGCGCGCTGTTCGACGCCGGCCTGTTCGCCTTCCACAACGCGCACGCGCTGGCAGCCAAGGACCGCGGCCCGTACTTCTACATTCCCAAGCTGCAGTCGATGGAAGAGGCCCAGCTGTGGGACGACGTGCTGGCCCACATCGAACGCTCGCTGGGGCTGCCGGCCGGGCAGATCCGCGTGACCGTGCTGATCGAAACCTTGCCGGCCGTGTTCGAGATGGACGAGATCCTGTACGCGCTGAAGGACCGCATCGCCGGTCTCAACTGCGGCCGCTGGGACTACATCTTTTCCTACCTCAAGACCTTCCGCCGCCACCGCGACCGTGTGCTGCCGGAGCGCGCGCAGGTCACGATGACCCAGCCGTTCCTGAAGGCATATTCGGAACTGCTGGTGCAGACCTGCCACCGCCGCGGCGCGCACGCGATGGGCGGCATGGCGGCGCAGATCCCGATCGCCGGCGACGACGCAGCGAACAACGCCGCGATGGCGCGCGTGCGCGCGGACAAGCTGCGCGAGGTCACCGCGGGCCATGACGGCACCTGGGTCGCGCATCCGGCACTGATTCCGCTGGCGAAGCAGATCTTCGACGAGCGCATGCGCGGCCCGCACCAGCACGCGATGACGCGCGATGACGTGCTGGTCGACCGCGACGATCTGATCGCACCCTCGATCGGCACGATCAGCCGCGCGGGATTCGACGGCAATGTCGAGGTCTGCGTGCGTTACATCGCCGCCTGGCTCGACGGCAACGGCTGCGTGCCGATCCACCACATGATGGAAGACGCCGCGACCGCCGAGATCGCGCGCGCGCAACTCTGGCAGTGGATCCATTACGCCGACGACGGTCACGCGCCGCTCCATCTCGACGACGGCACCGCGATCGACGACGCGCTACTCGACCGCGTGCTGCTGTCGCTGCCGTCGAAGCTCGCCGGTCAGGACATCCCGGGCGCGGCGCGCGTGCCCGAAGCCATTGCGCTGCTGGAAGACCTGACGCATCGCGACACGCTCGAAGACTTTCTGACGTTGCCGGCGTACGCGCGGCTTTGAGTCGCCGTGAACACCGCCGATCAGACGCGCGTCCAGATCACCCATCCCGAATCCCGCTCCGAAGGAGACCTGCCATGACCACCCGCCAGCAACAGATCGACGCGCTGCAACAGGACTGGACCACCAACCCGCGCTGGAACGGCATCCAGCGGCCGTACTCCGCCGCCGACGTCGTGCGCCTGCGCGGCAGCGTGCAGCCGGAGCACACGCTGGCCAAGCGCGGCGCCGAGAAGCTGTGGGACCTCGTCAACGGCGACGCGAAGAAGGGCTACGTCAACGCCTTCGGCGCGATCAGCGCGGGCCAGGCGATGCAGCAGGCCAAGGCCGGCCTGGAAGCGGTGTATCTGTCCGGCTGGCAGGTCGCCGCCGACGGCAACAGTTCCGAGACGATGTATCCGGACCAGTCGCTGTACGCCTACGACTCGGTGCCGACGATGGTCCGCCGGATCAACAATACCTTCCAGCGCGCCGACGAGATCCAGTGGAAGAACATTGCCGACGGCAAGCTCGACGAGGCTGAGGCGATCGACTTCTTCCTGCCGATCGTCGCCGACGGCGAGGCCGGTTTCGGCGGCGTGCTCAATGCCTATGAACTGATGAAGAACATGCTCGTCGCCGGCGCCTCGGGCGTGCATTTCGAGGACCAGCTGGCCGCGGTCAAGAAGTGCGGCCACATGGGCGGCAAGGTGCTTGTGCCCACGCAGGAGGCCGTGCAGAAGCTGGTCGCCGCGCGACTGGCCGCGGACGTGCTCGGGGTGCCGGCGATCGTGCTCGCGCGCACCGATGCTGAAGCTGCGAATCTGCTCACCTCGGATTTCGACGCCAACGATGCGCCGTTCGTCACCGGTGAGCGCACAGCCGAAGGCTTCTACAAGGTGCGCAACGGCCTGGAGCAGGCGATCAGCCGCGGTGTGGCCTACGCGCCATACGCAGACCTGGTCTGGTGCGAGACCGGCACGCCGGACATCGGCTTTGCCCGCGAGTTCGCCCAGGCGGTGCACGCCAAGCACCCCGGCAAACTGCTCAGCTACAACTGCTCGCCGAGCTTCAACTGGAAGAAGAACCTCGACGACCGCCAGATCGCGAGCTTCCAGGAGGATCTGGCGGCGCTGGGCTACAAGTTCCAGTTCATCACTCTGGCCGGCATCCACATCAACTGGTTCAACAGCTTCCAGTTCGCCCACGACTACGCTCGCGGCGAAGGCATGAAGCATTACGTCGAGCAGGTGCAGGAACGCGAATTCGCTGCGCGCGACAAGGGCTACACCTTCGTCTCGCATCAGCAGGAAGTCGGCGCCGGCTACTTCGACGACGTGACGACGGTGATCCAGGGCGGCGCGTCGAGCGTCACCGCGCTGACGGGTTCGACGGAAGAGGAACAGTTTTACGAGACCAAGGCGGCCTGACGCGCGCGGGTTGGCACCATTGCGACGGCTCTCCGCATTCAGGCGGGAGCCGTTCGCGGTGGCGCGAGAATCGGCATACGCTGCGGTGACCGACCCGTCGAGGTGCGTGCCATGTGGAAGAAGACCGCATTACCGTTGCTTCTTGTTCTCCTGGCGTCCAGTGCGAACGCAACGGATGCACCGGCGTCCCAACGGGACGCGAGCGCAATCCGGACCCAGCAGGCCGACATCCGCCACGATGTCCTGGCAGAAACCCCGCGATACGCCCACCTCGATGCGGCAGCCAGGACTGACCTGCTCGGTCTGCAGGATCGTGTCGATGGTTTGCTCAAGAACGTCGACAGCACGGCGGACCTGTCCGAGCAGCGCCAAATCGAACTGTTCAACGCGCTGGAGGAGAGGAAACCGCTAGAGCTACTCTAGGATGGTCCCTCGCTACGCCCTTGTAGTCTGACTTCGTGATGCCTCACATCGCCATCTGGAAGCGTTTGAACTGCGGCGAGTTAGGGAGCTCGAGTCCAAGAACGCCGTACTCGGCGGACGTACGCCAAACTGGGCTCGACATGAGGGATTTCATCGCCAGTAAGCTCAAGGGCCGGCGCACAAGCGCCAGGCAGTGGGTACCTGATCGACGTGTCAACGCGGCCGTTGCAGTGGGCCCCCGCACTTGGCGGGGGTTCTTGTCTCCCATGCGGGGGAAGACTCGCCTTGAAAGTTCTGCGCTCGCTTCAACTCAGAACTTTACTCGGCTATAGACCAGATTTAATTCCTCGTCATGCGTGACCCAGCGACCGGCACCCACCTCCGGGCAAAGATAGAACTCGCCGGAATAGTCAGACGCACGCAACCGAGCATCACGAGCGAACTGGGGAAACCGCTGCATAACTCGCTCCTCCGTCATTGCCGGCTTATTTGCCTGCTTGCACTGCACCGGCAGGACGAGAACACCGCCACTCGGACGGAAGACTAACCACGACTCATTTGTGTCGATATCGTGTGCCTCTCTAATGTTGACAGCATCTTCAGGCAGCCAAGCGGGCAGCCACTTGGATTCACCAATCGCGTTACTAGCAAGGGCCTGATTGCGATCTACATACTCGGTGCTTGCCACTTCGACGCAACCAGAAAGCACGGAAATAATCACAATCGCCAGGGAAAATTTATGAATGCTCATTAGCGACTCATAGATCATTAGAAGGGGAAGCTCCCGCCAGGACGGTAGCCGCTACACATCCGCGAGCAATTTCCGGTAGGGCTCATTCGCCCACCTGTGCGTCCAAGCAAATTTGCAAATTGATCCGCTGCGGAGTCTGCAGCAGAGTCACCCTTTATGTTTTGATCGAACCACTCTCGTGCATCGCTAACGCACTGGGCGGCAGCAGACCCACCAATGCCTTTCTGCGCTGCTTGGCAGTTTGCCATGCAATGAAAATACTTATCTTGACCAACCCATCCACCGTGCGATCCGCCGACCAAGTAGGTGGCTGACCATTGATCAGCATACTGCTGTCCGAAGTCACCAGTCCCTGCGGCAAATGCAACCGGGAATGCGGCCGGAAATCCCAGCGCCTCTAAAGTCGTATTCACATAATAGCGCCAATTGACGGCATACGCTCCGGTCTCCGTCCTAGCAATCCCAGGGTGGAATTCCTGTAGTCCAAACGGATCAACGAACGAGATCGGATTGCCACCGCCATATGCATAAGTGCTCACCCCGCCCGCCAATCCAATGGGATCGCTCTGAGCATAGCGTCCTATCTCCGGTACATAATCCCTAAAGTAGTTGTAGTTAATATTCGAGTAAGCGTCGTAACGCTGGCCTGGAAATCGCATGCTGAATGAGAAAGCGACGCCGTCATAGTCCGGATCTTGATTTGGAGGACTGTTTCCGAAAGCTTCGCTAGTTAGATCCCAATGCCAAACTCCGACATTCCTAATCGGATGGATCACTGAACGTGGAGTGCCCAGGTGATCGGGTTGCAAATAATGTAAACGATCAAAAGATGTTGCACTTCCCACCAGCAGACCCACCGGCGCCTCGTCAAGCCATATCGCCTGTTGCATGGGCTGGCCAGTAAAATCGTAATCGCCCAACCAGCGACCAGCTTCGTCGTAAATCGTTATAATTTCATCGATGCCTAGATGACTGCGGACACGTTCACCATCCCCGTTAAACGTGTAGTGCCTCGCTGTGCCGCCACCTCTCGCAACGCTACCAAGCCGGTTGGCGGCAGTGTATGTAAAGGATGTTCCTGTGCCGTCGGTCAGTGTGTTCCCGACTGAGTCGTAGGTGCGCGCTACTCCTCCGACCGACGTCAGCCGATTGCTGTCGGCCGGATAAGAGTAGGACTGACTTCCGTTCCCGTTTGCAAAGCTTGTTCGGTTACCCGTCGCATCATAGGTGTATTGCTCAATAGGCGTCTGGGACGTCCCGTCACGGAACGTTGTGAGCCTACCAAGCGGATCGTAATCAAAGCGGGCTTTTGGCGGATCAGCCAGATCAGCAGTGCGCAGCTGCGAAAGATGGCCGGTCGGGTCATAGGTGTAACCCAAGTCCAGTCCGCCCGGGGCCGAGTCCAGGATTAATTGTGGCCTATAGTCCAAGTCGTATGTGCGAGATAGCGTGCGGCCGTTGCCGTAGGTCCAGCCCGCCGAATTGCCGAATGGGTAGTAGCTGGCATCGGTCAGCAGCACCTCGCGCGTGCTGCCGAGAGAGGTCACGCCTATCTCAGTCACCCGACCTTGGACGTCACGCACGTAGTCGATCATCGTGCCATCCGGATACGTAAGCTGCTGTAAGCGGCCGGCCTTGTTATAACCGTAGAGCAGTACGAGGGTCTGGCCATTAGTTACCTGCACCTTGCGCACGAGCTCACCAAAGCGGTCGTAACAATACTGCGTGCTGCCGCTGGCGTCGCTCATCAAGGTCAGCTGGCCAATGGCAAAAATTTCCCCAACAGCGCACTCGGGTTGGACCACGTCATAGCCGTAAGTGACGTCAAGATTGGAAGCGCCCGCGAAGGTGATTCCCGTTACGCGATTGAGTGAATCATAGGTATAGCTGCTGGCTTGCCCGCGCGCATCGACTTGGCCGATTCGGTTGCCGGCGCTGTCATAGGTATAGTTCGACGTGCCGGTATCTGGACTGTTGAGCGAAAGCAGGTCCCCCAATGCGTTGTAGGTGTAATCGGTTACGAGACCTCTCGGGTCGAACACTCTCGTCAAGTTGTCAAGGGGGTCGTATTCGAACTTCGTTTCCGACTCAATGCCGCCGACATCTTGTAGGGTAGATTTCAGGCGATTCAGGGAATCGTAAGCGTGGGCGGTCTGACGACCAAGCGGATCATTGACCGTCAAAAGACTGCCATTCGGGTCGTAGTAAAAATCCGTTGGGTTATCGCTAGCGTCGGCTTGCGTAGCGAGTTGGCCAGCTTGACTGAAAATGCGGGAAAGCGTTCGCCGGAGGGTGCCATTGCTGTCGCGCGTTTCCTCGGCGACACGGTTACCGGCGTTATCCAGCACATAGGCGATGCTGTTGCCATCATTATCGCGGATGGTAGTCAGACGTTGCGCGTCATCGTACTCGTAATCGGTAGAGGCGCCGTCTGGCTGGGTAACACGCTTGATCAAACCGGTAGGCCAATATTCGATGCGGACAATCCGGTCATCGTCTTCAGCGCCGACATCGGTGCCGCGTACCTTGTGTGCTGTAAGCCAGCCGCGGGAGCTGTACTCGAAGTCGGAAACGACCCCTCTGGAATCCTTTATCGACGTATAACGACCACTGCCGTCATAGCTCAGAACTTCTGTAGTTATGCCGAGCGCATCCGTCACTTGCCGCAAGTCGCCCCTGCGGAACTGACACGTGGTGATCGACGTGGAGCACGACGGCGCATCACTAGAATGATATGCATAGGTAGTAATGTCAGACACATCGGTGCGCGGGCCATCGACTGCTTTTAGCAATCCCTCGATTGGACATGGTCCGGCCGGGAGGGCGGCATCAGCCGCGCTACAATAGGCATAAGTTGTGATCCGAGTTTGGCTGGTGGCTAGATCTTTAACGGTCCTCGTGACCGGTTGCATCCGGGCGTTGTAGGTGTAACTTACTTCCCTGTCGTCACTGGTGACTGTCAGCAACTGATTCGTGGCGAGGTCACGACGCTCGCTAACTACGCGTTGCTCAGGTAGGCCCAGTGCTTCAGTCTTGGTGTTCACTACGATAGGCTCACCAGTCAGAACGTCTGTGCCCTGGGTATAGATATGTCCGGTCTGGATGCCCCTTCGATCGGTAACCGAATTCAGGCGACGACGGACGTCGACCGCCGCGTCGTTATAGGAGTAGCCGATAGTTCCCGCACTGTCGGTAACTGACGCCACCTTGGACGAGTCGCCACCTGCATCAGTCATCACGTAGGTGGTCAGCTCGCCTAGCGAATCCGTCACATTGGTGCCGGTCGGCGAGTACGACAACGTAACGCCATCTGCGCCGCTTGCTCGCTGACTGGAGACGACGCGTCCCTTAGAGTCATATGCGAAGGTACTGAAGCGCAGGCCGTTCTCAGCGGTGATGCCTGTCAAGTGGCGCGGGAAGCGTGCATCTTCATAGTGGTAGCTACGCGTGCTGAGATCAGGATAAGAAACGCTCTGGAGCCTTTCATCGCTGTAGCTGTAGACCGCGAGTGGCACGCCACCCATAGAGACGCTTGTGATCAGCGCATCGCCAGAAGTATCCGCGTAATTAAACTGGATTGAGCGCCCTTGCAGAGACGAGACCGTTTCCAACCGGCCGTAGCTGTCGTAGCCATAGATAAGCCCCATGCCGTCGGGAGACATCTTTGAAAGCAGGCGACCGCGATCGTCGAAATGATAGATCATGTCCTGACGATGCAGAGTCCACTGCCCCGAGTCGTCTACGATAGTTCCGCCGCTACTATCGGTGGCACGGTACTCGTTCGCTTCTTGACGAAAAGGCACGATGTAGCCATTGCCTGCTATGAGGCTTATCGAGTTGGGGCCAATTGATAGACGCACTCGGTGCGGGTCCATCCAGCCGGCGCCGTAGCCGCCAGTTGTGTGCGAAACTCCCGAATGGTAGGTGCGTGCCAACTGGACCCAGTCCAAGTCGAAGTCCACTTCAGTCTCGACCTTCTCGCCAGTTTTTACATCGCACGGATTTCCAACTAGACCAGAACTTGCGTCATTGGCGTCGCACTGTGGCGCCTTTGTTTTAATTTTCGCTGTATAGGCGCTCACGCACGCATTGTGCTCGTCGGACCAAAAAGTTATTGGCATCGGCTCGGGAACGCCTGGGATAAATACGATCTTGATCGGGCAATCCAATCGCCTAGTTCTTACAAATGCGCCCCAGACGCTGGTCGTAATAGGCACACAGGGGCTTTCCTGTGTATTGCGGCCCTGTATGTAGGTCTCAGTATATCTACGGTCTTGTGTGAAACCCGGGTAGGAATCAATCCAGTCCCCGTCCGGAACCAGGCTGGCCCCCGGCGGGCAGAAAGTATTAGATTGGTTCAGATCATTCACGGAATAGGCGACCGCTTCTGCCTCAGACGCAAAGGTGAGCTGATCTCCGTAAGTAGTCCAATACTGCCAGTCCGGATCTGATGGCTGAAGTTTGCCCATCCAGTATGTGATTGTGAGCTCACCACTATCAGGAGAGAAGACTTGGTCTCGTATCTCTGTAACGTATTGATACGCAGTGGGTGCCCAATCTATTCCAGGAATAGTGCTGATCGCCCTTTCAGCCTCCTCTTGAGTCTCATATACTCCAAAAACTTGATCTTCCCCGTCATAGAGCGTGAACGTTTGATTACTCTCTTGAGCGAAAGCCGGCGCAGCCATGACGCACGCCGAAGCTGCAATCAGCCGAGACAGGAGGCTTCGTATATTGCAGTTTGGTGAAACGACTCTTGCATTAATGCTCATCCTGAGCGCTCCGTTGCGTGAGGTCGAATTGAAGTAGAAAAAGCGATCTCTATCGATCTAGGACGCAGGCAGCAATGCTTGTGCAGAGTGCGCGCGCGTCCAACAACTACGGACTCACCGTAGTATTGGGAAAGAGTGCTTTTAGGGCTTTAAGCCAAAGTAGAAGCCGAGAGATTAGAGACGTACGGACTCCCGAACGCACTTCTGTAATGATCGCTGCCATGCGAATCCCACTCCTTAACTGACCGAGCTGCCGCACCTCCATATCCGACGGTGCGGGTGGCCTGTCTTCCCCGATGGCTATCTAAACCCCATGCGGGTACGAATTGCAAGCGTTATGAGAGCCTTCAGGCGCAGTTTTTCGTGTCAGGTCCAGGTCCTAGTTGAATGGGCGGGCTGAAGCGTCCTCGTTTCAGTTCGTAATCTCCCGCGTGGACGTGAGCTGGCCTCTCTGTCAAAGAGCTGTGCTGTGAGCACAGTTTCAGCCAGGCTTTCTGATGCCTGTGGTAGTTGGTGGCCCGAGGAGCCGAGACTGGAGGAGCGCTAGACTTACAATGCCCTGCCGGAGAAGGTGCTGCCCGAGCGGGCTCTCAAGAATGAGATCAAGGATGCCCTTCGAACGAAGCGGTAACCAAAGAGTTGAGCTGGCGGCGGATGCGTATAGGCGCTAACTCTGTATGCGCCGCGTTCGGGTCGGACATCGGGCTCAGTGCGAGCATCATGCCGCTTGCGCGGGAGAACAATCGCTGCAGGCGTCGGCCCGTTTGAGCGTCGCGATCATCTGTGCATCCGGGTTTTTTGTACGCATTGGGCCACCTGACTGGGAACGATGCGCCCCTATCTCGCTGAATACCCTCTTCTGGCCGGTCCGGATTACGGGAAGAGATTACAGAAACCTCTAACTGGCGAAAGAGAAGCAGATGTCTACGCCAGTCGCGGTAATTTTTGGAGAGTCGCGTCATTCGCTGGAATTCACAGCCACCGCCGACCAGCGCCACGGCGCTGGCGGTGTGATGCGGATTGCGGAACGGGCGCGTGCGCCAGACGGTCGGGTCCAGTCCGCGTCCACTGACCGACAGCACGGCTGCGGTTTCCAATGCTTCGGCTTCGCTTGCAGGCGGCAGCAGGCCGGGCAGGCGCGACGCGAGCAGTGTCTTGCCGCATCCGGGCGGCCCGACGAGCAAGAGATGATGTCCACCCGCTGCCGCGATCTCCAGCGCGCGGCGCGCCTGCGCCTGCCCACGCACATCGCGCAGATCGATCGTCGGCACGTGGCGCTGCGGTGGCGGGACGGCCTGCGGTAGCGATTTCTGGCCGCCGAGCATCGCGCAGACTTCGAGCAGCGTGCGCGCGGTATGCACGGCGACATCGGAGGCAAGTGCGGCTTCGGCGCCGTTCGCCGCGGGCACCAACAGCGAACGTCCGGTACCGGCGACTGCAAGCGCGGCAGGCAGCGCACCATCGATCGCGCGCAGTTCGCCGGTCAGGCCGAGTTCGCCGACGAACTCCCAGTCGCGCAGCGCGTCGGCGGGAATCTGGCCGCTTGCGGCGAGGATGCCCAGCGCGATCGGCAGATCGAAGCGGCCGCCGCCCTTGGGCAGGTCGGCAGGCGCGAGATTGACGGTGATGCGGCGCGCGGGAAATTCGTATTGCGCGCACTGGATCGCGGCGCGGACCCGGTCCTTGGCTTCGCGTACCGCGGCTTCCGGCAGCCCGACGATCGACATCGACGGCAGTCCGCCGCCGAGATGCACCTCGACCTTGACCTCGGGGGCGCGGATGCCTGCGCGCGCACGTCCGTGCACGAGCGCAAGTCCCATGGTGTGTCCTCTAGTGGGCGGTGCTCGCGTTACCGGTCGATGCGGCGCTCGCCGGCGACGACTGGGCCTCGATCTGGCGCACCTGCGCTTCCAGCGCTTCGAGCTTCTCGCGCGTGCGCAGCAGCACCGCGCGCTGGACTTCGAATTCTTCGCGGGTCACCAGATCCAGCTTGGTCAGGCCCGACTGCAGCACGGCCTTGAAGTTTTCCTGGATCTCTTCTCGGCTCTCGCGCAGGCCTGGCGGCACCAGGCTGCTGAGGCGGCGGGCGAGTTCGTCGACGGAGTTCAGATCGATCATCACGGTGTCCTTGATTGCATGGCCAGACTCGCCCGGCGGGTACATGCATGCCGTCGGCAGCGGCCCTGGGGCGCGGTAGGGGAATCCCGGCGCCTGGCGGGGCGGCACTACAGCATGCGGGTGGGGCCGCGACAAGCCGCGGTTGCCGTGATCGTGTGGGGCGCCGCGTGAGCGTGGCGTATCCTGTCCCCGAATCCATACCGGGGAGGCCCATGCGATGAAAATGGTCATGGCCATCATCAAGCCGTTCAAGCTCGACGACGTGCGCGAAGCGCTCGCCGACGTCGGCGTCAACGGCATCACCGTCACCGAAGTGAAAGGCTTCGGCCGCCAGAAGGGCCACACCGAGCTCTATCGCGGCGCCGAATACGTCGTCGACTTCCTGCCGAAGGTGAAGCTGGAAATCGTGATCACCGACGACATCGTCGACAACGTCGTCGAAGCGATCCTCAAGTCCGCCGGCATGGGCAAGATCGGCGACGGCAAGATCTTCGTCTACGACCTCGAGCGCGCGGTGCGGATCCGGACCGGCGAGCTGGATTCCGACGCGATCTGAGCTTGCACCGCGCCGCAACGCACGAGGCCCCGCAATGCGGGGCCTCGTCGTATCCAGCGGATGCGGCTGACGCGGTGGCTCAGCTCTCGCCCAACGCCTTCGCCACGAACGGCGGCAGCGACTGCGCGCCCTTGTGGATGTCGGCGGTGTAGTACAGCGTCTCGAACGGCTTGGCGCGTGCGTCGGCTTCACGGAAATCGAAGCCTTGGCCCTTGCGCGCCAGCGTGCAGCTCCACCAGCCGGTCGGGTAGCAGGGCTGCGGGAACGGCAGGGTCTGGAATGTGGTGAAGCCGGCCTTGCCCATCTCGGCGCGCATGGCCTGGATCAGTTCCAGCAGCACCAGCGGCGATTCGGACTGCTGGACGAGGATGCCGTCGTCCTTCAGCGCGCGGTGGCAGCTTTCGAAGAACGCCTTGTTGAACAGGCCTTCGGCCGGGCCGACCGGATCGGTCGAATCGACGATCACGATGTCGACACTGCCGGGCGCGCAGTTCGCCATGTAGGCGATGCCGTCGTCGAACAGGATCTCGGCGCGCGGGTCGCCATTGGATTCGCACAGCTCGGGGAAATACTTCTCCGCCATGCGCGTGACCTGCTCGTCGATGTCGCACTGCACGGCCTTCTCGACGCCCGGGTGGCGCAGCACTTCGCGCAGCGTGCCGCAGTCGCCGCCGCCGATGATCACGACGGTCTTCGGCGCGGCGTGAGTGAACAGCGCCGGGTGCGACATCATCTCGTGGTAGAGGAAGTTGTCGCGCGTGGTGACCATCATCGCGCCGTCGATGAGCATGACGTTGCCCCAGTCGGTGCTTTCGTAGATCTCGATCTTCTGGAACGGCGACTGCACCTCGTCGAGCTTCGCGTTGACGCGGAAGCCGATGGCCGAGCCGGCCGTTTCGAAGTTTTCGTAGAGCCAGTTGGGCGCGGTCATGAGGTGTCCTGCAAAGCGGAAGAAGGGAATTCCGGCGGCGGCGTGTAAAGGCGAGGCCCCGCGCGAGGGGCGAAATTGTAGCGAAGTCCAGGTGTCGGCTTCGTGTCCGGGCCGATGCGATACTGCGACGCACCCGCTGCCGACGCCGCCAGAGCCCATGGAAGATCGCCGCGCGGCGCAGGCCGCCACCGACCGCCATCGCGCGCGGGTCCAGCGCCTCGAAACCATCGCCGCCGCCGCCCCGCGCGCATATCTGATCCGGGTCCTGCTGCTGGCACTCGCCGGTTACGGTTTCCTGATCGGGCTGTTGCTGCTGCTCCTGGCCGCGCCGCTCGCGATCGCATGGCGGGTGCTCGTGCAGGGCGTCCGTTTCGAGCCGCAACTGGCGATCGTGCTGCTGATCGCCGTTGCCGGGATCGCCGCGCTGGTGCGCGCGCTGTGGGTGCGCTTCGAGGTGCCGGACGGGCGCTTGCTGGCAGCGGACGAGGCGCCGGCGTTGCAGGCCGAAGTCGAGCGCCTGCGCCAGGCGACCGGTGCACCGCCGCTGGCGGGCATCGTCATCGACACCCAGCTCAATGCCGCCGCAGCCAGCCTGCCGCGCCTGCTCGGTCTCGCCGGGCACCGGCATTACCTGGTGCTGGGTCTGCCGCTGTTGCAGCTGCTCGATCGCGACGAGGCTGCCGCGGTGATCGCACACGAGTTCGGGCATTTCGGCGAGCAGCACGGCCGGCTCGCCGGCTGGCTCTACCGCGTGCGCTTTACCTGGTATCGCGCCGTCGACGGCTTGGCGCGCAGCGGCTTCCTGCTGTCGCTGCCGATCGCGCGTTTCTATGCGTGGTACGCGCCGCTGTTCGACGCGTGGAGTTTCGTGCTCGCGCGGGCGCACGAATTCCGCGCCGACGCAACTGCGGCGCGGGTGGTCAGCCGTGACGCGATGGCCAGTGCGCTGCTGCGCATCGAACACGGCAGCGGGCGCCTGCAGTCGACGCTGTGGCCGCGCGTCCTCGCCCGCGCGCGCGTGCAATCGCATCCGCCGGTGCAGTTGCTCGCCCCGTTGATCGAGGGGCTGCGCGCTGCGCCGCAGCCGGATCCGGCGCGCCTGCTCGCGATTGCCGATCGCGATGTCGATCCCTACGACACGCATCCGGTTCTGGCGCGGCGTCTCAATGCGCTGGGCGCGTCTGCCGTCCTGCGCACGCCCGGCGCACCTGCATCGGTATGGCTCGGCGATGCGCTGGACGCCATCGAACGCGACCTGGACCAGCACTGGCGCACGCAACTGAAGACGGAATGGCAGGCGCTGCACGCCGCGGGTTCGGACGATCGCGCACGTTTCCATGCGCTCGACGCCTTGCCGGAGCGCTCGGCCGAAGAAGCCGTCGAACATGCGCGGCTGTTCCAGACAGTCGAGATCGATCGCGATCCGCTGCCGGTCCTGGCGCGCGCGCATGCCGCGCATCCGGACAGCGCGATGGTCGCGTTCCGTCTCGGACTGCGCCAGCTGCAGGCAGGCGATACTGGCGGCATCAGCCATCTGCGTCAGGCGGTCGCGCGCGATGCAGGCGCGGTCGGACCGGTCGGCGATGCGCTGGCGGCACTGCTGCGCGATCCCGACGTAGATGCCGACACGGCCCGCGAGATCATCGCGCTGCGTGACGAACTCGCGCCACGCGCCGACGATCTGCGTGATCGCGATGCCGTCGTCGATGGCGATGCCCTGCAGCCGCACGATCTCGACACAGCCGCGCTGGGGCGCCTGACCGCCACGCTCGCCCGCCACGAACGTATCGTCAGCGCGTGGCTGGTGCGCAAACAGGTCGCGATGCGCGAACAGTCCGCGCATTACGTGCTGCTGCTGGACTGGCGTGGCTCGATCGCCAGCGAAGCCGCCGGCCTGCGCGCGGTGTCGGAGGCGATGCAGCTGCCGGGCAGCCACACCGTGTTCACCGGCAGCGATGCTGCGGCGCTGGCGAAGCAGGTGCGGCGCCTGTGCGGTACGCCGGTCTATCGACGAGGGAAGGGACAGGCGCTCTGAGCGTGGCTGCGGCCGGTGTCACCACAGGTTCGGCTGCCAGACCCTAGACTATGCGGCCTTCATGCTTGACCGGAATGCCGCCGATGACCGCCTGGTCCACCGACCTCGCCCGCAAGACCTACTCGATCCCGCACTGGAGCGAGGGGTATTTCGACGTCGATGACGCCGGCCGCATCGTGGTGTCGCCGCGCGGCAAGCACGGCCCGTCGATCGCGCTGCCCGAGGCGGTCGACGCCGCGCGCGCGAACGGCGCGCAGCTGCCGATGCTGGTGCGCTTCCCCGACATCCTCGGCGATCGCCTCGCGCGATTGCAGGAGGCTTTCGCGCAGGCCCAGGCCGAGTGGGAGTATCCGGGCGGCTACACGGCCGTCTATCCGATCAAGGTCAACCAGCACCAGGGCGTCGCCGGCACGCTGGCCACGCACCACGGCGACGGCTTTGGGTTGGAAGCGGGCAGCAAGCCGGAGCTGATGGCGGTGCTGGCGCTCTCGCGTCCGGGCGGCCTCGTGGTCTGCAACGGCTACAAGGACCGCGAGTACATCCGCCTCGCGCTGATCGGCCGCAAGCTCGGCCTCGAGACCTTCATCGTCGTCGAGAAGCCGTCCGAGCTCGCGCTGGTGATGGAGGAAGCCGCGGCGCTCGGCGTGAAGCCGGGCCTCGGCGTGCGCATGCGCCTTGCGTCGCTCGGCGCGGGCAAGTGGCAGAACAGCGGCGGCGACAAGGCCAAGTTCGGCCTCAATCCGCGTCAGCTGCTGGACCTGTGGAAGAAGCTGCGTGACGCCGGCATGGCGGACTGCCTGCAGCTGCTGCATTTCCACATGGGCTCGCAGATCTCCAATGTCCGCGACATCTCCAACGGCATGCGTGAGGCGGTGCGTTACTTCGTCGAGCTGACCAAGCTCGGTGCGACGATCAGCCACGTCGATGTCGGCGGTGGTCTCGGTGTCGATTACGAAGGCACGCGTTCGCGCAGCTACAACTCGGTGAACTACGGCATCCGCCAGTACGCCGGTTCGATCGTGCAGCCGCTGGCGCAGGCCTGCGCCGAGCACGGTCTCACCCCGCCGCGCATCGTCACCGAATGCGGCCGCGCGATGACCGCGCACCATGCGGTACTGGTCGCCAACGTGTCCGAAGTCGAACGCGCGCCGGAAGGCCGCGTGCCCGACGTGCATGACGACGAGCCTGCGGTCGTTGCGAACCTGCGTGAACTGCATACCGAACTGACCTCGCGTCCGGCGGTCGAACTCTTCCACGAAGCGCAGCACCAGCATGCGGAAGGCCTGGCGTTGTACGCGCTCGGCCAGATGGACCTGACGCATCGCGCGCGCATCGACGATCTGTTCTATGCGATCGCGCATGCAGTGCGCGCACGGCTCACCTTCGACGAGAAGAGCCACCGCCCGCTGCTCGACGAACTCAACGAGCGTCTGGTCGACAAGTACTTCGTCAACTTCAGCGTGTTCGAATCGATGCCGGACGTCTGGGCGATCGACCAGGTGTTTCCGATCGTGCCGATCGAGCGCCTCGACGAACTGCCCGAGCGTCGCGGCGTGATCGCCGATCTGACCTGCGACTCCGACGGCAAGATCGACATCTACGTCGAGAACGAGGATCTCGATACCTCGTTGCCGCTGCATCCGCTGCGCAAGGGCGAGCAGTACCGTCTCGGCTTCTTCATGGTCGGCGCCTACCAGGAAATCCTCGGCGACATCCACAACCTGTTCGGCGACACCGACGCGGTGGAAGTGAAGATCGAGGGCGATGGCATCACCGTCGTGCAGCAGCGCCGCGGCGACACCACCGACGTGATGCTCGATTACGTGGGCTATCGCCTCGAAGACCTGCGCGCGCGTTACACCGCGCTGGTCGACGATGCCGCGCTGGCGGATGACGAATCGCAGCGGCTCAAGGACGCACTGGAAGCCGGACTCACGGGTTACACGTATCTGGACGACACACCGCTGGAGTGATGCGCCGGGCGGTCAGGGCGCGTCCACGCCATGCAGCTGGCGCGCCTCCTGAAGTGTCACCTGGCCATCCTTGTCGAAGTCGGCCTGCAGCAGAATTGCGGTCTGGACCTGCCGGTAGTTCGCGAGCGTGATACGTCGGTCGCCGTCCATATCGTAGTTGGCGTAGGCGCCCGCAATGACTTTCGCCTGCACGTCTGGCGGCAGTTGCGAGGCGCCTGCGTCAAGTTGTTGCTTGCTCACTTCGGCGTAGCTCCAGATGCCATCGCCGTCGAGGTCGAACTTCCGGAATTCAGTTTCGATCGCGACATCACTCTCGGCAATCGTGATGATGCCGTCGCGATTCGTATCCACGACACGGAACATGTTCTCAACGTGCGCGGCGGCGCGCGGGTCCGCGTGTGCTGGAGACAGGTTGAGCAGCGATATCGCGAGCAATGCGGCGATGTGTCCTTTCATGTGTCCTGCTTCCTTGCATGGTGTTGCGACAACGATAGCAACACGTGCGTCCAGCAGCGGCGTGCCATTGCGTCGGATTTTCTTTCGCTGGCATCGCGGCAATGATCACGGAATGCATCAGGCCGCCGGTGCAACCAATCGAAACCTGCCCCGGGATTATGCTTGCCGGGCATCGTGTCCGGCCCAAAACGGCCGCGTCCCTTTTCCGGAGTTCTGCCCATGCGTTCTGTCCGTCCTGCCCGCGCGCTGCTCGCCATTGCCCTCGCCGCCGTGCTCGCCGCCTGCTCCGAGCCAGCGCCGCCGCCGGCCACTGTCGATGCGCCGCCGCCGCCGATGACGACCGCCGACGCCGCGCCCGCCGCCGACAGCGCCGACGTGCATCGTTTCAAGATCGGCACGCTCGATGCAGCCGTGCTGCGCGATGGCGACATCCGGTTTCCCAATGACGGCAAGACGCTCGGCATCGGCGCGCCGAAGGCCGAAGTCGATGCGCTGCTGACGAAGGCCGGCGAACCCACCGACACCGTGCATCTGAGCGTGCAGGCGTTGCTGGTGCGCAGCGGCGATCGCGTGCTGCTGTTCGACACCGGTGCCGGCGATGCCGACTTCGCCGATGCGGGCCGTCTGCCGGTGTCGTTGCGCGCCGCGGGTGTCGAGCCTGCACAGATCACCGACATCTTCATCAGCCACGCGCATCCCGACCACGTCGGCGGGCTCGTCGATGACGCCGGCCAGGCTGTATTCGCGAATGCGACCGTGCATCTTTCGGCGCCGGAATGGCAGGCGTTGCAGGCCGACGCGTCGAATGCCGCGCTGGCCGCAGCCATCGCACCGCGCGTCGACGCGTTCGCACCTGGCGCCGAAGTCGTGCCGGGCGTCACCGCAGTCGCGGTCGAAGGCCATACGACGGGCCACAGCGCCTACGAGATCGTCGACGGCGACGCGCGCCTGCTCTACATCGGCGACGGTGCGCATCACTTCGCCGTGTCGGTGCAGCGCCCGCAGTGGACGATCGCGTTCGATGGCGATGCGCCGGCCGCCGAGGCCAGCCGCGAAGCTCTGCTGGCGCGCGCGGCCGACAGCGACGTCACCGTGGCCTCGCCGCATTTTCCGTATCCGGGACTGGGCCGGATCGTGCGCCGCGAGGGCAGCTTCGTCTGGGCGCCGCTGCAATAGGCGTGCGCTGCCCGCAGGGTTCCTGCTCACTCGCCCCTGTGCCTCTGATTCGCGCGTGTCTCAGCCAATGCCTGGATGCGCCAGTCGTTCTCCCTCCCCCCGCGCGCGGGGGAGGGCTGGGGCGGGGGCGAACAGCCAGTTGGCGGAAATACCTGGATCCCCCATACCGATCGAACGCGTGGTTTTCGCTACGCGACGCCGTGACCGATTGCCCCCACCCAACCCTCCCCCGCACGCGGGGGAGGGCTTGAGAGAGCGATCGTGCGCCGCGATGGATCATCTCGACCTTCACGATTAAGGTCTGAAGGCACTGGATGACCAGCGCTCCGCGTTGTTGTAGAGCGCTTCCGGTCCGACCAGACATTCGTCTGTTGAAAGCCGCCGGGATGACGATGATTTTGAAGCTCAGGCCTCGCGATGGATCTGGAAGCCCGCGAACGACTGGCTCACCGGCATCACTTCGAGCCGGTTGATGTTGAGGTGCGGCGGCAGGTTCGCGACCCACCACAATGTCTCGGCGATGTCGTCGGCAACGATCGGTTGCGCGCCGGTGTACAGCGTGTCGGATGCCGACTGGTCGCCGCTGGTGCGCACGAGGGTGAACTCGGTTTCGGCCAGGCCCGGCTCGATCGAGGTCACGCGCACGCCGGTGCCGTGCAGATCGCTGCGCAGTCCCAGCGAGAACTGGGTGACGAAGGCCTTCGTGCCGCCGTAGGCGTTGCCGCCGGGATACGGATAGCTGCCGGCGATCGAGCTGACGTTGAGGATCGCGCCGCGGCGTTCGATCAGCGTCGGCAGCAAGGCGTGCGTCAGCGTGACCAGTGCGGTGACGTTGGTGTCGATCATCTGCCGCCACTGCGCGAGGTCGGCGCGCTGCGCGGGCGCGGTGCCGAGCGCGAGACCGGCGTTGTTGACCAGTGCGTCGATGTCGCGGAAGTCCGCCGGCAGCGCATCGAGCGCGGCATGCATCGCGGCTTCATCGCGGATGTCGAACGCGGCGGTGTGCAGGCGCTCGCTGCCGTGCGCATAGACCAGCGCCTGCAACCGCTCGGCGCGACGACCCGTAGCGACCACGCGCCAGCCGCCGGCGAGAAAACGTGCGACGGTTGCTGCGCCGAAACCGGAGGTGCCGCCGGTGATGAGAATGGTGCGGGTCATGACGGGTCTCCTTGGAACGCGGCGCGCCGGCGTGCGGCGCGCGATCGATGCGGCATCAGGCAACGCGGACGCGTGTCGTCAGCGCCGGACTGCGGCTTACTCGGACGCCTGGTCCGCGCAGCACTTCTTGTACTTCTTGCCGCTGCCGCAGCTGCAGGGATCGTTGCGGCCGGGCACGTCGGCGCGCTTGGCCGGCGCCGGGCGGCGGTCGTGCAGACGCTGCAGGTACATGTCGTAAAGCATGTCCGGCAGGTCGTAGGTCAGGTCGAAACGCTCGTCGAGGGTGAGCATCTCCTCGGCCGTCATTTCCGCGTCCGCGAGCTGGGAAGGATCGACGATCGCCAGACGCGTGATCACGCCCAGATCGTTGTCGATCGCCTCGTGGTCTTCCATCCACTTCGCCCACGCGTCTTCGAACTGCGCGGCGCCGCGCAGGAAACCGGCGGCCCAGGCCGCGGCGAACGGGAAGTCCTCGGGAATTCCAT
Organism: Luteimonas fraxinea; assembly: GCF_021233355.1. Classification (NCBI taxonomy): domain Bacteria; kingdom Pseudomonadati; phylum Pseudomonadota; class Gammaproteobacteria; order Lysobacterales; family Lysobacteraceae; genus Luteimonas; species Luteimonas fraxinea. The sequence goes on along the minus strand of NZ_CP089507.1, from coordinate 1,857,516 downwards.
CGAGCGCATCGGCGCCGTCGGCCTTGTCTTCGTCGCCCTCGGATTCCGGCGGCAGGCCCAGCAGCGGCATCAGCGATTCGCGATCGTTCTCTTCCGAGGGATCGTGGCGGATGCGCTGTTCGACTTCGGCGGCCAGTCGCGTGATCAGCGCCTCGGCTTCGCGGGTCTGACGTTCGTCGCGGCGCGGCACCTCGCCCGTGCCCCAGATCGCCGGGAACACGGTCGGCAGTTCGACGTCGACCGGACCGACCGCGAGCGCGGACAGGAAACCGTCGAGCATTTCCAGATTGCCGAGGCCGGTTTCGGGATCGGTGCAGCGGTCGAGCAGCACATCCAGCCGGTCGAGTTCGGTGTCGCTGAGGGCGGTCGTGGGCTGGGTGGTCATGCGAAGTCGGCAACGTGCGGGGTGGTACAGCTTACCCGGTGACGTCGCCGCGCCGGCTCACCAGATGCCGGGCAGCAGCCGACGCGTCGTGCGTGCGTATTCGGGATAGTCGACCGGGAACGCCGCCGACAGCGCGGCTTCCTCGATGCGGATGCGCCCGCGCAGCGCGAACCACAACGGCGCGGCAACGACCAGCGGCGCCAGCCAGCTGCCGAGCACGCACAGAAATCCCGAGAAGGTGATCAGTAGACCCGTGTACGAGGGATGGCGCAGCGTCCGGTACGGACCGCTGCGGATCAGTTTGTGATCGGCGGCGATGGCGACATCGACGGTGAAATGTTCGGCGAGCACGCGGATCGCCCACCAGCGGAACAGCATGCCGGCGAGCATCAACGTGCAGCCGCTCCACAGCAGCGCCGGTTGCCACGCGGGTGGCAAGCGCCCCGGTGGCCAGATCGACACGACCAGCGCGACGGTCACGCAGCCGCCGATCACGAGCACCAGACGCGCCAGCGTGCCGGCATCGCGACTGCGATCGGACGCGCGGTGGCGCAGCCCGATCCACAGTTCGCTGCAGCACCACAACAGACTCAATGCCGCGAACACGAGGACACCGGCCATGGCCATGCTCGGGAGACGGGAGCGTCGAGCCTTGCAGACTCAGTGTGATGTCGGAGTGCCGGGCCCGGGTTTCGCCGGCGCTTTGCGTGGCGGCGTTTCGGTGTCGACCGGTTCGCTCGGCACGCGCCGCCTGCCGGTCGTCGACTTGCCGCGTGTGCGTGCCTTCGTCGCGCGATGTTTCTGCAGCATGTCCTCGGCCAGCACCACATCCTCGGACAGGATGCCGGCCGCGCGCGCGATCGCGATGCGTGCCGCCGCCCGGTTCTCGTCCGGATTGGCCTGCAACAACTCGCGGATCGCCTCGCGCACCGACGCCTGCGCGTTGTGCTTCAGCTTCAGATCGCTGCCCTGCTGGAACAGCGCCAGCAGCACGTCGACGACGGGTTTGATCAGTGCCGCTTCGATGGTCATGGCGCCCTTCCTCCCTTGAGCCTCCATTGTCCGCAGGCGGATCGCGTGGGCTGCGATCCGGATGGGACGGGGGGCACGGAATGGGGAGGTGGGGAGGCGGCGGCTGATTCGAAGGGGGCTCAGCCTTAGAACGCGATTAGCGCTTTTGAGCCCCTCTCCCTCTGGGAGAGGGGTTGGGGTGAGGGCAAAACAGCCGCCGGGTGTAGAACGCAAGCACGGGAGCTCTGCCCTCACCCGACGCGCGCTGCGCGTCGACCTCTCCCGGAGGGAGAGGTGTTCAATCACTCGCCAACGGCGGAGTCTTACTGCGCCTTGATCGCCAGCGCCGGCAGGCCGCCGTTGCCGAGCTTCTGCTTGGCCTCCGCCAGATCGGTCGCAGTGCCGTAAGGCCCCATGCGGACGCGATAGACGGTGCGGCCGGCGGCTTCGCCCGATTCCACGCGTGCGGTCAGGCCGAGCAGGGCGATGCGGGCCTTGAGGGCTTCGGCGTCGCCGGACGCGCTGAACGAGCCGGCCTGCAGGATGTAGCGGGCATCGCCAGCCGCGGCAGGCGCGGCGCTGGCTGCGGTGGCCGGCGCGGTGGTCGCCGGCTGCGCGGGTGTCGGGCGCTGTTCCGGCAGCGGCTGCGGACCGGTCGTCGTCGTGCCACCGGCCATGTCGGCGGCGTCGGGATGCTGGGCCTGCAGAGTCTGCTGCTGCGCTTCGGCGCGACGCTGACGCTCGGCTTCGGCACGCGTGCTGGCGGCAAGTTCGGCGTCCGTCATCGGGACCTCCTGCTCGGGCAGCATCGTGTAGAAATCGTAGTCGGTCGACGCGCCCTGCTGGCCGGCTGCGGCACGCGGTCGCTGACCCGCCGGGGTCGGCAGTTCGGGTTCTGCGTCGGCATCGGTAGTGCTGACGGCCGGCTGCGCATCGGGATTCGGGCTCGGCCGGAAGAAGCCGTCCTGCGAATCGGGTTTGAGCAGGCGCGGTACCGCCAGCACGATGCCCAGCGCGAGCACCACACCGATGATCATCCACGCCCAGCCCGGCAGTCCGCCGGAGCTGCCGCCGTTGCGTCGGGCTTGGGTCTTGCCGCGTCGTGCCGCCATTACATCGCCTCCGGGGCCTGCACGCCGAGCAGCGTGAGGCCGTTGCGCAGTACCTGTCGCACTGCAGTGGCCAGCGCCAGACGTGCATCGCGCACGTCGGCGTCATCGACCAGGAACTGGTGATCGTTGTAGTACGTCTGGAAGCCCTGTGCCAGCTCCAGCAGGTAGGTCGCGATCAGGTGGGGTTCAAGCTGCGCGCCCGCGGCGGCGACGATTTCCGGCCAGCGAGACAGGTCGATCAGCACGTCGCGCAGCGCGACGTCCGTCATGTCCGGCAACTGCGCCAGGCCGTTCTGCAGATCGAACGCGAGACCCGCGTCGCCGAGCTTGCGCAGCAGGCCGCAGATGCGCGCGTGCGAGAGCTGCACGTAGTACACCGGGTTGTCGAGCGACTGGCTGCGCGCCAGGTCGATGTCGAACACCAGCTGCGAGTCGGGCTTGCGCGCGACCAGGAACCAGCGCGTCGCATCGCGGCCGGCCTCGTCGATCAGATCGCGCAGCGTCAGGTAGCTGCCGGCGCGCTTGCTGAGCTTCACTTCCTCGCCGCCACGCATCACCGTGACCATCTGGTGCAGCACGTACTCCGGCCAGCCCTGCGGAATGCCAGCATCCAGTGCCTGCAAACCGGCGCGCACACGCGCCAGCGAGCCGTGGTGGTCGGCGCCGAGTTCGGTGATCGCACGCGTGTAGCCGCGCTGCCACTTCGACAGGTGATAGGCCACGTCCGGCACGAAGTAGGTGTAGGTGCCGTCGGACTTGCGCATCACGCGGTCCTTGTCGTCGCCGTAGTCGGTGCTGCGCAGCCACAGCGCGCCGCCTTCCTCGTAGGTGTGGCCGTGAGCGACGAGCTCGCGCACGGTTTCTTCCACCTTGCCGTCCGCATACAGCGACGACTCGAGGAAATACACGTCGAAGCCGACACCGAACGCGGCGAGGTCCTCGTTCTGCTCGCGGCGCAGCCACGCCACGGCGAAACGACGGATCGCGTCGACATCGTCGGCGTCATCGGCGCCTGCAACAGTCACGCCGTCGACTTCGACGGTCGCGCCATCGAGATACGCACGCGCGACATCACCGATGTAATCGCCGTTGTAAGCGTCGGCCGGCCACTGCGCATCGCCGGGCTTGAAGCCCTTGGCGCGCGCGCGGGTCGAGCGGGCGAGATTCTCGATCTGCACGCCGGCGTCGTTGTAATAGAACTCGCGCTTGACGTTCCAACCGTTGGCATCGAGCACACGCGCGATGCAGTCGCCGATCACCGCCGCGCGGCCGTGGCCGACATGCAACGGGCCGGTCGGATTCGCCGACACGTATTCCACGCCCGCGGTCTGCGAGGCGCCGCTGTCGTTGCGGCCGAAGGCATCGCCCTGCGTGTGCACGGCGACCAGCTGGTCGCGCCACGCATTCGCGGTCAGGCGGAAATTGAGGAAGCCCGGGCCCGCGATTTCGACCGAAGCGATCGCATCGTTGACCGGCAGCGCATCGACCAGCGCCTGCGCGATCGCGCGCGGATTCGACTTCGCCGGCTTGGCCAGCAGCATCGCCGCGTTCGTCGACGCGTCGCCATGGCTGCGGTCCTTCGGACGTTCGACGGTGAAGTCGGGCGTGGCGAAGTCGGCAGGCAATGTGCCGGCCGTGCGCAGAGCGGCGACGGCCTGCTCGACGAGCGGCTCGATCAGGGCGCGGAGCTGGGATTTCACGGAAATTCGATCGCGGACAAACGGCCCGCCATTGTACGCGAGGGCTGATGGCGCCCCGGGTTCCGTGATGGACGAACGTGCGAAGCCCTCCCCTGCAACGCGGGGGAGGGTTGGGAGGGGGCCAACGCTCCGATTGCTTCAAGCTGATCCAGCGCGACGAAAGCCGTCGCACGAACCCCGTCGTTCCCACCGCTGACGGTTCGCCCCCACCCAACCCTCCCCCGTAACACGGGGGAGGACTTCAGGGCAGCCGCAATCGCCGCTCACGCCGTATGCTTTGCGCCCCCCGATGTCGGCCGCTCGCGTGGACGCGCTGTTTCCCGAACTGATCTGGCTGGTCTGCGTCGCCTTCATGGCGGGGCTGGTCGATGCCGCGGTCGGCGGCGGCGGTCTGGTGCAGTTGCCGGGGTTGTTCACCGCGCTGCCGCAGCACACGCCCGCGGCGCTGCTGGGCACCAACAAGTTCAGTTCGTTCTTCGGCACCGCTGCCGCCGGTTGGCGCTACGCGCGCAACGTGCGCTTTCCGTGGGCGCCGGTGTTGTTCGCCGCGGCGACCGCGTTCGTGTTCTCGTTCCTCGGCGCCACCGCGGTGACGCTGCTGCCGCGCGACGCCGTGCGGCCATTGATCCTCGCGCTGCTGGTCGCGATGCTGGCCTACACCCTGGTCAAGAAGGATTTCGGCGCGCTGCACCGGCCGCGCGATGTCGGCCGTCGCGAACTCGGGCTGGCGTTGCTGATGGGCGCGGCGATCGGGTTCTACGACGGCCTGTTCGGCCCCGGCACCGGCAGCTTCCTGATCTTTCTGTTCATCCGTTTCTTCGGACTCGACTTCCTGCGCGCCACCGCGGCGTCGAAGATCGTCAACATCGCGACCAATCTGGCCGCGCTGTCGTTCTTCGTGCCCTCGGGCCACGTGTTGCTGGCGTTCGCCGTGCCGATGGCGGTGGCGAACGTGGCCGGCGCATTCGCCGGCACCCGGCTCGCGCTGCGTGGTGGCACGCCGGTGATCCGCAAACTGTTCGTGACCCTGGTGGTCGTACTCATCGCCAAGATGGGCTGGGACACCTTCGCTGGCGCCTGAGCGCCAGCGGACACCCACCTCAGCGGCGGCTGCCGCCGACTTCGATGAAGCGCAGGAACTCGGCGCGGGTGCGCGCGTCCTCGCGGAAGCTGCCGAGCATCGTCGAGGTGATCATGCTCACGCCGCGCTTGTGCACGCCGCGGGTGGTCATGCACTCGTGCGCGCCTTCGACCACCACGCCGACGCCCAGCGGCGCCAGCGTGCGCTGGATGCAGCCGGCGATCTGCGCCGTCATCTTCTCCTGCACCTGGAAGCGCTTGGCATACGCCTCCACCACGCGCGCCAGCTTGCTGATGCCCACGACCTTGCCGGCCGGCAGATAGCCCACGTGGACCTTGCCGATGATCGGCGCCATGTGGTGTTCGCAATGGCTTTCGTACTCGATGTCGCGCAGCACGATCATCTCGTCGTAGCCGGCAACTTCCTCGAACGTCCGCGCCAAGTAGGCATCGGCATCGGTCGCGTAGCCGCTGAACCACTCGGTGTAGGCATCGGCGACACGGCGCGGGGTGTCGAGCAGGCCTTCGCGCGCCGGATCCTCGCCGGCCCAGCGCAGCAGGGTACGGACCGCCGATTCGGCGTCGTCGCGGCTGACGCCGTGGCGGGCGTCGGAATCAGAAGAACGGGTCATGGGCGGGCACCGCGGCAAAGAGCGCCATGGTACCGCGTCGCATTCACCGTATCGGCGACGGACGGGTCAGCCGACCTTGGGGCCGGGCGAATCCAGACCTACATCGACATCGCTGCCGTCGGGCGACATCGACCAGGCGTCCTCGACTGCGCCGCGCGCCTCGATCCAGCCCAGACGCGAGGTGTCGCGTGCGCCCTTCCATTCCTTCTCGAGCTGACGCTCCACTTCATCGAAGCGGCTGCCGGCGTGGCGCTGGCGGCTGTCGCGACCAAACCGGTAGGCCGGGGCGTAATCGTTCCAGTGCCGGCCGGCCGAGTAATACGGCGCCTGGGGCAGGCTGGCCTTGAACTGGGCCTCGAGCGCGTCCTGGCCCTCGGCGGCCGCATCGGCCGGCGTGCGTTGGTCTGGAGAATTGGCGCTGTTGTTGAGGTCATTGGTCATGGCGGGTCCCGCGAGCACGCCAGCGCCGATAAGGCGTATGGGAGGACGTGCTGCTGGGGGCGACGCTAGACCCGCTTCTGTCTGATACCGGTGAAACACCCGTGTTGTGGCCCGTTCGCGCCAGCTGCGATTCAGCGCGGCGGCGTTTCCGCATCGAGACTGGCCAGCACCGCCGCCGTGAATGTCGCCGGATCGAAGCGCTTGCCGGTCGGGTCCTCGCCCCGCCGCACCAGCACCACGCCGCGCGACGGCACCACGATCACGTACTGCCCGCGGTTGCCCATCGCGGCAAAGGTATCGGCCGGCACGCCAGGCGCGCGCTGCATCAGCCACAGGGTCGCGCCGTAGCCGAGATCGCCCTCGGGCTGGGGGCCGGACGGTGTGGTCGCCGCGCGCACCCAGCCTTCGGGCAGCAGGCGCCGGCCGTCGAACACGCCGTCCTGCTGCAGCAGCAGGCCGAAGCGGGCGAGGTCGCGCGCGGTCGACCAGACCTGGCTCGACAGCACGAAGCCGCCGCGCCAGTCGGTCTCGGCCACGGTGCGGGTCATGCCCAGCGGCCAGAACAGGTCGGTGAACGGTCGCGACAGCGCGCGTGCCTCGTCACCGGTCGCCGCACGCAGCGCGTGCACGGCCAGCACGCTGTCGTTGTTGGCGTAGCGGAACTGCGCGCCCGGCGGGTGCGCCAGCGGCCAGCCGGTCGCGGACTCAGCCACGGTGACGCCGCCGAAATACAGCGCGTCGGTGCGGTTGCCGGCGGTGTCGCTGTGCAGGCCGCTGGACATGCGCAGCAGCTGGTCGACGGTGATCGCGGCGCGCGGATCGCCGTTCGCCTGCCATTCGGGCACCGGCGCTGGCTTCGACGGATCGAGCTCGCCGGCCGCCTGCGCCACCCCGATCAGCGCGCCGGCCAGACTCTTGGCCACCGACCAGGTGCGCTGCGCGGTGTGTGGGCCGAAACCGTCGCGATAGCGCTCGGCGACGATGCGCCCGTCCTGCAGCACCAGCACGCCGGTGGTCGCATGGCCTTCGCCGTAATTCGGCGTGTCGAACGCGGCGGCAACTGCAGCTTCGAGCGCGGCTGCGTCGCCGCGTGGCGTTGCGGTCGCGTCGCGTTCGCCGAGCGGCCAGGGCCGATCATCGAGATCCGGTGTCGCGGTATCGAAGCGCGGCAACGTGGCGATCGCATCGACACCCGCGCCGATCGGCAGCTGCGCGCAGCCGAGATTCGGACGCCACGCGGCGATGCGCGGCGGCAGCGCGTCGTCGAACGCGACGGACACCGTGTGCGCGTCGGCATCGACCTCCGCGTCCAGCGCCAGCACGTCAGCCTGGTAATCGGGATAGATGCCGACGAACTCCAGCGCCTGCGCCTGTGCCGGCGTGCGCCCGGCATTGAACTGCACGCTGCACAGCGTCAGCGCCTTGTAGCCGGCGGCGATCGCGCGTGCGTGGGTCGCGCGTTCGCGTTCGGCCGTCGTCTGCGCGGCGGCGGACGTGGTGATGAGCAGCAGCGGCAGCAACAGGGCGAGACGCATCGGCATTCCGGGCAACGGGACTGAACGCCAGTGTAGGCGTCGCGCTTTGCCGCGCGACCTGCGACGGGCATCATGTCCGGCCGGACACACGCAACACACGGAGCAGGACATGACGGACGCCACTGGCACGCGACGCATCAAGCGTTCGAAGACGACGGCCCTGCTGTTGATGGGCACCGCGCCATTGTTGTTCACGGCCTGCCAGCGCACCGCGCCCGTGGAAGTGCAGGACGGCCTCTACACCTCGGTCGAAACCTGCGCGCAGGCGGTCGGCGACACGGCCACCTGCCGCATCGCGTTCGAGCAGGCCAAGCTGCAGTCTGCCGACACCGCGCCGCAGTACAGCAGCCGCGCCGCGTGCGAAGCCGAGTTCCCGGCCGAGGAATGCGTCGAGCAGAAGACCTCGACCGGTCATTCCTTCATCGGTCCGCTGATGGCGGGCTTCTTCCTGTCGCAGATGATGGGCGGCAACCGCGCCGGTCTCGCCCAGCAGACGCCGCAGGCCTCGCCCGCGTTCCGCGACAACCGCCAGGGCTGGCTGCGCCCGAACGGCGCGCCGGGCGCCGGCCGCGCCGGCATGGCGCCGGTGTCGGCGACGCCGGACCGTGCGGTCACCGCGAATCGCGGCGGCTTCGGTCGCTCGGCCAACGGTCGCAGCACCGGCGGCTGAGGTGCGGCGCATCGGAATTGTCGAACGCGGCGACTGGCAGGCGCAGGCCGCCGAGTGCGGCTTCCGGTTCCACACCATCGACGGCGCCCGCTACTGGGATGAGCGCGCGTACTATGCGTTCTCGATGGCGCAGATCGAGCACGACCTCGAAGACCCCAGCGTCGAAGTCCACCAGATGGCGATGGGCCTGGTCGACGAGATCGTCGAGAGCGATGCGCTGATGCAGCGCCTCGCGATTCCGGAGGCTTTCCGCGACTGGATCGCCGAGAGCTGGCGCAAGCGCGAACCGCATCTCTACGGCCGCCTGGATTTCGCCTACGACGGGAATGGGCCGGCCAAGCTCTACGAACTCAATTACGACACGCCGACCTCGCTGTTCGAGGCCGCGTTCTTCCAGTGGCAGTGGCTCGAGGACCAGCGCGCCAGCGGCCGCCTGCCGCGCGACGCCGACCAGTTCAATTCGATCCACGAGGCGTTGGTCGACCGCTTCGCCGAACTCGCCTCAAGCCTGCCGCCGCCGCTGCTGTTCGCCGCCGTGCGCGAATCCGAAGAAGACCAGGGCACGATCGCCTACCTGCGCGACTGCGCATCGCAGGCCGGCCTGCACGGCGCGGCGATCGCGCTCGAAGACATTGGCCTGTCCGAAGACGGCCGCTACACCGATCTCGACAACACGGTGATCGGTTCGCTGTTCAAGCTGTATCCGCTCGAAGACCTGTTCAACGACGACTTCGGCCGCGCGCTGCCCAAATCCGGCCTGCGTCTGATCGAACCGCCGTGGAAGGCCGTGCTGAGCAACAAAGGTCTGCTGCCGTTGCTGTGGGAGCGGCATCGCGGGCATCCGAATCTGCTCGCGGCCGAGTTCGACACCGGCGGCGACCTGCCCGCCGGCTGGGTACGCAAACCGCTGCACTCGCGCGAAGGCGCGAACATCGAACTGCATCTCGCCGACGGCCAGCGCCTGCACAGCGATGGTCCTTACGCCGGCCCGAGCATCCGCCAAGCCGCGCATCCGCTGCCGGCGTTCGATGGACACTACCCGATGGTCGGCAGCTGGATCGTCGGCGATCACGCGTGCGGCATCGGCATCCGCGAAGACGATTCGCCGATCACCCGCGACAGTGCACGCTTCGTGCCGCACGCGATCGTCGAGGCGGATGCACCGGCGACGTTCTACGCCTGAGGCGGGATAGAAACACTCGTTTGCGCTGCGTGTCGCCTCAAGCCGACCTTCGAGGTCAAGGAAATGCGCTTTGACCCTTCCCCCTCTGGGGGAAGGTGCCCGAAGGGCGGATGAGGGTGCTTTTCAACACTTCCGTTTAGTGCCCCAACCCTCACCCGACGCGCTTCGCGCGCCGACCTCTCCCGGAGGGAGAGGTGCTCAGTGGCCGCGCGCTGAAGCATGACGCGAGGCGGATGCACGAGGGGGAGAAGCGTCGCTACCCGCTCGTTCACAAGCCCGTTCCGCCGCTCCCACCCCCACTCCTGCGATCATGTACGCATGACCACGCCTCTCCCGTTCTCCGCACTCGCGCTCGCGCCCGCCCTGTTGCAGGGCGTCGATGCCCTCGGCTACACGTCGATGACCCCGATCCAGGCCGAATCGCTGCCGCCGATCCTCGAAGGCCGCGATGTCATCGCGCAGGCGCCGACCGGCAGCGGCAAGACCGCGGCGTTCGGGCTCGGCCTGCTGCAGAAGATCGACACCGGCCTGATCGAGACCCAGGCGCTGGTGCTGTGCCCGACACGCGAACTCGCAGACCAGGTCGGCAAGCAACTGCGCAAGCTCGCGCTCGGCATTCCGAACCTGAAGCTCTCGCTGCTGTGCGGCGGCATTCCGCTCGGCCCGCAGCTGGCCTCGCTGACGCATCCGCCGCATGTCGTCGTCGGTACGCCGGGGCGCATCCAGGAACTGGCGAAGAAGAAGGCGCTGCACCTGCGTCACGTGCGCACGCTGGTGCTCGACGAAGCCGACCGCATGCTCGACATGGGCTTCGAAGAGTCGATCCGCGACATCGTCAAGCGCGTGCCGCCGACGCGGCAGGGCCTGCTGTTCTCGGCCACGTTCCCGGACGGCATCCGCGATCTCGGCACCGCGATGCTGCGCGAGCCGGTGCAGATCGGCGTCGAAGGTGACGCGCCGGCGCCGAAGATCGAGCAGATCTTCCACGAGGTCGAACCGTCGCGCCGCGCACCGCAGCTGGCCGCGCTGCTGCTGCGCCATCGCCCGGAATCGGCGGTGGTGTTCTGCAACACCCGCGCCGACGTCAACGAGGTCGCCGGCTCGCTCGCGCACTACGGCTTCGATGCACTCGCCCTGCACGGCGACATGGAACAGCGCGACCGCGACGAGGTGCTGGTGCGATTCGCGAACCGCAGCTGCAATGTGCTGGTGGCCAGCGATGTCGCCGCGCGCGGGCTCGATGTCGAGGACATCGGCGCGGTGGTGAACTACGAGCTGCCGCATGACGCCGACACTTATGTGCACCGCATCGGCCGCACCGGTCGCGCAGGTCGTTCTGGGCTGGCGCTGAGTCTGGTCACGCCGCGCGAACTGCCGCGCACCGCGCTCGTCGAAGGACAATTCGGCGCGCCGCTGCGCTGGGAAAAGCTGTTGCCGCTCAGTGGCAAGGGCAGCGATGTGCCGGCCGCGCCGATGGTCACGTTGCGCATCGATGCCGGTCGCACCGACAAGCTGCGCCCAGGCGACATCGTCGGCGCGCTGACCGGCGAGGCCGGCCTGCACAAGGACGCGATCGGCAAGATCGATGTCTTCGCCACGCGCAGCTACGTCGCCATCGCGCGCGGCAAGGTGCAGCAGGCGGTCAATCATCTGCGCGACGGCAAGATCAAGGGCCGCCGCTTCCGCGTGCAGCCGCTTTGATATCGATATTTCTCACGAGATCATGAGAATCTGAGGAATGTCGGATTTGTGCTTGCAAGAACGACTGACGGACTTCTAGACTCCCCAGTCAAGTGGACTGGGGGTTCCCGGTCGGCGCTGGGCCTCGGTGAGTTCACCGGGGCCTTTCGCTTTCTGGGCTCGGATAAATTTTAAGTCCCCAGCCTTCATAGTCGCTGCCCGTGCGTTTTCGTCCTCCACGGCAGAAGAATTTATGTTTGAGCACGTCGAAGGCGCGATTCTCCTGGCCCGGGCGTAGGGTGGAGAGGCCGATCGGCCTGGCGACAAGATCCGCGAGCTGTAGGCCGGACGAGTTGGTCTTCTTGTCGGCCATGATGATCCGGAATGGGAGACGACGGCTCCATCGGTTTTCGCCATCGCAGATGCGACGGAACTCGAGTTCTAGATCGCGATCCTCTTTTGATCCTCTGCATTCCACGACGACGTGTGTCGGGAAATCCTGCTGTCCTTTCTCCGTCATCAATTCGTGGAGAGTCTCCAGACAGAAGCCTAGTGCGAGGTGGTAGGGATTGCTGTCAGCCTGTTGACGTTCACGCAATCTGCGTTTGTCGATGACACAGCTGATCAGAATAAAACGACTCTCTTCGATAATGCCGGTGAGTTCGTCGAGAAACGCATGCTTGTGAGCGCGATCATTGAATTTGAAAGCGCCGGTTTCTTTTCTGATCTCGTGCTCATGCAGAACGATAGAGTCATGACCGAAGTGCCGAAACTTGAAGCGTTCGATCGCCGTGACAACCTTCTCCGTGTAATGCCCTTTGTGAAACACGCAGAACGACAGCACGAAGACGGGATACTGGGCGTCCACCGAAGCAAGCCCGTGATCGCCACTTTCGTCCACATACACGATGTAACTCCCAAACTGCTGTACCTGAGCAGACAAACGCGGCGTGGAAGCCGCTTCTTCTACATGGTCAGGAAGTTGCAGTGAAAGCTGCCCATCTTTAGGTTGATCGTCATTGGTTCCGGCCACATGCAGCTCCTGGGTAACGATGCAGCTCGGAGAGCGCGATCCAGCGTAATCCAGGATGTCTACGAGAGAAAGTATCGCGCATGCGCCTGCTGATCATCACCTATGGCACCGAGGGCGACGCGCGACCGCTCGCCGCGCTTGGTTGCGCGTTGATGCGCGCCGGGCATTCGGTGCATCTGCTCGGCGATGCCGACACGCTTGACAGTGCCCGCGCGCTCGGCGTGCCGGCGACTGCATTGGCCGGCGACATCCGCGGCACGCTGTCGCGAATGCGGGCGATGCGCCAGATCGAACGCGCGCTGATCCGCATCGTCGAGGCGCGAACGCCCGAATGGATGCAGCAGGCGATGGCACTCGGCGCGGGCTGCGATGCAGTGATCGTGTCCGGCCTCACCGCGTTCGTCGGCCTGTCGGTGGCCGAGGCGCTGGGCGTGCCGGCGATCGGCGCGATGATGATTCCGATCAGTCCGACCGCTGCGTTCACCTCGCCGCTGTCGCCGCTGCGTCTGCCGCGCGTGCTCAACCGCAGCTCGCACGCGTTCGTGAACCACATGGTCTGGCGCACGTTCCGCGCGACGACGAATCGCGGCCGTGTGGCGATCGGTGTGCCGCCGCGCACGGCGCTGTGGACCGCGCACCCGGTGCTCTATGGCGTGTCGCCGGCGCTGCTGCCGGACATTGACGACTGGCCGGACGACGCGATCGCCTGCGGGCAGTGGGTGCCGCCGACGACAGACTGGACGCCGCCGGAAGGGCTTCTCGACTGGATCGAGTCCGGACCGCCGCCGGTCTATGCCGGCTTCGGCAGCATGAGCGGCTTCGATGCGCCGCGCGTGCGTGGCGCGCTGCTTGCGGCCGTCGGCGATCGGCGCGTGCTGTTCAATCCCGGCTGGAGCGGCATCGACACCACCGGTCTTCCCGCGAACATCCACGTCATCGGCAGCGTCCCGCACGACTGGCTGCTGCCGCGCTGCGCGCTGGCGATCCACCACGGCGGCTCGGGCACCACGCACTCCGCATGCCGCGCCGGGATTCCGTCGGTGATCCTTCCGTTCGCCGGCGACCAGCCGTTCTGGGCGGGCCGTCTGCGCGCGCTGGGCATCGCCGATCGCGTGCTGTCGGGCCGGCTTCCGTCCGCGTCCGGGCTGCGCGCCGCAATCGCATTCGCCGAGCGTTCCGATACCCGCGCGCGAGCAGCTTCACTCGGTGCCGCGATGCAGTCTGAAGACGGCTGTGCGACGGCGGTGGCGTGGATCGAGCGACGTGTGGGCGGCAGAACTGACGGCAGCCGCACGCCGCACGATCGCTGAACACACGCGCTGTACCTCGGGTCGACCCGAGGTCCGGACGTCCAGTGCTGTGGAGAAAATGAACTTCCCCATTGCACATGGACCGCAGCATATGAGCGACAACGCATCGGGCGTCTCGGGCGCCGACTCTTCGAACGGCGCCAACGACGCGCGCGGCGCTGCGGCTGAAGCCGCCGCCGAGCACGGTCTGGACGCCACCGCCAGCGCTTCCAACGAAGCCGTGTCCGCAGCCGAGACCGGCAAGGCCGCCGCCGCTGCGGGCGACACCTGCACCGCCGAAGCTTCGACGAACCGTGCGGAAGCGGCGGCTGCTGAAGCCGTCGAATCGGCTGCGGCATTGGCCGACATCGCGGCGAACAATCCGACGCCGGCAACCGAAGCGATGGCGGGTTTCGCGGCGAGCTATGCGCAGGCAGCGACCGAAGCCGCGGCGTCCGCGCGCAGTGCGCTCGACGGCATGCAGGCGTCGCAAGGTCTGGGCGCCTGCGTATCGGAAGCGCCGACGTCGCCGACGCAGGGATTGGCGCTGGGCACGATCAACCAGTTGGGCGGGATGTGGTCCTGACGCAGTAATAGCGCGTTCGTTCGACACGGAAAGCTAAAGCCCTTGGCGTCTGGAAATGAGGAGTCGGAGGCTGTCTGCTGCGCGCTCACGTGCTGCGCCCTCACTCGACGCGCGTTGCACGTCGATCTCTCCCGGAGGGAGAGATGTCGGGATCGCCCGGGTTCACCATGTGATCGGCTCAGCCCGCTTCGCGAAATCTGCGCACGTGCTCGATCAGCGCGCGCAGTTTCGGTGGCAGGTTGCGGCGGTCGGGGTAGTACAGAAAAAAGCCGGGGAACGGCGGCAGGTAGTCGTCGAGCAGCGTCACCAGTTCGCCGCGTGCGATCCACGGTGCGAACGTCTCCTCGATGCCGATCGTCAGGCCGCCGCCGGCCAGTGCGGTGCGCACCATCAGCAGCATGTCGTTGGTGGTGACCTGCGGCTGCACGGCGACATCGAAATCCTGGCCGTCCTGCACGAATTCCCAGCGATACGGCGCCACGCCCGGTGCGGGCCGCCAGCCGATGCAGCGGTGCGCGACCAGATCGCGCGGATGCGTCGGGGTGCCGTGTGCTTCCAGATAGCCGGGCGTCGCCACAACGACCTGGCGCACCGGTCCGGTCAGTGGCACCGCGATCATGTCCTGCTCGATGACCTCGCCCAGCCGCACGCCGGCATCGAAGCCTTTGGCGACGATGTCCGATTCGTCGTCGGTCACGGTCACGTCGAGCACGACCTGCGGGTAGGCCTGCGCGAAGCGCGCGACCAGCGGGCCGGCGAGAAAGCGTTCGGCGATCGAGGTCACCGCGACGCGCAGCAGGCCACGCGGTGGGCCATCGTCGAGCGCGTCGTCCAGCGCAGTGCCGATCCGCGCCAGCGGCTGCGCGATCTGTTGATGCAGGCGGTGCCCGGCCTCGGTCAGCCGCACGCTGCGGGTGGAGCGCGTCACCAGCGCGACGCCCAGCCGGTCCTCCAGCTTGCGCATGCCCTGGCTGACGGCCGAGCGGGTGACGCCCAGGCGATCGGCGGCGGCGCGGAAGTTGTCGCTTTCGGCGACCGCGACGAACACGCGCAGCAGGTTGAGGTCGAGATCCATTGGTTAGCGAGTCTAACCACAGCATCCAGCACGGAGGGGATTATCGCGACAGCGGACCGCTCCTACCGTATCTGCACCAGGCCCAGACGCCCAACGCAGGAGCTCTTCAATGCAGCAGGAACTCGCCAATCGCATCGTGCTGATCACCGGCGCCAGCAGCGGCATCGGTGCCGCGACCGCGCGTGAACTCGCCGCCCGTGGCGCCACCGTCGTGCTCGGCGCACGCCGCGTCGATCGTCTCGACGCACTGGTTGCCGACATCACCGCCGCCGGCGGCCGCGCAGAAGCGCGCGCGCTGGATGTGGTGTCGGCGGACGACATGCAGGCCTTCGCCGATCACGCACTCGCTGCGCACGGCCGCATCGATGCCCTCATCAATAACGCCGGCGTGATGCCGCTGTCGCCGTTGTCGGCGCGCAAGCGCGACGAGTGGGACCGCATGATCGACGTCAACATCCGCGGCGTGCTGCACGGCATCGCGGCAGTGCTGCCGGCGATGGAACAGCAGGGCTTCGGCCACGTCATCAACGTCGCCTCGATCGGCGCGCACCAGGTCTTTCCCACCTCGGCCGTGTACTGCGCCACCAAGTACGCGGTGTGGGCGATCTCGGAAGGCCTGCGGCAGGAGACCACCACGCTGCGCGTGACCGTGGTCAGCCCCGGCACCACGACCTCGGAACTCGCTGACACCATCATCCACGCCGGCGCGGCCCAAGGCATGCGCGATTTCCGCCGCATCACGATCGAGCCCGAGGCCATCGCCCGCGCGATCGCGTTCGCGATGACCCAGCCCGGCGACGTCGATGTCAGCGAGCTGATCGTGCGTCCCGTCGCGAGCCCGTACTGATGGCCGCCCGTACGTTGCCGCGCTGCTGCCGGCTCGCCGGCCTCGCGATCGCGATGGGACTCGCGGTGCCGGTGGTGTCCGCGCACGCCGGCGATGCGACGACGCATGTCACGACCCATGACAACGCCGCGCAGGTCCGCGCCGCGTTTGAGGCTTGGCGCCTCGGGCAGGGCAGCGTGTTCGACCTGCTCGCCGACGATGTCGTGTGGACCGTCGCCGGCGAGAGTCCGGTCTCGGGCACGTACCGCACGAAGCAGACGTTCCTCGACGAAGCAGTCGCGCCGATCACCGCCCGACTTGCGACGCCGATCGTGCCGCAGGTGGAGCGCATCGTCGCCGACGGCGCGCATGTCGTCGTGCTGTGGCAGGGCACCGCTGCCGCGCGCGACGGCAGCACGTACCGCAACCACTACGCCTGGCATCTGGAACTCGCCGACGGCCGCATCGTGCGCGTGACCGCCTTCCTCGACACCTGGGCGCTTGCGCAATTGCTCGATCCCACCTGAACACGTGACGCCCCGCGCGGCTACACTCGCCATCCGGATCTGGGGAGACCGCGCATGCAACACGAGACCGACGCCGCACCGCGGCCCGTCGACGGCACGCCGATGCCGGCCACGCCGGGTGGCCGCATCAGCTTCGAGCGTCTGCGCGAGCGCAGCGACGAACTCGAACTGCTGATCTCCGGCCTGCTGGTGTTCGGTCTGTTCACCGTGCCGGGGCGGCTGTTCGATGCGTGGGTGTCCAACACCGTCCACGCCGACGGCATGGCGCAGTACGCGATCTGGTTCGGCTTCGCGGTCGGCGTCGGCGTCAGCTACGCACTGGCGGCCGCGTTCATGACCCACATCGCGATCCGCGGTTACTGGGTCGGCCTGATCGGTCTGAAGGCGACCTTCCCTGACGGCGTGCGCTGGGACCGGCTCACTTCGATGGGCCCGGTGTCGCGCGGCTACCAGCGTGAGCTGATCGGCGACATCGGACAGGCCATCGAACGCGCCGACCGCATGGCATCGATCCTGTTCGCGATGAGCATCCTGATGGCGGTGACCATCGCCGGCATCGGCGTGACCGCGATCGCGTTGATGGTGCTCGGCAGTCTGGCCGGCGCCCTGTTCGGCATGGCCGACCGCGTCGCGCTGATCGTGGGCGTGGTGCTGTACGCGCTGTTCCTCGCCGGCACGCTGGCGATGGTGGTGTGCGAGAAAATGATCGCGCGCCGCGACGCGGCGGGACGTCCCAGCGACGGTCTGCGCCGCCTGTTGCTGCGGCTGCTGCGCCTCTACAGCGTGCTGGTGCCGCAGCGCCTGATCGGGCCGATGCAGCTCACACTGCAGAGCAATCTCAACGGCCGCGCGTTTCTCTTCGTGTACGCATTCGTCATCGGCGGCGCGATGGTGATCGGCGGCCTGCAGGTCATCAATTCGGTGAAGTTTTCGCTGCTGCAGGGCTACGAGGTCATCACCGAAGAGGCCGTCGACCACGGCATGCTCGGCGCCCACTACGAGAACATGCGCGCCGAGCACGACGCCCTGCTGCGCTATCCGATGATCCCGTCGGACCGCATCGCCGAAACGCATCTGCGGTTGTTCATTCCGCACCAGCCACAGCGCGACAACGCACTCGCACGCCGCCTGTGTCCGATGCTGACCGACGGCCGCAACACTGCAGAAGGCGCGGCCGCCACCCGCAACGCCATCGACTGCATGGCCGCCATGTGGACCGTCAGCATCGACGGCGTCGCGATTCCGCTCGACGACTTCGTGCCCATCGAACGTCGCGATCTCGGCATGCGTGGTCTCGTCGGCTACATCCCGCTCGGCGAACGTCAGCCCGGCCGCCACAACCTTGCACTGACGTGGAACGCGGGGGGCGCAGAAGACGGCAAGCAGCGCCGTCGCGAGTACCGCATCCCGTTCTGGTTCATTCCGCAGATCGCCGAGCGCGTGCAGCGGGATTGAGTCGTCAACGCGCGTCGAGCGTGATGTTCGGATGCGCGGCGATGATCTCCAGCACCAGATCGAAGAACGTCGGTCCACTGCCGGCCTCAAGCGCATCGAGGTCGCGCCGGATACGTGCCTTGTCGTAGCGGCCGGGTGTGTCGAGCTTGTCCTGCAGCCAGGCACGTGTGGCGTCGATGCCGAGCGCGTCGCGGCTGTGCGCGAAATCCGTCCAGACCAGCGTCACCGGCGCATCGCCATCGAGCGCGCCGTAGCCGCCGTAGAGCATGTCGTCGAGCGCATCGAGACTGTGGCCGAGCTGCCAGTCGACGCCGGTCATGAACACCCGGTTGATCGCGTCGTAGAAGGACGCGAGATCGTGGATGCGGTTGCCGTCGAGCGTCAGGATGCGGGTCATGGCGGCGGTCGATCCGGGGGCCGGCGATCATCGCATCGACGGTGTCAGCGCCGGTTGATCGCTGCTCGCACGGCCGATGCAAGCCTCGCATCGAATCCCACAATGCGTGCACTCAGTCCTTGTGGAACGTCGGCGGCGGGAACGTCGCGATCTTGGCCTCCTCCACCGCGGCGCGCGCTGCCGTCCAGTCATTTCGCAGGAATGCATGGATCGCGCCGATCTCCGCATCGCTCAGATGCGACAGCTGCTCCCGCGCGACGATGCCCATCAGACTGCCCTGCGCGTACAGATCGCGCCCGTCGCGCGCGACGCCGGTCCGCAGCAGCGTGGTGAACTCGGCCGGCGAATAGCTCTTGGCGAGCACCAGCGGCGGCGCGTTGATGATCTGTTTCGGCGTCTGGTGATGGCAGTTCACGCACCCGACGATGTAGACGAGATGCTCGCCGGACGGCACGGCCGCAACGGGGGCCGCAACCGTTGCGCCCGCGACCGGCACCACCGGTGGCTCGGGCGTACACGACGCCAGCCACGGCGCGCAGCAGAGGGCGAGGGCGCAAAGCCGTGAGCGGGTCATGCCGGGTCCTGTTTTCGAATGCATCCATCGAAAACAGACGTGGACAGCGGGGCGATGCGGCCAGGTCTCACACGCTTGGCGTTCGCGCCGTCGCAGGAAATGGTGGGGGCGATCGGCGATTGCTAGGCTTGCGCCGGCGTCGCGCGATGCCGCACACGGACCCCTGATGACGCACATCCGCCTGGGCACCTGGAGCCTGCTGCTCCTGCTCGCCAGCCTGCACGGCCTGCTGATGGCGGCGCTGCTGTGGCGGCCCCGCGACAACGGCACCGCCAACCGCGTACTCGCCGCGCTGCTGATCGTCATCGTGCTGAAGATCACCCCGTACACGATCGGCTACGCGGGTGTGTACGACGCGTTCCAGTGGCTGACGTTCGCGCCCTTTTACTGGGATCTGGCGATCGGGCCCTGCGTCTGGCTCTATGCGCGCCAGCTCTCGATCACGCGCCTGCCGCGCGGCTGGGCGTGGCATTTCCTGCCGGCGGCACTGCAGGGTGCTTACTACACCGTACAGTTCCTGCGGCCGCTGCCGGACAAGCTGGCGTTCAATGCGGCGGTCCATCATCCATGGGTGCTGCCGGTCGAAACCGCTGCGGTGCAGCTGTCGATGCTCCTTTATCTGGTGCTCGCGTATCGCAGCTTCCGCGGCTACCAGCACTGGCTCGAGCAACACAGCGCCGCGCGCGAGGAGTGGCGGCTGCGTTGGCTGCAGCGTTTCATCGTGGCGATGCTGGCGTGGAGTCTGCTGCGGCTGGGATTCGCGATCGCCGACCGCGTCGTGGGCGGGCTGGGCTACTTTCGCGAGTTCCCGATGTATGTGGCGCTCGCGGCGTTGGTCTATTACCTCGGGTTCGAAGGTTGGCGGCATGCGCGCGATGTGCGCCCGCGCATCGGTGATGCCGGCACGGGACCCGCAGCATCGGATGCGTCGGTCGACACGCCGCCTGTTACGCAGTCGGCCCGGGCGCCCCGCGACTGGGCTGCCCTCGGGGCGCGTATCGAGGCGGCGATCATTGAAGGAAGCTGGTGGCGGGAGCCGACCCTCGACCTCGACGAGCTGGCGCGGCGGGTCGGCAGCAACACCAACTACGTGTCCCGCGCGGTCAACGAAGGTCTCGGGCTGAGCTTCAGCGCCCTGATCAACCGCATGCGGGTCGAGGACGCACAACGCCGGCTGGTCGGCAGCGACGACATCCTCGACATCGGCCTGTCGGTCGGCTTCGGCTCCAAGGCCACCTTCAACCGGGTGTTCCGCGGGTCCACCGGCTGCACGCCCAGCGAGTGGCGGCGCACGCGACGTCCCGATTCCTGAAACGCG
The DNA here is from genome assembly GCF_021233355.1 of Luteimonas fraxinea. Lineage (NCBI taxonomy): Bacteria > Pseudomonadati > Pseudomonadota > Gammaproteobacteria > Lysobacterales > Lysobacteraceae > Luteimonas > Luteimonas fraxinea. The sequence goes on along the minus strand of NZ_CP089507.1, from coordinate 1,837,007 downwards.
TGCAGGCGCTGGCGCGATGAGGCGCCGTGCGGCCGCTGCGGGCCGATGCTCCGACATCGTCTCCTCTGTCGGAACCTCCATGGCGCGCTTCGTACTGCTCCTGTGTTGTCTGTTCGCGTTTCCATTGCCCGTGTCGCTGGCCGCAGCGCCCGACCCGGATCGCGCGCGTCTGGACGATGTCCTGTCGGGCGCCGGCCTCGTCTCCGATGTCGATCGGCTGCAGCGCACCTACACGGCGCTCCATCCCGGCCTGTACCGCTACGCCACGCCCGAAGAAGTGCGGGCGCGCTTCGACGGTCTGCGTCGTGCACTCGCCGGCGGCGCTACGCGTGGCGAGGCCTTCCTGGCGTTTGCGCGTTTCGCGGCCACGATCCGCTGCGGACACACGTTTCCCAACGTCCTCAACCAGCCCGATGCGCTGCAGTCGGCGCTGCTCGGCGGCGCGCAGCGGCTGCCGTTCCACTTCCGCTGGATCGCAGGCCGCATGGTCGTGACCGACGGCCTCGGTATTCCGGATCTGCAACGCGGCGCAGACGTCCTCACCATCGGCGGCGTGCCTGCGCAGGACATGCTGACCGCGCTGCTGCAGGTCGCCCGCGCCGATGGCGGCAACGACGCCAAGCGCATCGCACAAATGCAGGTGCTGGGCTACGACGCCATCGAGATGTTCGATGTCTACCTCCCGCTGCTGTACCCCAAGCTCGGGGAGCGCCCGGTCGTGGTCTGGCGGAATCCCGATGGCACGCGAATCGAGCGCGCATTGCAGGGTTTGACACTCGCCCAGCGCAGCGAGCAGTTAGTGAATCTTTCCGCTGCCTCGCCCGAGGCGCCGGCATGGTCGCTCGACTCGCGCGACCCGGCGCTGGCGGTGCTGCACATGCCGAGCTGGGCCCTGTTCAACAGCACATGGGACTGGCGCGCGTTCATCGACACGTCGTTCGCGCAACTCGATGCAGCCGGCACGCCCGCGCTCGTCATCGATCTGCGCGGCAACGAAGGCGGGCTCGGGATTGGCGAGGTGCTGCTCGCCCATCTCGCGGCCGCACCGATCGAGCTCCCGCGCATCGAACATCGGGTCCGCGTCCGTCGTGTGCCGGACGACCTGCGCGCAGGCCTGTCGACCTGGGACCGCAGCTTCTACGACTGGGGCGACGCCGCGACGCCGCGCGGCGAGAATGATTTCCGCCTGACGCGCTGGCAGCCCGACACTGGCGTCGAACGCATCGTGCCTATCGCGCCGCGCTATACCGGGAAAGTCTTTGTCCTGATCGGTGCCGAGAACAGCTCGGCGACCTTCGAATTCGCGCAGCAGGCCAAAGCCAGCGGGCTGGCCACCCTGGTAGGGCAGGCCACCGGCGGCAACCAGCGCGGCATCAACGGCAGCGCATTCTTCTTCCTGACCCTGCCGCACAGTGGCATCGAGCTGGACCTGCCGCTGGTCGGCCAGTTTCCGCTCGGGCCATTCCCGGGCGGTGCGCCACCGGATGCCGGCATCGAGCCCGATATCCGCGTGGAGCACACGGTGCAGGACATCGTCGAAGGTCGCGATGCGGAAATGGACGCGGTCAGGCGCGCGCTGCGTGCCGGCTGAGATCCCGGATTTCGATGCGCGCTCGGATCGCGGTCAGGACGCGTCCGCCGCCTCCGGCGCGCCCATATTCCCCTTGCTGTACATGCCCGACCGGTCGAAACAGCACGCACGCCGCTTGCCCGAGCCCAGCATGTCGCAGGCGGTCGCCAGGCGCGTCACCCGTGTCTCCGCTTTCTTGCCCGACGTGATCCAGTGGATCCAGTCGCGACGCTGCACCGCGGTCAGCGTCTTCCACTGCGCGTGCGCGGGCGGATGACCGGCGAGCGCCTTGCGCACATCGGCGGGCACGGTCGGCTCGGGTGCTTCGGCCACGGGTGACAGCACGAGGTCGACGGTGTCTCCCGCCGCAAAGCCCGCCGCCTCGCGCAGGCGCTTGTCCACCTTGAACCAGTGGCTGCCCGCGCCGTCGGGCTCGAGCGTCGCCTGGAAAGACTGGCCGGCCAACGTGCCGTCGACGGTGACCATGCTGCGTGTCGGCAGCTGTCCGCTGACGGCGGGCGGCAAGACGATGAACGTCCACGTCGCGGCCTTCGGCGTAGCTGGGCGCAGCAGTCGGGCCTTGCAGCGGATCGGATCGGATGCACGCATGCGGCGACGATAAACCCGCCGCGCGGGCAACGCATGTGGCGGTCGATGCCGGTCGTCTGCGGAGCGCGCGTGACCGCCGGTTCTGGACGCCAATCGGCCGACCCGTCAGGCCGACGGCACGCGCTCACGATGCATGTGCCAGCGGTCTGGCAGGCCATGTCTCGTTCACGTCGACACCCGCCATGGATCGGTCTCGATTTAGATGCGCAAACCGACCTCGCCGTCACTTCCGCGAGAGGACGTTGGCCGGGCGGTGATTCCACCGCGCAGGAGTAGATGATGGCGAACGACCAGAAAGACGCGAAGAAGCCGCAGCAGAAGTCGGGCTCCGGCGCGGGTGACAGCAAGGGCGCAGACTCGCAGAAGAAGGACGGCGGCAAGTCCTCCAGTGGCGGCAAGGGCTCTTCGTCCAAGAAGTAAGGCGCTGGTACAGGCAGTCAGGAAGAACGGCGCCGATGGAGCCGTTTTTTTTTTAGGAGTGCATCAAGATTCTCTCTGTGACGCGTGCTTTAGCCCCTCTCCCCTCGGGAGAGGGGTTGGGGTGAGGGCAAGCGCCGTCGCAACATCCAATTGCCTACCCTTCAACCCACGAAGGTGCCGTGCACAACACAACGCCTACCGAGCGGTGCGATGAACTCGGGGCCGACATCAAGCCCGACTTGTCGATCGCCTCCACACTCGACGTGTCACGACACGGATCAGATACCAGGCACCTCCGTAGGATGGGTAGAACGCAGCGAAACCCATCGGCTTCACTGTGTTCGCTCGCGCGTCGTCGCACGATCCAACGCAGACGCGAAGATCACAATGGATCCCAGCGTGCGCTGGGATGACGAACTGCGGGTTTGTAGACGGCGCCCAACCACCGCGCACGGAGACACGCATGACCTGGTCCGCCACCCAGTACAGCCGCTTCGAAGACGAACGCACGCGCCCGTCTCGCGATCTGGTCGCCGCCATTCCGCGCGACAGCGTCGCGTATGCGGTCGATCTGGGCTGCGGCCCCGGCAACTCCACGCAGGTGCTGGCCGCGCGCTATCCGGACGCGACGATCCTCGGCATCGACAGCGCCGACGACATGATCCGCGCCGCGCGCGAACGTCTGCCGGACATCGCGTTCGCGGTCGCCGACATCGCCAGCTGGCGTGCCGAACGCCCGGTCGATGTGATCCTCGCCAACGCCTCGCTGCAGTGGCTGCCCGATCACGCGCAGCTGTACCCGCAGCTGCTGGCGCAGCTCGCCGACGGCGGCTGCCTCGCCGTGCAGACACCGGACAATCTCGGCGAGCCGCCGCATCGCGTCGCGCAGACGCTCGCCGCATCGCCGCGCTGGCTCCCGCGTATCGGCCATGTGCAGCATCCCGAGCGCCACGACGCCGCGTGGTACCACGCACTGCTGACGCCGCTGTGCAGTCGCGTCGACATCTGGCGCACGACCTATTTCCATCCGTTGGCCGATCACGCCGCCGTCGTCGAATGGTTCAAGGGCTCCGCACTCGGCCCCTACCTCGCGCCGCTGGACGACGCCGAGCGCAGTGAGTTTCTCGATGCCTATCTCGACGGCATCACACGCGCGATGCCCGCACAGGCAGATGGCAGCCTGCTGCTGCCGTTTCCGCGGCTGTTCGTGATCGCGCAGGTCTAGGATGCGGGGCCACTCCGGACCGAATGACCGCGCGCGCATGTTGCACTCGTCAGTCTCCATGGATACCGGCGAGCGACACGATACCCATCGGCTTGCGCAACGCCACACGGTGATCGATGCACTGCGTGGCTTCGCGCTGGTCGGTGTGTGGATGGTCAACCTGCGCTCGTTGAGCTTGTACGAAATGCTCGATGCGCAGCAGAAAGCCGGCCTGCCGAGCAGTACTTTCGACGGATTCGTCCTCGATGCGATGACGGCGCTGGTCGATATCAAGTTCATCACCATCTTCTCGTTGCTGTTCGGGCTCGGCTTCGCGCTGCAGCTCGAACGCGCGCAGGTGCGCGGCGCGGATGTGATGCGCCGCTACGTGCGGCGCCTCCTGGTCCTGCTGGCGATCGGGGCAGTCCACGCGTGGTTCGTCTGGTGGGGCGACATCCTGTTCACCTATGCGCTCGTGGGCCTGCTGATGATTCCCTTCCGACACGCATCCAGCCGGACGTTGATCGTGACCGGCCTGATCGTGGCGATGCTGCCGCCGCTCCTGACGCCCGTCATCCGCCCGCTGCTGCCTGCGCTGGCATCGCAGGCGGACATCTATGCTCGTGCACTCGACGCGTTCGCCGGCACGTCCTGGGCGGATACGCTCACAACCAATATGGCGATGTCGAACTGGGCGCGCCTCTCCAACTGGGCGCTGGTGTGTTTCGTGCTGGGGCGCTTCCTGCTGGGCTACTGGGCGGGTCGTGCTGGGCTGCTGCAGTCTCCCGATCAACATCGTCCGCTGCTGCTGCGCATTCTGATCGGCGCGCTCTTCACCTGGCTGCTGGCGACCGTGTTGTCCAAGATCCAGGCGCCCATGCGTACGACGTGGCCGGCCATCGATGTCGAGGCAGTGCGCATTGCGATCCGCATGCTGTTGCGTGCGGCGCCACTCGCACTGGGCATCGCATACGCCACCGGCTTCGTGCTGATGTTCTGTCGGCCTGGATGGAACCGCCGGCTCGGTGTCTTCGCACCGTTGGGCCGCATGGCGCTGACCAACTACCTCACGCAGAGCCTGCTCGCGATCGGCTTGTTCTACGGAATCGGTCTAGGCCTGGGCGCGCCACATGGGCTGGTCGGCCTGCTGCTGGCGTGGGTCGCGGTGCTGGCCCTGCAACTGTGGTGGAGCCGATGGTGGCTGGACCGGTTCCATTACGGGCCGGTCGAATGGATCTGGCGCTGGTGCACCAACGGGCAGCGCCCGACGCTGCGTCGACGGGACCGTGCCGCCGATTGATGCGGCGCGCCAGGCGCACCGGCGCTGCGACACGCAGCAGACCGCGGTCGGTATGTGAAGCGGTCGACGGTCGGAGCGGCGGTATCAGCACGGCGCCATTCGATGCGCTGCGAGATGCCGCGTGGGTCTAGCGGGACGCGAACTGCGTTGCCGCACACACGTGGTGCGGGAGACAGTCCGCCTGCGACGAAGTCGATGGAAAGCTCGACTGCGGCAGTTCGATGTCGATCGGTTTGCGGAGCATCCATGCAGCGACGAATGCGAACACGAACATCGCGACCAGAAGCAGCACGCATGCACCCAGCAGGATCTTGATGCCACGCGACATCGGCGCCGTGCGCCGGCGCGGGTAGCCGCATTGCGGGCAGGCGATCGCCCGATCACTGATCTCGCGTCCGCATTCCACGCATTGCACCAGCGCCATTCGAATCTTCTCCCCGTGAAGTGGACCGCACCTGCGTGACCCGAAGATCGACGTCGGCGCAGGCCGCCAGACTAACCCCGATCCGAAGCGTCATCCCAACCGCACGATTCTTTCATGCGGCCTTTGCAAACGGCGCCACACACTCGCCGTTCCCTTCAACGGAGTGACCCGCATGGGCCTGTTCTCGAAAATCGCCGACCGCATCTTCGGCCGCAAAGATGCACCCGCGCCGACGTCCAAGCCTGCCGCGCCCGCAAAGCCGGCGGCCGTGATTTTCACCGGCAGCGAGAACGATCCCAAGGTGTCGCCGCCGTCGCACAACCCGACGCCCGCCGCGACAGCGCCCGCGCAGCCGGCAGAGCCGGTCGATGTCGAAGCGGTGCTGACCGCGCTCGCCGCCGAGAAGGGTGGTGCCAGCGACTGGCGCCGTTCGATCGTCGACCTGCTGAAGTTGCTCGATCTCGATTCCAACCTCGAGGCGCGCAAGGAGCTCGCCGCCGAGCTCGACGTCAACGCCGGTGCGCACGGCAGTGCCGAGCAGAACCTCGCGCTGCACAAGGCCGTGATGCGCAAGCTGGCCGAGAACGGCGGCAAGGTCCCGGACGATCTGAAGGACTGACCGCTCGAAGCGGCATGTAGAAAAACGGGCCGGCGCCTCACACGCGCCGGCCCGCTGCGTTTCAGTCAATCCGTACCGCGCGACGCGATCAGCCGCGTCCTGCAGGTTTCACCACTACATCGATCGCGCCATCAGCGCCGCGCGCCGCGCGCACTTCGAACAGCTGGCCGCCTTCGACATCGGTCATGAAGAACTCGACCGCGCCGTCGGTTGCGAACTGCGGCGGATGGAAGCTGTAGCCACCACGCTCGATCGCGCCGCGGTGCGCATCACTGGAGATGTTCGCCGCGGCCTTGGGCACGCGTCCCGGTGGCACGTCTTCGCCGAATGCGGCCACCGCTTCGGCCCACAGCGCCGGGCTTGCTTCGTCGCCGCAGGCGTCGAGGACGCGCGCCAGCGCATCCGCGTCGCCACGGCCGACGACTTCGTCGCCATGCAGCACCGCATAGGTCTTCGTCGAGGCCGACAGCACATTGTTCGAGCGCACGCCCACCAGGCGGCATGCACCTGCGGCCCCGTCCGGCACGTCGGTCACCACGACATCCGCCACCTGCCATCCATTGGCGTCCGCGGCTACTTCGGCCACGCGCTTGCTGGTCTCGTCCATCGTCTCCGCCGTCGATTCGGTTGGGGTGGCCGCGGGCGCAGCCGCCTGCTGCGCGCACCCGGTCGGGGCGACGATCAACAGGCAACAGCCGGCGGCATGGATCAGCTTACGCATTGGTCAGATTGTTCGTGCCATCGGGCCCAGTGGTGACGCCGGCAGACTGTGACAGCTCCGGCGGCAAGGGTGTGCCATTGGTTTCGGCCTCTTTCTTCGCCTGCACCAGCGCGTTGACCTCGGCGCGGGCGTTGTCGACCGTCAGATCGCTGCGCCCGAGAATCGTATTGAGATGATCCACGATCCCCTGCGCATCCGCGCCCTTCGCATCCAGCAGCGCGGCGAGGTGGTCGTAGCTGCCATCCACGTTGACGAAGCCGGCCACGCGGTCGATGACGTCCGCGACCGTCGGCGTGCGACCGTGCTGTGCCTGCGAGCCGACGTAGAACGCGCGGTATTCCTCATGGAACCCGTACGACGAGTTGAGGGACAGACTCTTGTCCCAGTTGCGCATGTGGTTCACCTCATGCACGAAGGTATGGCCGATCACGCGCAGCTCGCCGCCCAGCGTCGACGACATCGACATGTCGACCGGATTGTTGTCGGCGCCGATGTACGCACGATTCATCTGGAACAGGTCGCCCGGTTCGGGCGGCACGGAGCCGTAGGCCGAGGTCTCGCCGAAGTCGAAGCGGTACGGCGCGTCATCGGCCAGGAACAGATCCAGCGTGTTGTCGATGATGGTCATGTCGCCGGCATCGTTCTGCGACAGGTAGGCCACCGCCTTCAACGCGCGCTGGCTGTCGCCCAGATCGAAATCGCGGAACCAGTCCTTGCCGATCAGCTGCCCGAGGTTCTCGACCGAGCGCGAATCGGGATAGTTGCGCACCTGGCTCAGCAACGCGGTGCGCTCGTCGGCGCCGAACTGGTCGCTCGACTGGAAGTCCGCGCTTTCGATCAGCGTCTTGAGCGCGGCCGGCAGATCGGTGTCGCCAGGCGTGCGGTTGGCCAGCGCCTCGGTCACCAGGCGCTGGTCCGCCGGCGACAGCGCCTTGAACTCCGGCGTCTGCAGCAGCGCCGCCTCGCTCAGCGCGGCGGTGCGCTGCGCCGGCGTCATCGCCTGGAACGAGGGATCGCCGACCAGCGTGGCGAGATCACGTGCGACCGACGTCGACGCCCCTGAATCGACGAACGCCTGCGCGACCAGTGCGCGGTCCGCGTCCGACAGCGCCGCGTAGGCCGGCGTGTTCTGCAGCGCGCTCGCCGCCGCGGCACCTTCGGGCGTCAGGCTGCGCAGCAGTTCGCTCGCACGCGTGGTGTCGCCGGACTGCTGCAGCAGCTGCAGGGTGTCTTTCACCTCCTGCGGCACGCCGGGATCGGCGAGCGCGGCGGCAATGTCGGCATCGCCCACGGTGCCATCGCGCGCGGCGGAAAAGGGATTCCAAGCCGAAGACCGCTGCCCGGCCGCGGTGTCGAGCAGGGCGTTGTACGCGCCCGGTCCCGCGAGTTCCTGTGCGGCCGACTGCAAATCGTCGCGGCTGATGCGCCCATCGAATCCGCCGGACCCGTTGGCGGTATCGAGGTAGCGCTGCGAGACCGCGCTGTCGAGCAGGAATTGCGCGGCCTCGCGCAGGTCCTGCGGCGTCGACCCATCGGCGATCAGGGCTTCGAGATCGCTGGTGGTGATCCGCGAGGCGTCGCTGAAGAAGCCGGTGTCGGCAGCGGCGGCGCGATCGTAGTGGGTGAGCAGCGTATTCGTGGCGGAAGACAGGGGATTGGTCATGGCCGGAACCTGGCGCGCGCGGGACGTGGCGTCAGCGTGCAACCTGCCTGTCACGTCGCCCAGTGGGGCCGCCCCTAGGGGCGACGCCTGGTGTTCAGGTGACCACGCGCGCCATCCGCGCCGCCACGCGTTCTGAAGCGCCCTCGGACTGCACCACCGCTGGATCACAGCCCCCGCGTCCCCGCGTTTGCACACCCGCTCGCGTTACGATGCCGGTCCCCACGCCGCACCTCCAGATTCCGCATGAAGGCCCGCACCTCCGACGCATTGCAGGCGGCATGAGCAAGGCGTTCCGCCGTCCGGAGGGACGCGCTCCGTCCCGCAACGAACGTCTGCAGCCGTGGTTCGCCGCGCTCGTCAGCGCGGTGCTGCACGTGCTGTTCGCGTATCTGTTGCTGACCTCGCAGCCCATCGTCTTCAAGACGCCGCAGGGCTCATCGGCCGGCAGCCCGATGGCGGTCGAGTACATCGGCATCACCCCGCCGCAGCCGGTGACCGCGCCGATTGCGAGCCCGCCGCCGCAGACGCCGCCCACCCAGGCCGCGCCCGTGACCTCGCGTGTGGTGACCACGCGCGTCGAGGAAGCCGCCGAACCGGTGCCGCCCGACGAGGTCGCGCCCGTCGAATCCCTCACCGAGGTCCGCCCGCCGCGTCCTGCGCCGCCGGCCCCGGCGACACCGCCGCAACCTGTGCAGTCGCAGGCCGCCGCCAGCCCGCCCGATGCCCAGCATCGCGCGCGCACCTGGGGCCAGCCGCCCGGCATGCTTCCCGAGGCCACCGCGCCGGTGAACGCCGGTCGCGAGCGCACCGCGCAGATCGGCCAGGGCCGCGGCCGCGATTCCACGTCAGACCAGCCCAGTCTCGAAGTCGGCGGCTACCAGGTGGTCTACGACACCACCAGCGAAACCCGCTTGCGCGAATGGCGCGACGAAGGCGTCACCGAACTCTTCATCCCGCTGCCGGGCACCCGCGACTACATGGTCTGCCCGCTGGAAACCGCGCTGCGCCGCGAGTCCAGCGACTGCCGCATGCTCGCCCCGGAAGATCCGGCGATGGCCAACATCCGCGACTCACGCGAAGTCATCGGCTTCCATCGCGTCTACCGCCGCGGCGAAGTCGTCTGGCGCGGGCCGGGGCCGTACCGCTGATTCCCCGCGGTCGTCTTGATCGCGCCGCGACGCCCCGGCCGCACACTGCGCGTCCACACCGGAGACGCCGCATGCCGCGCAACGCCCGCCATCTGCTGGCCCTCGTGATCGCCGCCTGCCTGTCCGCGGGCTGCAGCCGGACCGACACCGCCGACACCGCCGCGTCTTCCGCCACGCCGGACGCACCTGCTGCCGCGGCTACCGACGATCCCGCGCTGCGCAGCTACTACGACGGCCTAGTCGCCACCCACGGCGAAGACATCGCAACCTGCCCGCAGGCCGAGTCGCCGGATGCGCAGGCCTGCGCCGATGAAGACGTCGCCGGCCTGCCCGCCGCACCGCGTCGCGTGCTGCTGATGCTCGATGCCTCCGGCTCGATGGCCGGTCGCCAGGGCGGGGAGACCAAACTCGTGATCGCGCAGGACGCGCTGCTCGACTTCGCGCGCCGCATCGAAGGCGACGCCCAGGTCGCATTACGCGTCTACGGCCATCGCGGCGGCAACCGTGAGCAGGACAAGCCCGAGTCCTGCCGCGCCACCGAACTCGTGCAGCCCTTCGCGCCGCGCGACCCGGCCGCGTTCGAAACCGCCGTGCGTGCGTTCCAGCCCAGCGGTTTCACTCCGATCGCCGCGTCGCTGCAGGCCGCCGCGCGCGACTTCGCCGATGGCGGCGCGAATGCCGACGGCAACGTGGTCTATCTCGTCTCCGACGGCATCGAAACCTGCGACGGCGATCCCGTCGCCGCGGCGCGCGCGCTGCAGGCCAGCGACATCGGCGTGGTCGTCAACGTGATCGGCTTCGATGTCGATGCGCAGGCCGAACAGCAGCTGCGCAGCGTCGCCGAAGCCGGGGGCGGCGAGTATCTGGCCGCGCAGAACCGCGCCGATCTCAATGCGCTGTTGAACCGCCGTCTTGCCGCGATCAGTGCGCGCTTCAACTGCCGCATCGGCGCTGCATCGACCGCGTACAACCGCACGGTCGGCACGCATGCCGAGCGCTACAACTGCCTCGTCGACAAGGCCAGTGCCGAATTCAACGCGATCGTCTCGGCCACATCCGCCGACTACAACACCGGCCGCGCGACCTCGGAGCAGCGCAGCTACGCCAACGACCAGGCCAGCGCCAAGCGCGACGGCATCATCGAGCCCGCCAAGGCCGAGCGCGATGCCACGGTGTCGCGTTCCAGCAACGCGCGCGACGCCGGCGTGGATGCAGCGCAAACCGATCGCGAAGCGGCCACGCAGGACGCGCGCGACGGCGACACGCGGTGATCCTGTCAGCCGCATGACCGCCGCCGCGCGCGATCCGCGCGCACCGCACGGCGTCTGCGACGATGCCGCACCGTTCGCCGCAAAGCGCCTGCCATGACCCGGATCCTGTGTGCCCTGACCGCGCTGTTCCTGCTCGCCGGCTGCGCCAGCCAGGCGCCATTGCAGATGCAGCGCAGCCCCGACGATGTCCGCGCCGAGATCCTGCGCAAGCTGCCGGCCCGCCTCGACGATCGCGCGGGCTGGGCAAACGATGTCTACGTCGCGCTCACCGCGCAGGACATCGCGCCCACCAGCGAACACCTGTGCGCCGTGCTCGCCGTGACCGAACAGGAGAGCACCTACACCGCCGATCCCGCCGTGCCGGGCCTGCCGAAACTCGCACGCACCGAGATCGAGCGCCGCGCCGCCGCGGTGCACGTGCCGGACTTCCTGCTCAACGCCGCGTTGCGTCTCGAATCGCCCGATGGCCGCACGTACGCGCAGCGGCTCGATCGCGTGCGCACCGAGCGCGATCTGAGCGAACTCTACGAAGACTTCATTGCCATGGTGCCGCTGGGCCGGCGTCTGTTCGCCGACCACAACCCGGTGCGCACCGGCGGGCCGATGCAGGTCCGCATCGACTTCGCGCAGACACACGCGGACGGTTATCCATATCCGGTCGAGCGCGACATCCGGCACGAAGTATTCACCCGGCGCGGCGGCCTGTATTTCGGCACCACCCATCTGCTGGGCTATCCCGCGAACTACGACACGCCGCTGTACCGCTTCGCCGATTTCAACGCCGGCTGGTATGCCAGTCGCAATGCGGCCTTCCAGAACGCGGTGACCGAAGCCTCGGGCATCGAACTCGCGCTCGATGGCGACCTGCTGCTGCCCGGTGCGAACCTTGACACCCCCGGCGCCACCGAACGCGCCGTGCGCGCGCTGGGCGGACGTATCGACATGACGGACGCGCAGATCCGCCGCGCGCTGGCGCAGGGCAGCGAACACGGGTTCGAAGACACCGATCTCTACCGCCGCGTCTTCGCACTGGCCGACACCGCCGCCGGACGCGCGCTGCCACGTGCCGTGCTGCCTGGCATCGTGCTCGAAAGCCCCAAGATCACCCGCACCCTGACGACCGCGTGGTTCGCCAACCGCGTCCAGGAACGCTGGGAACGCTGCATGCAGCGCTGAGTCAGGCGCGGCGACACCCAGCCGCGAACGCGATCCCCTGTCCGCGCCGGCTCGCCACGTCGGCATGACGCACCGCGCGCCACTACGCCGACTCACGTTGATCGAAAGCAGGTGCCGGAACACGGACCAGATTGGACTGTCCCGTGATTCCGCCGGACACACGCCACCGCCCACCGGTTAGAAATCGATCGATGCCGACAGCTTGAAGGTGCGTGGCGCGCCCTGCAGCAGATCCGGGCGGAAGCTGTCGAACGCCGATGCCCAATAGCGTTCGTCGGCGATGTTGTCGATGTTGAAGCGCAGCGTCAGCGGATGGTCGCGGACCAGCGTGACGTAGCGCGCGCCGATATCGAATCGCGTCCAGCTGTCGAGATGTGTGGTGTTGGCGAGATTGGCCGCCTGTTCGCCGGTGTGGACCGCGCGGCCGGTCAGGGTCAGCGCGGGCAGGGCGGGCACGTCCCACTCGACGTTGGCGTTGACCAGCAGGTCGGGCACGCCGACGGCGTCGTTGCCCTGGTTCAGACCGCCCACGGTGCGGCGCAGCTCGGTGTCCAGGATCGAGACGCCACCGATCATGCGCAGCCCATCCACCGGCGTGGCTTCGGCGCTGAATTCGATGCCGCGATTGCGCTGTTCGCCGAACGGTCCGAAGCGCAGGGCGTCCAGGGTGGCAGGGTCGGGCTGCAGGAATGCGGTCTCGCGGTCCGTCTGGAACAGCGCGACACCCGCATTGAGGCGCGCGTGGCCGAACTTGACGCCGACCTCGGTCTGACGGGACACGTACGGCTTCAACACCTCGCCGGCATTGCTGACCGGCAGCGGTGCGCCGCCGCCGGGGTTGGCGCCGCTGACCGGCGCGGTACCGCCCTGCACCAGTGACTCGATGCGGTTGGCATACAGCGACACGCCCTCGATGGGCTTGTAGACGACGCCGAAGACCGGGGTCACGTCCTGTTCGTCGTATTCGGCGGTCAGCGCACCGGTCACGTTGGAGTACGAACGCACGTTGATCTTCTGCAACCGCGCGCCGGCGGTCAGCAGCACGCGGTCATCGAGGAAGCCGAGTGTGTCCGACACGAACGCACTGGTCAGGCGCGTCTTCGAGATCGGGAACGGATCGGACAGATCACCACCGACGAACGACACGGTCGACGGCCGCACCGTGTCCACCGGGTTGTACAGATTGGTGGGCATCGCGTCGGCGTAGAACTCGAACGCGTTGCGATTGGTCAGCCAGTTGGCCGACACGCCGACATTGAGTGCGTGGCTGACCGGGCCGGTATCGAGTTGCGTGCGCAGGCCGACGGTCGCCGCCTCGTTGTTGTCGGTGCGCGGGATGAAGGAGCCGCTGACGCTGGCATCGCCGGTGTCCGCATCCAGCAGCGTGAGCGAGCTGTAGACACCGTCCTCGCGGCCGTCGCGCGCACCCAGTGCACCGTAGAGCAGCGTGTGTTCGCCGATGTCCCACTCCGCGCGCAGCTGGCCGAACACGTCGCGCAGCTCGGTGTACTGCCACGGCTGGCCGTAGTTGAGGTCCGCATCCGGCACTCGCGGCACCACGTCGTTGACCGTCACTTTCGGGCGCAGGCGCTCGACGCGGATGTCCTGGTAGGCCAGGTCCAGCGACGCGCGGAAACCGTTGCCGGTGTAGTCCAGCGCCAGGCCGAGCACATCGGACTGGCGGTCCTCGTCGTCGATCGCCACATCGCCGCCGCGGGTGGCGCCATTGACGCGCAGTCCCCACGCCGCATCGCCGCCGACGCGCCGTGCAATGTCGAAACTCGCGCCCGAATGGCCGGGCGAGGTGAAGCCCAGCGTGACCCGATTGAGCGGCGTGTCACCCGCCCGCTTGGGCACCAGGTTCACGCTGCCGCCGATGCCGGAGCCGCCGGGCGCGGCGCCGTTGAGGAATGCGCTGGCGCCGTTGAGCACCTGTACGGATTCGTAGAGCTCAGGCGCAACCAGTTGCCGCGGCAGGATGCCGTACAGGCCGTCGTAGCCGATGTCGTCACCGGCCAGCGCGAAGCCGCGCACGACGAACTGCTCGGCCGCGTTGCCGAAACCGTAGGTGGTGCGCACCGACGGGTCGTTCTCGAGCACCTGCCCCAGCGTCTGCGGCTGCTGATTGAGGATCAACGCCGCGTTGAAGCTGCGGATGCCGAACGGCACGTCCTCCGCCGCCTGCTCGCCGAGCACGCCCACACCGCCCGCGCGGCTGACGCCGGTCTGGTTGCCGCGCTGCGCCGTGACGATCACGCGGTCGAGCATGCGCGCTGCGTCATCGGCACGCGGGGACTGCACATCCTGGGCGAACGCACACGGCGCGGACAGCGATGCTGCGATCAACAGGGCCAGATGGCATCGGCGCGGATGGCGGTGGGACATGGTCAACTCCGGAAAGAAAAAACACGCAGATCGGACAGGGAGAGGTAGGCGGATCACGAACGCCGGGCCGCGCGTGCCCACAGCACCGCCGCCACGGGCGCTGCAAGGCCCAGCCATGCAAGGCCGTCGCGCCAGCCGTCGCCGGTGAGCGCGCTGACCAGTCCGACGAGCCCCGCCACGGCGATCACCGCCGGCACTGCGAAGACGTGGCGCAGCGTGCGGTGCTGTTTCATCGGATGCGGCTTCATTCGGCGCGCCGCAATCTGGGCGACGGCGTCGCTGCGGCGGGCGACAACGCGCGGGCGCGGCGTTTGCCGAGCCACAGGTACAGGCCGGTCACCAGCACGACGATCGTGAACACATCGAGGACCGCCCACAGCAGCTTGAGCGGCAGGCCGCCGTAGTCGCCGAAGTGCAGGGGGCGCGAGAGCGACAGCGCCTTGTAGTACCAGGGCATCGGGCGCGCATCGGTAAACGCACCGGTTTCGGCATCGATCAGCGCGGGGGTGAGCAGCCGCTCGGTCAGCGGCGTGTCGCCCTGGAAGAACACCGCGTAATGATGTTTCGAGCTGAACTTGCCGCCGGGAAACGCAATGAACTGCGGGTTGTTGCCGGGCAGCGCTTCGCGGGCACGCGCCATCGCGCGGTCGAGCGAGCCATAACGCGCCGGCGGCAGCGCCTCGCGCCCTGCGTAGGCGCGGGTCATCTCGCCCAGCTCGCTGCGCTGCCAGGCCTGGTTGATGGGGTCGGCGAGGGTGTGGATGGTGCCGGTGATGCCAACCACCAGGACCCAGGCCACGGTCACCACGCCCAGCAGGTTGTGGTAGTCGAGCCACTTCGCGCGCGCGCTGCGGGAATAGCGCAGCGTGCCGAACGGCAGCTTGCGCGTGAACGGGACATACAGCACCACGCCCGAGACCACGGCCGCGGCGAACAGCAGCCCCATCGCACCCAGGAACAGCATGCCCGGCAGCCCCAGAAACATGTCGGTGTGCAGCTGCAGGATGAAATGCATCACGCCTTCGCCGTCGCTCTCGGCCGCGAAGATCTCGCCGGTCGAACGGTCCAGCTGCAGGATGGTCATGTCGCTGGCGGGCGAATCCGGACGCGGCGCCGTGGTGACCGTCATCGACGGCTGGTCGTTGTCGAACGCCATGAACACCGGCACCTCACCCGGACGTTCCGCCAGTGCGCGGGCCAGCATGTCGTCCAGCGGGCGCAAGCCGGGCGCGTCGCTCGACGAGCCCACGCCAGGCAGACGGAACTGCGGCGCCCCCTCGGTCAGCAGGTCGATCTCGTCATGGAAGATCAACGGCAGCCCGGTGAGGCACAGCATCAACAGGAACAGGGTGCAGACGAGGCTCGTCCACTTGTGCACCCATGCCCAGGCACGGATCGAGCGATTTTGCATGCGGCGGATCTTACATGCGAATTACTCTCATTTACAGCAACAGCGCCTGTGCAGGCGGTGTGGGATCGCAGATTCCGGGCCAGCTCGCCGCGCTGGGAGACAGCCACTGCGTGGGACGCGGCGCTGCGCCGCGCCAAGCGGGGCGCCGGATGGTCCGCAATCCCCGCCGCATTGCACGCCGTCGCGGCTACAGCGCGATCATCACCTTGCCCAGATGTCCCGCCGCAGCGAAATAGCGATACGCCTCGGGCGCCTCGTGAAAGCGGTACGTCTTGCTGACGACGGTCTGGATGTCGTTGGCCTCGATGGCGGCGATCAGGTCGACGAACATGGCGCGACTGCCGTTGGCGATGCCCTGGATGGTCAGGTTCTTCGCGATGAAGGCCAGATAGTCCGGAATGGCAGGGCCCTGGCCGGGGCTGACGCCGATCACGATGATCCGGGCATTGACCGCAGCGGCCGCTATCGACTGACCCATGGTGTCCACACCGCCGGTCTCGAGGACGATGTCGGCACCGGCACCGCCGGTGTGTCGCATCAACTCGGCCGCCCATTGCGGATGCGAGCGGTAGTTGATGGTGATGTCCGCCCCCAGCTGACGGGCGATCTCCAGTTTTTCGTCGCTCGACGAAGTGATGGCCACGCGGGCGCCATGGGTCTTGGCGAGTTTGAGTGCGGCCAGTGACACGCCGCCGGTTCCCAGACACAGCACCAGATCGCTGGCCTTGATGTGCGAGGTCTCCACCAGCGCGTTCCACGCGGTCAGGCCCGCCGACGCCAGTCCGGCCACCTGCGCGTCGGACAGCGCATCGGGCACGCGGATCAGCGAGGCGGCAGGCAGCGCCACCTGCTCGGCCAGCCAGCCATCGTGGGTAATGCCGATGTCATGGCCGAACACGGTGGGGCTGAACTTGCCATCCAACCACGTGGCGAAATGACCGCACACCACGCGGTCTCCAGGCTTGACCTGAGTGACGCCTTCGCCCACCGAAATCACCTCGCCAACGCCTTCGGACATCGGAATGCGCTCGGCCGGCTGCGGGCCGCCGTAGGTGCCGCGAAGGATCTGCACGTCGCGGCTGATCAGGCTGACAAGCCGCGGCGCGACGATCGCCTGTCCGGGCGCTGCAACCGGGTCTGGCCGCGTCGTTGCGGTCAGTGATTCGATACCGGTGCGCGCGCCGAGTTGAAATGCTTTCACTATGTTCTCCAATGACGCGTGGAATCCAAAGCCAACCCACAGGGTGGTGTCTGCGTTGCGGTCATGCAGACGGGTGTCTTTGGCCAACCGCAATCTTAAAGAGCACGCACTGAGCCTTGTGGAAACGTGCGCCTGCGCGCGCCTTGCGTCCCGCCGGACAGCCCGAAGATTGCCCGCACCCTGACGACTGCATGGCTCGCCAATCGCGTGCAGGAACGGTGGGAGCGGTGCATGGCGCGGTGATTGGCGCGCGCCTCCGCTGGGTCGCAAGAAACAAGCGAGCGGGGCCCAGGCAGCTTCAAGACGCTGCGTTGAGTGAAGCTGACGCCGATCGTTGGATCGCGAGCGACGCCGCGGCGATGCCGGGTTGGGTGTTGTGTTCAGAGCGCAGCGGCGTTGCGCTCCAGTTCTGACGAGAACGCTGCCTCGGGCATCGGGCGCCCGAAAAAATAGCCTTGGGCGTGGTGGCACTGGTTGGCCCGCAGGAAATCCAGCTGCGCCCTGGTTTCCACACCTTCCGCGATGACTTCCATGCCGAAACTGTGGCCGAGATAGATCACCGCTTTGACGATCGCCGCATCCTCTGGATCGCTGATGACATCGCGGATGAAGGCGCGGTCGATCTTGAGCCGGCTCACCGGGAACCGCTTGAGCATGCTCAACGAGGCGAAGCCGGTCCCGTAGTCATCGAATGCCAGGCCCACCCCCATTTCGCGCAGGGTCTGCAGCATTTTCAGGGTGGCGCTGTCGTTGCGCATCATCGTGTTCTCGAGCAGCTCCAGCTCCAGTGCCTCGGCCGGCAGGCCGGTGTCCTGCAGCACCCGCTCGACCACGCCCGGCAACTGCCCGAACCGGAGCTGCGATTCGAACAGGTTGACGCCGATGCGGAAATCCGGAATACGCGTCCGCCACGCCTTGGCGTGCAGGCACGCCGTGCGCAGCGTCCACTCCCCGACCGCCGTCGCGATCGGCTTCTGGCTCAACACCTCAAGGAACGAGACCGGCGTCAGCAGGCCGCGTTGCGGATGCCGCCAGCGCAGCAACGCTTCCGCGCCACAGACCCGCCCGTCCCGGGTGTCGACCTGGGTCTGGTAGAACATCTCGAACTCGTCATTCTCGAATGCCTGTCGCAACTCGCGTTCAAAGCCGCGGCGCGCCACTGCCACTTCGCGGAACGCCGGCTCGAACGCCATGTAGCGCCCTTTGCCCGTCGCCTTGGCGCGGTACAGCGCCAGGTCGGCGGCGCCGAGCAACTCATCGGCGCGCTGGCCGTGATCGGGATAGGTCGCAATCCCGATACTCACGCCGATATCGAAGATATGTCCCGGCAGGTCGTAGGGTTGTGCCAGCGCCTGCACCAGGCCGCCGGCAATCGCTTTTGCCGTGCGCATCTCGGTGCCCGCAAGCAGGACCACGAACTCGTCGCCTCCCAGGCGCGCCACCATCAACGCGTCACTGCATTCGGCAAGCAGCCTCGCGGCGACTTCCTTCAGGACGATGTCCCCGGTGGGATGGCCCAGCGTGTCGTTGACCTCCTTGAATCCGTCGAGATCGAGCAACAGCACCGTCACCGGCGTCTGCGCATCGAGCTGCGCGCTGATGCAGGCACGCCAGGCTGCGCGGTTGGGCAACTCGGTCAGCGTGTCAAGCGAGGCCAACCGGTAGAGCCGATCCTCGTTGCGACGTCGCGCCGTGATGTCGCGCACGATGGCGCCGATGCTCGTGGTCCTGCCTTCCCGCCACGACGACAGTGACAGCTCGGCCGGAAACTCGCTGCCATCCCGATGCAGGCCCGATCGCACGATGGTCCTGCCGACGAAACGCAATTCGCCGCCCTGATTCAGGCGTTCAAGTTCATCGAAGTAGGCAGCGCGCCAGCTACCCGGAATCACGCGGCTGCTGGACTGGCCTGTCATCTCCTCGGCGGTGTAACCGAACAGCCGTTCCGCCGCGGCGTTCCAAAATGTGATGCCGCCGCTACCGGTCGAACAGATGATCGCATCGGGCGAGGTGGCAGCAATGTTCTCGAAGCGCGCCTGGCTGACCGCGCGCACGTAGTCCAGCCGCGACAACTCCATGCGGTCCATCACCAGCGCGGCGATATCGGTCAGATTGCGTTGTTCGTCCTCGCCGAATCCGGCGCGCGGCTGGGTGTCGATCAGACACACCGTCCCGATGCGCAGCCCCTCCGGCGTGATCAGCGGCTTACCGGCGTAGAACCGGATGAACGGCGATCCCAGCACCAGCGGATTCGCGGCGAATCGCGGATCGTCAAGCGCATCGGGCACCACCATCACGTCATCTCTGAGAATCGCGTGCGCACAGAACGAAACGTCACGGTGCGTCTCGCAGACATCCAGGCCCACGCGCGCCTTGAACACCTGCCGATCAAGCGCGACCAGCGAGATCAGCACAATCGGAACGCCGAACAGGCGCGATGCCAGCTGCACCAACCGTTCGAACTCCGGCTCGGTTGGCGTATCGAGCACGTTGTAGCCCGCGAGTGCGCTGAGCCGCATCGCCTCGTCGAGTGGAACCGGGGATTCAATGTCTCCCATGACCGCACACCTTGTCGAATGACCCACAGGTTAGTCGCTTCCGCACCATCGGACCGACGCCTCGATCACGTCTCCGACTGGCAGCGCACCCTGCTTACGCAGATGCCGCGAAGCGCACGACGTGTGTATCGCAGCCGTGCCCGTCCGGTGTGCCCGCCAACCCGGAGACCACCGGGACGCACGCATCTGCACGCAACACCGTGCCCGGCGCGGCGGCGCCGGCGCGCATGGACTCACGGTTCCAGGTTCACGCCTCCCCTGACTATCCGTATCCGATCGAGCGTGGCGTCCGCCAGGAAGTGTTTACCCGGCGCGGCGGCCTGTGCTTCGGCACGACGCATCTGCTGGGCTATTCCGCCCGTTACGACACGCCGCTGTACCGCTTCGCCGACTTCAACGCCGGCTGGTACGCCAGCCGCAACGCCGCCTTCCAGAACGCGGTGACCAGAGCCTCGGGCATCGAACTCGCGCTCGATGGCGACCTGCTGCTGCCGGGCGCGAACCTCGAAAACGCCGTCGCCACCGAACGCGCCGTGCGAGCGCTCGGTGGCCGTATCGGCATGGACGACGCGCAGATCCGTCGCGTGTTGCAGCAGGGCGCCGAACTCGATTTCGAAGACACCGGGCTCTACGCCAGCGTGTTCGAACTCGCCGCTGCCGCCGCCAGCACATCGCTGCTGCGCGCCGTGTTTCCGGGCATCGTGCTGGAGAGCCCGAAGATCACCCGCACCCTGACCACCGCGCGATTCGCCAACCGGGTGCAGGAACGCTGGGAGCGGGGCATGAGGCGGTGAGTCGCGCGTCAACATCACGACGTGCAGCGCAGATGCGCCTTTGGCCGGTCCGCGTGACCGGCGGCTTCTGGTGTAGCTGGGGCACGCCCGGGAACGCCTGACGCACGTTCCGCGCGAGCGGAATCCGATCTGGGCTGCCGCACAGGCAGCCGGAAAAAAAGGCGGGACCCGCCGTGGCGTGGTCCCGCCTGCCACCGGACAAAGCGGCGACCAAGTAACGCAAGCTGCCAGCCGTTGGTCAGCCGCCGGTCTTGTCGAGCACCTTGTCGGCCACTTCGCCAACCTTGCGCTGCGCCTTGCCAACGGTCTTCTCCGCCGCGCCCTCGGCTTCGGTCTCGCGTTCGCCGGTTAGCTTGCCGATGGCTTCCTTCACCGAGCCCTTGACCTGCTTGGTGGTGCCTTCGATACGGTTCTTGTCCATGCGTGTCTCCTGGTGGGGATGAAAGACCCGACGGGCGTCCTGCATGGCTGCATGGCAGCACGCCCCGGTGGACATAGAGTGCGTCGCGCGGCGCAGCGCCGACAGTTGCAAATGCACCAGCGGCACTGGTGCATCCGCAGCAAGTCCGTGCGTCGTTCAGCCGCTCTTCTGCGAAGACGAGCCGCTGCCGAAGTAGCCACGCTCGCGCGCCCACACGATCGCCTCAGCGCGACTGTGCACATCGATCTTCGAGTACAGCGACGCAACGTGGTTGCGCACCGTATTGGTGGCCAGCCCGAGGCGCGTGGCGATTTCCTTGTCCGACAGGCCTTCGCACATCAACCCGAGTGCATCGCGTTCGCGCGCGGTGAGGTCGGCCAGGGCGACGGCTTCGGCGCCCGGCGCGTTGCCGCGGCGCACGTTGGCCAGCTTTTCGATCAGCGTCTGGCTGAACCACGACGCGTCCTGCATCACCGTTTCGATCGCGCCCACCAGTTCCATTTCCGAGCGTTTGCGGTCGGTGATGTCGAGCAGCGCCATCAGATGGCAGGGCTGGCCGTGGAGCGTCAACGACTCTGCCGACAGCAGACAGTCGAGCAGTTCGCCCTGCTTGCGATGGATGCGGAGTTCAGTGCTGCGCAATACGCCGCTGTCACGCAGCGCGTCCTGGATGCGGGTATGCGCGGCGCGATCCTCGAACAGGCCGGTCTCGTCCAGCGACTTGCCCAGCAGCTCTTCCGAAGCCAGACCGGTCGTGGTCACGAAGGCTTCGTTGACCTCCATCACCCGCAACGCATCCGCGCTGCAGACCAGCGTCGGCACCGGCGTCATCTGGAACGCCTTGGCGAAGCGTTCCTCGCTCTGGCGCAGCGCGTCCTCGGCCTTGCGTCGCGGCTCCAGGTCCATGAAGGAGAACAGCATGCAGTCCTCCTCGCCCACCTCGATAGGCTGGCCGGCCACGATCACCAGTTTGGTGCCGCCCGCCGGCAGGCTGAGTTCGGCCTACATCTGCGGAATCGTCACCCCCTCGCCGAGTTTCTCGATCGCGGTCTTGCGCGCCTCCGCGCCTTCGAACACATCCAGCTCGTACACCGAGCGTCCGATCACGTCGTCGCGCGCGTAACCGGTCATCTCCATGAAGCCCTGGTTGACCTTGATGTAGCGCAGGTCGTCGAGTCGGCAGATCACCGCCGGTGCGGGGTTGGCGTTGAAGGTCTTCTCGAAGCGCTGCTCGGCGCTGGCCCACTCGGTGATGTCGGCGATGATCAGCACCAGGCAGTCGGGCTCGCCGCGCGCATCGGTCAGCACCAGGCTGCGCACGCGGTGCACCTAGCAGCGGTCGGGATCGGCAGCCGGAATGACCTCCACGATGACGTCGCTGAAGGTCTCGCCCGCGATCACCCGGTCTATCGGATAGTTGCCCGCCTGCAGCGGGTGATTGTTGCGATAGCGCAGCGCGAAGCGCTCGCGGTAGGCGTCGACATCGGCGCCGAGGTCCTCGACCGTCTCCACGCCGTGCAGCTGCAGCGCCGACTCGTTCGCCCACACGATACGGTGATCGGGCTCCACCAGAATCACGCCTTCGCTCAGGCCGGTGATGATCTGCTGCAACTGCTTGCGGTTGGTCTGCGTGGCCAGGCTGGCGTCATCGGTCATCGGAAGCGTCTCGTGGCTGCGCCAGGGCGCGGTCGGTCGGATGGACGCGCATTGTGGCGCCCGCGTCCGGCCAGGCCGCCCACGCCACGCACACATCCGCGTCGTCCGCCCGCCCACCGTCCGCATGCACTAACGCCGCTGGTGCATATGCACGCAGACACCTGCCCCGTGCATCCGGACACTGCGCGCCAGCCGGGCAGTGCGTCCTGCAGTGCCCGCTCCCACAGACGAGATGGTGAGACCGACATGACTTCCACGATGAATCCCAACGACCCGCTCGCGCCCCGGGTGCAGCCCGGCGAAGCGCGCCCGCCCGGCTCCCGCGATGCCCGCGTCGACGCCACCCGCCTACGGCCCGCGCCCGCCATCTCCTGGGCGGCCGTGTTCTCCGGCTGCGTGCTGTCGCTGGTCGCCTATCTGTTTCTGAGCATCCTCGGCACCGCCGTCGGTGCAAGCGCCGTCGATCCCACCGGCGATGCCAATCCGTTGAGCGGCTTCGGCACTGGTGCCGGCATCTGGCTGGTGATGTCCACCATCATCGCGATCTGCCTGGGCGCGCTGGTTGCGGGCCGTTCGGCCCCGGCGCAGGGCGGCCTGCATGGTGTGCTGAGCTGGTCGGTGACCACGCTGGTCACCACGTTCCTGCTGGCCTCGGCGGCCAGCGGCCTCGTCGGCACCGCGTTCGGCGTGGTCGGCAAGGGCCTGTCGCTGGCGGGTCAGGGCGTCGCCGCGGCATCGCCCGGCATCGCGTCGCAGGTCGGCGACGAACTGCGCGACCGCGGCGTGGACCTGGACTGGGACAACCTGCGCGGTGAGTTCGAGACGCTGCTCGCGCAGTCCGGCAAGGCGGAACTGTCACCCGACGCGATCGAGCAGAAGGCCGAAGCCGTCGGCACTGACGGCGAGCAGAGCGCCCGCCAGGCCCTCGAAGACCCCACGCAGTCCGGTGACGCACTGGCCGACTGGTTCGACCGCGCCCGCCGCGAAGGCAGCGCCACACTGGAAGCCGCCGACCGCGACGCGCTGGTCAACATTGTCGTCGCCCGCACCGGCAAGCCCCGTGCCGAAGCCGAGCAAATCGTCGACCGCTACCAGCAGCAGGCGCAGGCGATGGTCGCGCGCATCGACGCACTGAAGGCCGAAGCCGAGCAGAAGGCCCGCGAGGCCAGCGACGCCGCCGCCCGCGGCGTGTCCAAGGCTGCCTGGACGGCGGTCGTGCTGCTGATCCTCGGCGCCGCCATCAGCTGGTTCGCCGGCGCCATCGGCTTCCGTCGCCGCATGCTGCACGCGGCGTACTGAGGTCGAATCCAGAGCCGGCAGTCGAGCAATCGGCTGCCGGCTTTCTGCTGTCTGCGATCCTGCCGTGCGAAGCGGTCGAGTCCACGGCCCGGCGCTGTGCACGCAGCCTGCGATGCAGCTGGACGTGAGCCTGTAAACGTCAGTCGTCGATCACCGCATCCAGGCAATGCGCGTGCAGCGCCGGTGCAAGCCGGCTATCGTGCCGTCCTGATCACGCAGACACCTCATGAAGAAGACCTACGACCCGCCGCTGACCGAGAACTCCAACTCGCCCCTGTTCCGCGTCGACCGGAACATCCGGCTGGCCCATCAGCGCCTGGCGTCCGCGATCGACATGAAGCAGCACCACACCAGCCACAACCTGGCGCAGGAAGTGATCAAGGAAGCGCGCGAGTCGCTGCGCAAGGCGGACCACCAGCGCGAACTCAAGCTCAAGGAGCTCGCGCAGGCAGAGGCCGAATTCCAGGCGCGCCGGCCGCGGTGATTCGCGCGCGGGCGGCATTGACGATCCGTGGCACCCGACGCCACAGACGCGATTGATCCCGGCACCGTTATCGTCCGGATGACCCTAGATCGGCTTTCTTCCCGGACGGAGCGAGATGATCTGGGCGATGGTGACGAAGACGCAAAGCAGCCCGAATACCAGCACCGTGAGATCGCCATCGGCGAAGCCCGCGCCTGATATCAGCTTCTGGCCGAAGTAGTAGATGATCCGCAGCGACAGAAAGCCGAAGAACGCCACGCTGACGTATCCGCACACACGCTGAAACATTGGCAACCCTTTGGGTTCGAGATTGAAGTCTTTGCTGCGGCTCGGTTGAACGGGTGACGCAATTCCATGAAGGCAATCAACTTCTGCACTGGGCGTTGGCTGACAGCAGCGGCTAAAAATGTCCTACCAGTGGAAGAAGAGTGGGCGTTAGACATCCGTGTCCGGCGCGAGTGTTCGAAATGATGCCATAAGTGAACCTGATCCCTTCATTTCAAAGCAGAAGTGACGTCGCGCGTTGACCCTGCTGAGTATTCGCATCTTCCGCCGAGGCAGCGCGGCCTGCGCCGCGCTGCCTCGGCGGCTCCGATCAATGCACGTGCGTCACGCCGCTTCCGTAAGCAGGCGCATCAGGCGCCAAGCGCCGCCCTGCACGCTGCTGTTCGAGCAAGCCTGCAGGCGTGCCGCCAACGCCGCCATACACGGCCGGCATCTCCCGCACCTGCTTGCCAGTACCTGGCTTCGCATCGAGCGTCTGGCGGCTGATCTGCCGGATCATGTCCTTCATCTCGTCCGCGTTATCGAAGATCGCCGCACCGATGACGATGATCGTGCCGTCCGCAAAGTCACCGCCGCCCCCGGCCATCAACAGATCCCCCTGGGCACGCAGCAGATCGAGCAGGCGGTCGGCCTCGTCTAACTGATCCAGCGTCATGCCGAAGGCCGGGGCCTTGTCGACCTTCGCGTCGGTGCCAGCGGACGCGTCGTCCTCGGATTCCGTCTCCGCGTCGGCATCGTCTGCATCCTCGGTGTCATGTTCTACAGCCACCGGCTTGCCTTTGAGCTCCAACCGCGCCGGCCCGGACACCGTGTCCAGTACCTGCTGCACCTGCTCGGCCAGCAATTCCAGACACCCGGCCAACGCGGGGTGGTCGATCTCCGGGCCGTCCTCTTCCTCGTCCACGCGTGGCTCCGCCAGGCGTGACAGGAACTCAATGTGCTGATGCAGTTTGCGCAACCGGAACTCGCCGTCTTCGGACAGGAAGTAACCCAGCTCGCCACGCGCTTTCGTATCGGACTTCGACATCGTCGTCTCCTCATTCCCTGAAGTGCCCGTCCACGGATGTGGACGGGAAGTCGGGAGGTTAGAAACCGCTAACAGTCGGCGGGCGTATTTCCCCGAAGGGTGTTGTATTAGCCGCCCTCCCGACGCAGGCATCGCGTCGGTCCATGCCCGCAAGTACACGGGCACAAAAAACCCACCAGATTGACGGAGGTGGGGACCGCTGTTAGGGGAGTTTCTACGCTCCTTGGGAACGAGTCTGCTACGCGTGGTGCGACGTGGTCAAGTCGAACACAGGTGCGAAGAGGGCGCAGCGCTGTAGGAATTTCCCGCGCCTTGTTACTTCGTAGGCGGCGTCCTCCTCGCCACCGAAGGCTGAGGAATCGAGCACCCTAGATGCGAAAACCGCACTCTGACCCCTGTTCCTCTGTAAGGCTTTCGATCCCGATGCTGTTTCGGCAATGGCGGCATGTGGGGAATGCGCGCATCTAACACTAGCAAGCTTTCGCGAAATTCAGTTTGAGCTCAGGACTGCCCTCTGCTTAGCCTCATCTCGCGCTTGAAGCTGCAGCTCAAGCTTGGTTCGGATTTCAGCGTACAGCTGAGCATGCTCATTGTCTCGGTCCGCTACCGTTACCACTAGTGCATATGGCTCGCTTTCAAGCACGTCTTGATGATTCCATTCGCGATCCTGACGGATCACTACAACAAACCACTTTTCCAAGGGATTGCGCTGCTTAAAGGTCCACTTAGATGATTGGACAGTACCCCGTCCTCTTAATTGAGCCGAAATATCACGATTGGGCGTTGCATCATCATTACGGGCCTCCGCATCTTTTTGCCTATCCTTGTTAAAAAAAGCCTGCACCTCGTCCAGAGATTTTCCTCTGACAAGGCGGTAGCTTATTTGCGTCGCTACATAGTCCAATCTTGTAGTTCGAACGGCAGGAGAGTAAGCCAAAGTAACGCTCAATTCTCTAAGGCCCCTCGCCTTGCGAAGGTATGATGAAGGAAGGGGCAGTTCATAGAACTGGCAAGAGTCCTTCTCAATAGTCTCCTCGCACATCAAAACAACACATTGGTCGGAGGATCGAAATAAATCGCCTTCGTTGACTCTTCCGTACCCGCCGACGTCACGGGATATTTCTCGATTATAAGTTGAGCTTTGGGATTTATATCCCTCACGCATCTCTTCCGGAAAAGTGCTTTCGACCTCGGGGGGGAGCGAGGCATGATTTACCAACATTGCTCGAAGGAGGTCTGCCGACGCTTTCGGATACTCATTGAGTAGCCTACCGGCCAGGTGAGTTATATAAGGGGCAGAAAAGCTAGTGCCACTGATCTCCTTATATAATGTGTTGCCTTGGAACTGATAGTTCATCGTTAGAACCCCCAGCCCGCGCATGTCTGTCCTCCACTGTTGGCTATTAAATTCAATCGGGCAGGCTAGGTTTCCGCCGTGAGCAACTAAATCCGGCTTCAGTGCGCCCTTTACCGACGGCCCGTGTCGCGTGAAGGGCGACGGCTGGTTTTCGGACGCTGGTGAAAGTTGATGAATTTCCGGATAGCGCTGGCTATCATAGGTGGCGTCATGACGAGCGACACTGCCCACCGTGAGGACATTCAGAGCGGGTGCCGGGTCAATAATGACGCTTTGCTCGTTCAAAAGATAATCTGGATACTCTTCACGCCAACTATCTACCGGAACAGGAGGCTCTTCTGATCCCGCAAAAATTTCCGGTTGAGACGATGAATAGAATATTGTGCCTGCGCGCAAGAACGTCGAGAATATAGGCTAGCCCTCGTACGTGTACGCCGTCATAAGGTGCGCTACTGTTTCCCAAGGACAAGTTAAATATCCTACAGCCTAGCCGGACAAAATGTTCTACGGCATCTGTGAGGGTCGATTCTATCGTGGCCTCGTCGTAAACAGCACCGCTGGTAATGGGGCATTTCCGCATCACCTTGCCGTTGTAAAGCCAAATTTGTGGCTTCCAGAAATTACTTCTATCGCACGCCTCTACGTCGCCATACAACGCGATGCCGGCGACTGCAGTGCCGTGGCCGACCTCGTCGAACGAATCCTGATCGGAAACGAAAGACTGGCTTTCTGCAATTGCTGATTTGAGCAACGGGTGATTAGTGTTTATGCCACTATCAAGGATGCAAACGCGAGCAGCGTTGGGGGCTGGGTTAGCAATATTAATCGGAATTTGTGCTATATCCCGATTGAGCTGAGGGTATGAAATGCCAGTCTGTGGGATCAGATCTACAAAGCGTACATCAGCATGGTTAAGTAGCAATCCAGCTTGAGGCTCGCTAACTCTGACGCGATACATAACCAAGCTGTCGAAGTTTAACTTGTGGATAATCGAAATATTCTTATCACCGAGCCATTTCTCAAACATGCTGCAAAGAGTTAGCCGAACAGGGTGGTTAGCCACATGGTGGGGCCAAAGCTCAACATCAAGGCCAAAAATATCGGCTTGAGGAAAGCCTAAATGGCGCAGCGCCCAGCTCTTTCGATCATTGGCCGACCACGCGTCAATGCCTTCGATGGCCTCTAAAATCTGAGCGTAGGTCAGGGTTTGACCAATGATTCCTAGTTTGCTCAGGTGGTTCTGAAATTTAGCAAGGCCCATTTCGTTGGCAAAAACTACACATACCTGCTTGCCTTCTTGACTGATGAACTCTAGGCCATGCTTCTCAAGGTTATCGAAGGACATCGCCCCGTCGTAGCGCAACTTGAGCACAAACGAAGAATTTTCCGCAGAAACGTGTTGCTCGCGAGCGAGAGCAGCAGCTGTGGCGAAGTATCCATTTAGTTTCTGACCGTGCCCAAGAAGGTCGTCGCGCTTCGCGAACTTAGGCGGTTGCTTAGTTCGGCGCTGATTTTTTAGGCTTTCTCGCTCGATGCTTAAATGCTTATAAGTTGCCATTCATCGCTCCCTGATGACTAAAAATTAGTGCTTCCGAAGTCCTTCTCTCACCAGTGCGCTACGCAGCTCTTTGATAGTGAGAAACTCCTGGTTTCTCAGAATCATGCGCTTCACAGCACGTCGAGCAACTCTTTCGACATCGGCGCCGCTTTTTCCTTGAAAATCTTTCAGCAGATCGGCGTCATCCAACTCAAATTGTCGGCGAATTCCTCTTAACTTAAGTTGCAAGAGCGCTGATAGCTGCTTCTGATCAGGAAGCGGGAACTCGATGGCGTCATCAAATCTTCGCCATATTGCTGAATCTAGAAGATTCTCGTGATTTGTCGCTGCCAATATAATACTTTGGCCGTCATAGGAATCCATCATTTGCAGTACGGCGTTCACTACGCGGCGAAGTTCTCCGTGCTCTGTACTATCTCCACGCTCTTTTCCAATTGCATCGAATTCATCAAACAGAACGACCAACTGATGTTTTGCGATGAACTCAAAAACTTTACGCAGATTTGCAGCAGTCTCGCCAAGAAAAGAAGAAACTAGAGCGTCGATCCGTACAATAGCTAAGGGGCGATCTAGCTCAAAAGCGATAATCTCAGCGGCCAGTGTTTTGCCACAGCCTGGAGGGCCAAAGAAAATCACTTTTCCGGAGGGCTTCATCCCGTAGCTCCGTAGTACTTCTGCACGGCGGTGCTCCTCAAGAATCTCCTCGATCATCGCAGCACTGCTCGGGGGAAGAATAATTTCCTCCAAAGATCGTTTGGGGGGTCTGACGTCAAGCAAAGGAACGCCACGTTCTTTGTCAGCAGGTACATCGGCAGATAGCTGAGGGTTTCGGGCTGCTTCAACACGCATGTCCCCGCCATAAAGGATCTGTTCTAAATCATTTGCTAGCAAGTGATGCTGTTTCTGACGCTCCTCATCAATAATGGCCTCGGAAGCGCGTCGAAACGCTGCATGGTCACCAAGAGTTCCAGCTTTAAGAAGCTGCCTGAGTATTTTTCCGTTAGCCATTTGATTTGCCCTGCAAAAAGGTTGCTTTCAGAGCCGCAGAAACATTAAATTTTCGGATTAACCTATTAGGTTAATTTGCTGGCCGTTCCGGCCAGCATATCATGGTTTCAGTTATGCGAGGGGTGGGCGGTTTATTTTCTATATTTGCTAATCGAACTAACGACACTAGCTTCACCACTACCTACACCACTGCGTCTCGCACGGCACCCCATCGTGATCCCCGTCCATCTTGGTATCCGGACAGTTGCGGATGAAAAACGTCGCCTCCTCGCATGAACGCATCTGCGAGCAGTGCTGGCGGCCATCGCAGCTGAAGCTCTGGGCCGGCGTCGGCAGCACCCGCGTGGGCGCGGCGCGTGATGGCGTGGCGGTAGCAGCGATCGGCATCACTGCCACAGGTTCCGGTGCATGGAAATGGCGATAGCCGCCCCACGCGGCGGCGATGAGCAGCAACACGATCAGATAGCGCATGGCGGGTTCTGCCTGGTCGGTGGCGAAGGAAGACGACGACCGCGACGGGCGCTCATCGCGTGCCGCGGCATGCGGGAAATGTGGTGCAGCCCCAGAAGGTGTTGTTGGCGCGATGATTGGTGCGTTCGACCATCGCGCTGCCGCAGCGTGGGCAGTCGGGGGCTGTCGTGACCGTTAGCGTTGCGCTGGTAAAGGCGGGTTCGATGCGGGGCGCGGGCATCGGTGTCGGCACCGGTATGCGGTCTGCGTTCTGCCCCTCGCGGATCATCGCCAGCAGGGTCGCGCCATCGATCAGTTCGATCGGCTTGCCGACCGCGAAGCGCGCGGCGTCTTGGGTAAATCCGCCGACGGTCGCGATACGCACGGCGTGTGCGCCGTGGTGGGCGAGTAGGCCGTACATCTCGCGTACGACATTCACCGGCACCTTCTCGCGGCGCCATTGCTTGCACTGCACCAGCGTGCGCTGGCCGCGCTTGCGCAGGATCAGATCGATGCCGCCGTCGGCGCCGCCTAATCCTGTTTCTTCGACGCTGTAGCCTTGACGACGGAAGGCTTCGCCGACGAGGCGTTCGAAATCGCGCCAGCCGATGGCGGCGAGGCTGTCGAGGCCGGTGCGCGTATCGAGCAGACGGCGGCGCTTGCGCGCGTTGACGAAGGCGACCAGCGCACATAGCGTGCAGGCGGCGAGGAATATCCAGGCGAGCGGTGCGAGCGATGCACTCGCGTTCGCAAGTGCGTTCGCATACGGACCATCCTGCCGCGCGAAGAATGCGGGCACGCCGTGCCGGATGCCGGCATAGCCGATGACGCCGACGATCAGTGCGACCGGCCACGGCAGTTTGATCAAGTCGTCGAAAAAGCCACGACGTCCGCGTCCCATGCGAATCCCCCTTCCCCTGCGGCCGACGATAGCGCGAAGGGCCGATGCGTGAAAGCGGTCACACCTTGTGCGATGCCTGCGCGGTGTTGCGCGTGATCGGATCGAACGTCACCGCCCAGCCACGTTCCTTGCCCCCACCTGAACGCGGGGTCGGTGACCTAGGGCGAACCCGGTATCGGGATCTGTACCGCATCAACAGACTCGGGCTTACGGAACAGGATCCCTTCGCTACCCAGGAGTTGTCGCATGTCGACCGTTGCCACCGATGTCCAGAGCATCGCCAACCTGCTGCGCGAGATCGCCGGAGGCGCTGCCGGCAGCATCGCAGGGGGCGCTGTTCGCGATGCCGCCCTCCCATCCGATTACAGCTCGCCCGACAAGAACGCGCTGCTGGACATGGCCAAGGAGCTGCACTCGGTCGGCGATCGCAAGGGCAAGGACGACTACGACAAGCGCCTGACCGCGCTGGCCAATGACTTCCTGCCTGAGCTCAGCACCGAAGACCGCGGCCGTTTCATCGGCGCGATCCTCGAGAACGACACCGGCGCGACGAAATCCGATTCCTGGCTGCAGGGCGGCCGGCTGGACAAGCTGGTCGACGATGGCCGCATCACCGGTGAACAACGCCAGCAGGTGCTCGAAGCCTTCGGCACGGCGTACACGGCCGGTGAGGCGAACACCGAGAACACCTGGCGCTTCATGGAGATGGATGGCGTCAGCGGCGAGGTGACGGACAAGGCGAATCCGCGACAGACGAGCCTGGGCATCAGCAAGATCGAGAACAACAACACCACCGGCGAGGTGATGGAGCGCTTCCTCAACGGGCTGGGCGAAGGTGACGCGCGCAGCAGCGAGTTCGCCGGGTTCATCGAGCGCTTCACCATCGACCAGCTGCAGGAGGGCACGGTCGGTTCGACGAAGACCGACAGCAACGACCGCGGCGACTACCTCGGCCTGCTGCTCAACGCCGCCGACCACGCCAGCGACAACCACGAAGTGGTGAACAACATCCTGCACGGTGTGGACAGCGAGAAGCGTGCGCAGGCGATCCAGGACGTCAGCTCGGGCTTCAGCAAGGTCACCACCGAGAACGCGTGGCTCAATCGCGAAGACAGCCAGCTGCCCGACAGCTACAACAAGGACCCGATGGAGATCCTGATCCGCGCGGTGGCGAACGACCCGGCCAGCGTGTACGCCGGCGACACGCGCAGCCATGCGGCCGACATGGCCGAGCTGATCCTCGACGAATCGAAGAACAATCCCTGGGGCGAGAACGGCTTCTTCGACGACCAGAACATTCCCAAGACCGGCCGACAGGAGGCCGTGAACGAGCTGGTGATGAACAAGGCCGCCGAGATCTTCGAGTTCAATGGACTGGGCGAATCCGGCATCCACGACGGCAGCAACACCAGCAACGTGGATCGCAACGTGCAGACGATGGCCAACCTCACGCGCCTGACCGGCCTGTCACCGACCAACGAGGCCGCGCCGGACGTGCTGAACTCGCTGACCACACTGTCCGATGGCTGGGCCAAGGACTACCTGGATGCGCGCGAGGCGGGCAACACCGACCGCATGTATCTCTACGAGCACCAGTTGACGCACGCGGTGGCGTCGACTGAGCAGGCCGTGCTCAACGGCTTCGCCGACAAGGCAGAGGACGACGCTGCGCGCCAGGCCGACATGATGAAGATGCTCAACTTCTTCGTCGGCATGGTGCCGTCACCGGGTGGCCTGATGACCGACAACCTCAAGTCGGGCCTCACCAAGGTCTTCGGCGAGAACAGCGGCGTGACCAAGGCCTTCGACAGCGCGTCGGATTCGGTGAGCGGCGTGATCGACGACAACAGCGTCGGCGTGTTCAAGGACAAGATGGTCGAGCTGTTGAGCAAGTCGGATCATCAGGACCAGTACCTGGCGACGTTCCGCGACAACGCCAACGAGTTCATCGAAGCGCAACTGCTGCGCGGTCTGGACGGTGACGGCACTGCCGGCATCCGCGCGGAGATCGTGAAGGAAGCGTCGCAGTTGCTGAGCGCGTAAGCGGGGATCGAGCGGGCCGGTCACGCCGGTCCGCTCCTGTTCCAGCGATGGACGCGACAGACGCGACAGACGCGGAGCGCACCGCAGCGCATTGCGCATCGTCGTCCGCCGATCGACTTCTCTCATGACACGCCGGACGAATCGGACATCCCGAACGCAAGACGCCGTCGTTGATCGCTACGTTGCCGCCGTTTCTTTCAGGAAATCCACGAATGCCCGCAGCGGCGAAGGCATGTGCCGCCGGTCGTTGTAGTAGAGATACGGGCCTTCGAACGCCTGCCACCAGTCTTCCAGCACGGGCAGCAGTTCGCCCCGGTCGAGCGCTGGCCGGAGGTGCTCTTCGAAGGTGTAGATGATCCCCACACCTGCCAGGGCAGCGCCCACTTCCAGATCGTGCGACGAGGACAGCAGCGGGCCCTGCGGCGGCACGCGGATGGTGGTGCCCGCGCGCTCGAATTCCCACACGCCGAGCTTTCCGGTTTCGAAGCGATGGCCGATCAGGCGATGGCCGAGCAGATCGCTCGGGTGCGCCGGCGTGCCGTGCGTCTGCAGATAGCCGGGCGAGGCCGCCGCAACGAAACGCTGCCGCCGCGGGCCGATGGGCACGGCGATCATGTCCTTGGCCAGACTTTCCTCGTAGCGCACGCCGGCGTCGTAGCCGGCGGCGACGATGTCGATGTGGGCGTTGTCCATCGCCACCTCGACGCTCACCCCGGGATACCGCTCCAGAAAGGCGGGAATGAGCCGCGGCAATACGAAGCGTGCAGTCGGCACCGGCACGCTGAGCCGCAGGGTGCCCACCGGTCGCTGGGTGCTGTCGTCGAGATCATTGAAGGCGGCGTCGATCTCGTCCAAGGCTGGACGCAGGCGCTCCAGCAGGCGGGCGCCGGCTTCGGTCGGGGTGACGCTGCGGGTGGTGCGGTTGAGCAACCGCACACCGAGTTCGGCTTCGAGCCGGCGGATGCTGTCGCTGACCGATGAGGCCGACAGACCGCGCCGGTGCGCCGCGACACGGAAGCCGCCGGCCTCGACCACCGCCGCGAACAGGGCGACGTAACTCAGGTTGGGCTGGCGCACGCGTGGGTGTCCCTGTCGGATCGATTGTGCGGCTGACCGTACGCCGCATCCGTCTTTATACGGCTTATCGGCAACGATCAGGCCGTCGACACTCCTGTGACCGCGGCAATCCGGCTTGCCGGCCCGCGCACCACCACATCTAGAGGGTCGCACCATGACGAATATTCGAACGACGCCGCAGTCGAGCGGCGAACGCAACCAGCGCAGCGGGCTGCTGGCTCTGGGCCTGCTGCTGGGTGGCGTGTTCCAGGTCGGCAACGCCGTTGCGCAAACCGAGCCGAAGCCGGACTGGAACACCACCGACATCCCCTCGCAGGCCGGACGCATCTTTCTGGTGACCGGCGGCACCAGCGGCATGGGCTTCGAGGATGCCAAGGCGCTGGCCGGCGCCGGCGCGCGCGTGGTGATTGCAGCCCGCAACCCTGCGCGTGGCGAGGAAGCGATCGCCCGGATCCGGGAAGCGCATCCCGTAGCCGAGGTGCAGTTCGAAGCGGTGGACCTGGCCGATCTCACGTCGGTGCGGGCACTGGGCGCGCGCCTCCAGACCTCGCTGCCGCGCCTGGACGGCCTGATCAACAACGCGGCGATCATGGCGCCGCCCGCGCGTGGCACGTCGGCGGATGGACTCGAGATGCAGTTCGCCACGAATTACGCGGGTCATTTCGTCCTGACCGCTGAACTGCTGCCACTCCTGCGCAAGAGCGATGCGCCGCGTGTGGTCACGCTGTCGAGCATCGCCGTGCACCGCGGCAGCATCGACTTCGAGGACCTGCAGTCCATGCAGCACTACGAGCCGATGACGGTGTACGCACAGTCCAAGCTGGCGTGCCTGATGTTCGCGTTCGAGCTGCAGCGGCGCAGCGATGCAGCCGGCTGGGGTATCCAAAGCATGGCCGCCCATCCGGGCGTGTCGGTGACCGAACTGGTCGAGCGCGGCCCCGGACTCGACAGCGAACAGGGACGCCAGTGGGCCGCGATGCGCGACACATTGCAGACTGCGGCCCAGGGCGCGGTGCCCACGCTGTTCGCCGCGACCGATCCCGCCGCACAGGGTGGCGCGTACTACGGTCCGACCGGCCCGAACGAGATCGCCGGCCCGCTCGGCCTGGCGACCGTGCCTGCCGCTGCCAGTGACGCCGTGGCCGCCGGACGTCTGTGGGTGGCGACCGAAGCGCTCACCGGCACGCGCTTTCCGGCAAGCGTCCGTTGATTGCAGTGGGTAGCTGACGAACGGCCACACCGCAGGCGCGGTTGGCGTTCTGACGCACGTAGCTTTCCGTACAGCACGCACGCAATGCCGTGTGCTGCTGTGCGGGACGCCTGCCTCGTCGCATCCCCGCGAGCCGGACTCTGCCGCAGCTGCGCGCCCCGACCGGTTCGTTCCCTGCGCTAACGCGGGTGCCTCCAGGAATTCCCATGATTCGATATTCAAGCGCCGTATCGCACCGCCGCAAGCCATTGCGGGACCTGTTCAATCTCCGCCATGGAGAGCTCGGTCCGGTGTTGATTGCCGGGCTGTTCTTCTTCTGTGTGCTGACCGCGTTGATGCTGTTGCGTCCGGCGCGTGATGCGCTGGGGATGGCGCGCGGCATCGAAAGCATCCGCTGGCTCTTCATCGGCACGGCAGTGGTCACGCTGGCGGTGAATCCGGTGTTCGGCTGGCTGGTCAGCTGGCTGCGGCGCCTGCAGTTCATCAGCGCAACCTACGGCTTCTTCGTGGCGAGCCTGGTGGGCTTCTGGGCGCTGCTGATGTTCGCACCGGATGCCGTGGGGGAACGCAGCGGGCAGGTGTTCTTCGTCTGGTTCAGCGTGTTCAACCTGTTCGTGACCATGGTGTTCTGGGCGCTGCTGGCCGACCGCTTCACCAGTGATCAGGGCAAGCGCTTCTTCGCGCTGATCTCGATCGGCGGCACGCTGGGCGCGATCTTCGGGCCGTGGCTCACCTCGCAACTGGCCGAGCCGCTGGGCACGCCCAGCCTGCTGCTGGTGGCCGGTGCATTCCTGCTGCTGGCGTTGCTCGCCGCGTGGCTGCTGGTGCGCGTGATGCCCGATCGCGCGGCGGATGCAACAGCCGCTGTCGTCGCTGATGCCGAGCGCATCGGCGGCAGTGCATGGGCGGGCCTGCGTGCGGTCGCGCGTTCGCCGTACCTGAGCGGAATCGCCGGCTACGTGCTGCTGATGACGGTGATGGCGACGCTGGTCTACTTCACCCGCCTGCAGATGGTGGCGGCTGTCGCCGACGGCACCGACGCGCGCGCTGCACTGCTCGGCAGCATCGACATGTGGACGCAGATCGCGGTGCTGGTGCTGCAGCTCACGCTCACGGGGCGGCTGATCCGACGCTTCGGTCTCGGTGTGGCACTGGCGATCCTGCCGGTCGCGACCGCGCTCGGCTTCATCGGCCTGGCGATCTACGGCTCGTTCGTGGTGCTGATCCTGCTCGAAGCGACCAACCGCGCCGTGCAGCGCGGCATCACCCGACCCGCACGCGAAGCGCTGTTCACCGTCGCCAGCCGCGAGGACAAATACAAGGCGAAAGCCTTCATCGACACCTTTATCTACCGCGCCGGCGACGTGGTCGGGGCGCAGACCGAAGGCCTGCTCGGCCGGCTGGGGCTGGCGATGGGCGGCCTGGTCAGCGTGGTGCTGCCACTGGCGCTGATGTGGGCCGCACTGGCGCTGTGGCTGGGGCGTGCGCAAGCGCGTGAGGCGGCAGCAGCGGGGACGTGATGGTCGACGCGCACGGACGCGTGCTGGATATCGGAGCGCTCAGCCGCGAGGACCGCGTGTGCGTTTGCCCAGTGCCTTCTCAGCCGCTTCCAGCTCGCGCAGGTCATCCGCATCCGCTGCGATGGCTTCGGCACTGCGGCGTTTCGCGTCGAAGCGCGGGGCAGACGCGGTAGCCAAGGGCAAGTTGGGCGCGGACGTCCGGGCCTGCGTCAGCCAGACCGACATGACGTGCACTAGAACAACGCGCCCTGGGTCGGAACTTCCGATTCGATCGGCACAGGTGCAGGAGCCGGTGGCGCGTCATCCGCACCCAACCGCCAGCCCAGCCCTGACCAGCGGCTGGCGTGCCGCGCGAGTGCTTCGGTGATGACATCCGCACGCGCGGCGATGTGCAGCGCGCTGCGGGCGCGGGTCATGCCGGTGTAGACGAGTTCGCGCGACAGTACGCGGTTGAAGCGTTCGGGCAGCACCAGCCAGACCTCGTCGAATTCCGAGCCCTGCGCCTTGTGCACGGTCATCGCGAATGCGCTGTCGTGCGCGGGCAATGCGGAGGGATGGAAAGGGCGCGGATGCAGCGGGTCGTCGCCGGGGAACCACGCCATGACCGCGCCGTTGCCGTCGGCGAGACAGATGCCGATATCGCCGTTGAACAGACGATGGCGATAGCTGTTCTCGGTGACCAGCAGCAGGCGGCCGTGGAAGTAGCCGGGCCCCGCACCGCGACGCGTGCTGCCGCCGAGCAGCTCTTCGATACGTGCATTGAGCCCGCGTGCGCCCTGCGGCCCTTCGCGGACTGCGGTGAGGATGCGCATCCGGCCGGCGAGCACGAGCGCCTCGGCCGGATCGGTGGTGTCGGCGAGCGCGGTCCAGTGCGCGAGCAGATGCGCACGATGCGCGGCGAGCGGATCGGACTGGCCTTCGTGGAAGTGCACGCCGGCGAGCTCCCCCGCGCGCAGCAGCGACAGCGCGTTGGACGCATCGCCTTCGCGCACGGCGGTCGCGAGCGGGGCGAGATCGAGGGCTGCGCTCTGGCGGTAGCCGCGTTGCAGGTGGATGCGGCGGCCGGGAAAGTAGTTGGTGGTGCTTGGATGTAACGTCGCCGAATGGTCCGCACTACGTGGTGTCGAGACACGCGTTTGATCTGTGACCGGACCGGCGGCTAAGGAAGCGCTGAGCACGGCCTGTAGCGCATCCATATCGACGGCGCTCGTGGCGCGATCTCCCTTGACGGGCAATCGGGTGTCGATCGTGGGCGATGCGCCGGCAGCAAGCGTCGCAGACATGCGCCAAGCGGGCTCGCCGAAGAGAAAGTTCGATACAGCCTCGTCGCCGATGGGTGACCCGGTGCCGTCCCCGGCCGCACGCAGGATGCCGCTGAGCACGTCACCGGCTTCGACCGAGGGCAGCTGGTCGGGATCGCCGAGCAGCACGAGGCGCGCGCCATCGGCGACGGCTTCGACCAGTTTGGCCATCAGCGGCAGATCGATCATCGAAGCTTCGTCGACGACGACGACATCGAACGGCAGCGGGTTGTCGGCGTGGTGGCGGAAGCGCGGACTGTCGGGAATCGTGCCGAGCAGGCGGTGCAGCGTGGTGCCGGCGGTGGGCAGCGCGTCGAGCAGCATGGCATCGACACCGGCTGCCGCGAGCAACAGCACGGCCTTGCGCACGCTCTCGGCCATGCGCTCGGCAGCGCGGCCGGTCGGTGCGGCGAGTGCGATGCGCGGCAAGGGATGGCCGGCCTGTTGCGCCTGCGCGGTGAGCAGGGCGAGCAGACGGGTGATGGTCGTGGTCTTGCCGGTGCCGGGGCCGCCGGTGACGAGGACCAGGTTGTGACGCAGCGCGACCGCGGCGGCGCGCGCCTGCAGGTCGGCTCCGGTGCGGGCATCGGGAAACAGCTGCGCGAACAGGGGTGCGAGTGCGTCGGTGACGTCCGTTTCCGGAGATTGCGCACCGATGCGGCGCAGGCCGAGCGCGAGGCGGCGTTCGTACTCGCGATAGCGGCGCAGGTAGAGCAGGCCGTGTTCGAACACCAGCGGCGTATCGGCGATGGATTCGATGTCGCCGTCGTCAGGTTGCGAAATCCACGGCGAGGCTTCGAGTGCCGCGCGCCAGGTATCGGGTGCGGGCCAGTCGATGTCGGCGTCGACCAGGCGCTGCGGCGCGGCGGGATCGAAACCGGCGTGACCGTTGGCCACGGCGAGCGAGGCGAGCGCGGCGGCGGCGAGCACGGTGTCGGGCGTCGCGGGATCGAGGCGCCGCAGCGATTGCGCGAGCGCGTTGTCGAGCGTGCGCAGGGCGCCGGCGTCACGGAGGCTTTTGAGGAGGGTCATTGGGGGTAGTTGTCCTGCGACCGGCTGCCCTCACCCCAACCCCTCTCCCAAGGGGAGAGGGGCTCGAATCGTGCGAGCGCGATCAATCCGCGCGCGCTGTCTTCTCTCGCGCGATCAATCAAAGCCCCTCTCCCCCTGGGAGAGGGGTTGGGGTGAGGGCAGACGCCCGCGATGAACGAAACGTCAGCCGCTCGCCACCCCGAAAAAGCACGTGCGTTCAATCCTTCACAGCACTGACCGATCGCCCCCTCCCAACCGTCCCCAGCGCGCGGGGGAGGGCGCTGCTCCTGCACGTGTTCAACATGGATTGCGCGTCCGGCGCTCACGGCACCACCCCCACATCCCGCCCGGCGAACAATCCATCCAACGCATCCACGAGCTCCGGCGCGAAGCGCCACGCCTTCACACCCGGCGCGTCGTCGTGCGTCGCATCCAGTCCGCGGCAGAACAGGTACCGCACGCCGCCGAAGTCGCGCGCGTAGTCGTAACCGTCGCCCAGGCGGAAACGCAGCCAGCGATGCAGCGCGACGGTGTAGATCAGCGCCTGCATGTCGTACTCGCTGTGCGCCATCGCGGCGTCGAGTTGCGCGGGGCCGTAGCCGGAGAGGCGGTTGGTCTTGTAGTCGAGCACGTACCAGCGGCCGTCGTGCACGTAGGTCAGATCGATCAGGCCGGTCATCAAGCCTTCGAGCTGGCGACGCGTGCCGAAGCCGCTGCGGGCGCGCAGGACGTCGTGCCGATGCAGCAGTGCGAGCAGGGCGTCGATGCGCGTCGGTGCGAGGGCGAACTGGAATTCGATTTCCGGGCGACGTGCGGCGGACGGCACGTCGGCGAGACGCACGCCTTCGGGCAGGGTGACAGTCAGCGTCTGGCCGACGAGCGGGGTCAGGACCTCGATGCCGTCTGCGAGATCGGCGTCGGCATAACCAGCGGCGCGCAGGCGCTCGACGATGACATCCGCATCGGCATCGGGCGCCGGCGCACCGGGCGTCCACTCGGACCACTGCACGAAATCGCTGCGTTCGAGCACGTCATGCAGCACCACGCCGAACCGCGCGCCGGCAAAGCGCGGATCGTAGACATCGGTCTCGACCGCGGACTCGGGCAACGCGTCGGGATCGACAGCCGGCTCGTCCAGACCACCCGGCGCGGCTTGGGTAGACGCGCTCGATGCATCGTGACCGGACTCGGCATTCGCCAGCTGGGTGAAGCTATAGACCCACCAGTCGCTCAGCAGCGAGCGCGTGGCGACGCGCGCGGGCGGTACGGCATCTTCGGATTCGGGTGGCAGCCACGGCAGCGATGCGGGCGGCGTCTGCGTGTCGATGCGGAGGGCTGCACCCAGCGCTTCGCCCAGTGCGTCCGGCGTGTCGATCATGTGCGCAATCGCGGCCTTGTCATGGCCGTAGAACTTGCCGCCTGCGAGCCACAGCGCGTGCCGCGCGCGGGTCAGGCCGACGTAGAGCAGGCGCGCGTCTTCGGCGCGCTGGCCGTCCTGCCAGCGCTGCTTCGCGTCGTTCCAGCCCGAGCGCGACGGCAACAGTTTCCAGTGCAGGGCGCGGCCGTCGTCGTCGGCCACGGTGACGTGGCGTCCGGCGTCGCGCGGCTTGCCGCCGATGCCGGCGAACGGCAGGAACACCAGCGGGTACTCGAGGCCCTTGCTCTTGTGCAGCGTGACCACCTGCACCCGGCGCGCGTCGGATTCGAGGCGCAGCAGCTGGCTGTCGTCGTCACTGCTGGCGGACGCGATCGCGCGCGACAGCCAGTCGACCAGGCCGTGCAGACCCAGCGCATGCGCCTGCGCTTCCTGCAGCAGTTCGGCGAGTTGCAGGTAGTTCGTCAGGCGACGCTCGCCATCGAGCAGGCCGAGCAGGCGGCCCGCATGTCCGGCGCAGAGATCGGTGATCAACGCGAGCGGACCGCCGCGTTGCAGACGGTCGCGCCAGCCGAGTGCAGCGAGCTGCCAGCTGCGCAGCGCGTCGCCGTCCTCGTCGAGCGCGGCGACCTGCGTCGCGTCCTCGCCGATCAGCACCGTCGACAGCGCCATGCGCAGGCGGCCATCGTCGGCGCCGTGCAGCAGTGCGAGCAGCAGGGCGTGCACGTCGCGCGCCTCGGCGGTCGCGAACAGGCTCTGCTTGCCGGCCGCAACTGCAGGAATGCCGACCATCGCCAGCGCGGCGCGGATGCGCGTGGCCTCACTGTGCGAGCGCACCAGCACCGCGATGTCGCCGGGCTGCACCGGGCGACCTTCGATCAGGGCCGTGCCTGCGCGCGCATCCCTGAGCACGCGATGGATCTCGGCGACACACGCTTGCGTGGCGAGTTCGCGCGAGCGGCCGGCACTCCAGGGTTTGACCTTGCCTTTGTGGTCCGGCGGCGGGTCGGGCGCCTGCCACACGGTGAGCGCAGGCGCGGGTGCGTCGCCCCGCAGATAGTCGTCGTCGTGACGCACGCCGCCGGGTCCGACTTCGCGGAAACGGATGCGGGCATCGACGAATGGCGGATGTCCTGACGCATCGGCCTGCGCGTACAGCGCCGCGACCGCGCGCAGCACACCGGGGCGCGAGCGGAAGTTCAGCGCGAGCGGCGGTGCGAGTTCGGCCGAGGCCTGCGCGGCGAGATAGGTCTCGACATCGCCGCCGCGGAAGCCGTAGATGGCCTGCTTGGGGTCTCCGATGACGAACAGCGCCGGCGCTCCACTGGCGGCGCCGAACACGCGCTCGAAGATGCGCCACTGGCGCGGATCGGTGTCCTGGAATTCGTCGACCAGCGCGACCCGGTACTGCGCGCGCAACTGCGCGACCAGCGCATCGGCCTGCGGACCGTCGACGGCATCGGCGACGCGGTCGATCAGATCGTCGTAGGTCTGCACGCGCTGCTGCTGCTTGAAGCGATCCACGCGGGCGCGCGCATCATCGCGCAGGCGATGCAGCAATTCGACGCGGCGCGCGTCCTGCCATTCGGCGATCTCGTCGAGCGCATCGAGATACGCGGGAATCGCATCGCAGACCGGCGAGTCCGGTGTGCGTCCGGCGCCGGCCTTGTTGGTCTTTTCCAGCAGCCGCTCGCGATGCAGATGCGGCAGCTTGGCGTGATGGAACGGCGCGTCGTGATTGCCGGCCGCGCACCAGGTGCGCAGATCCGCGAACAGCGCGGTGATCCAGTCGGCCTTGTAGCTGGCGCCATGCAGGATCTTGCTGTCGACGGCCTCGATCAGCGACGCGCGGAAGTCATCGCCGTGCGCATGGAACGCATGCGCGAGCGCCGCCCCCGCAGCGCGCAGACGCGGCGCGGGATCGTTGGGCAGTTCGGACAGTGCAGGACGCAGCACGCGTTCGCGCACCAGCGGCGACAGATCGCCGGCGAGAGCGAGCGGCCCACCCGGCCACAGGCTCAGCAGATCATCGGCCGCATCGGGCTCCACGCCGTGCGAACGCCACAGGTCCGCGGCGATCGCTTCGCGCAAGGTAGTGTCGCTGGCCATCAGCTCCGGCGCGTCGAAGCCCTGACCGGCTTCCAGCGCGTGCTCGCGCAGCACACGCGCGCAGAAGCCGTGGATGGTGAAGATCGCCGCGAGATCGATCTCGTCGGCCGCTGCACGCAGACGCCGCCGCAATGCATCGGCGCTTTCCTCGCCACGCGCGAGATGCTGCGCGAGGACGGTGTGGGTCAGCGCGGCTTCGGGCGAGGCGTCGTCGCCGATGTCGGCCTCGACCAGTGCCTCGGCCATCTTCAGGCGCTTGTGGATGCGGCTGCGCAGTTCCTGCGTTGCGGCCTCGGTGAAGGTCACGGCGAGAATTTCGCCGATGCGCAGGCCGCCTTCGACGACGAGCCGCACGACCAGCGTCGCCAGCGTGAACGTCTTGCCGGTGCCGGCCGAGGCCTCGATGGCGCGCACGCCATCGAGCGGCAGCAGCAGGTAGGGATCGGGGCTGCTCATTCCGATTCCTCCACGTCGAGTTCCGCGGCGATCGTGCGCAGCGCGTCGAGATCGGTGCCGCCGTAGACCATGCCGGAGACGACCGCGTTGAAGACCGTCAGCGCCTGATCGACGAATGCGACCTGCGTCGCCTCGTCGGTAAACGGATCGCGCCCGCGCAGCGCGAGGCGCAGGGCTTCGGTATTGCCCTCGCCCCAGCTGCGGCCGCCGCCGTGCCACTTCTTCGCCGCGTTCTGGAGACCGCGTTCGAGCGTCGGCGCGTTGAACAGCTCCCAGCCGCTGTAGGGCGCGAACGGTAACGGCGCGCGCAGGCCCTGGGCGCGCAGCGCGATCAGCTGTGCGAGCAGAGCTCGGGCCTCGTGGGGTGCCAGCGTGACGCGCGTGTGCGGACCATGGCCTGCATCGCAGCCATCGTGGAACTGCACCAGCGGTGTGTTGAGTCCGGCCGCGCTGGCGAGCAGCCAGTCGAGACCATCGCGGATCGACGAGTTGCCGTTCGGCGCGTCGAAGCGGATGCGCGCGATGCCATGCGGATATACGTCGGCGAGTCGTCCGTGCAGACGCACACCGTCGATGTCAGCTTCGATGCGTGGTGCATCGGCTATCGCATCGCCACGCCAGGCGCCAAAGGCCTCGGCGTAACCGTCGACCTCACGGCGCACCGCGTCGAGCGTGCGACGCCCCAGCGGTCCAGACGGCAGCAGGCCGCGTGCGCGCA
The DNA here is from genome assembly GCF_021233355.1 of Luteimonas fraxinea. Lineage (NCBI taxonomy): Bacteria > Pseudomonadati > Pseudomonadota > Gammaproteobacteria > Lysobacterales > Lysobacteraceae > Luteimonas > Luteimonas fraxinea. The sequence goes on along the minus strand of NZ_CP089507.1, from coordinate 1,793,246 downwards.
CCAGGGCCTGCGTGGTCGCATCGTCGTCGCCGCGCAGACGCGCTTCGAACACCGCGCGCTGCAGTTGCTGTTTCGCGAGGCCACGGCCGGGTGCGAGCAGCGGTTCGACATCGCCTTCGAGCGTGTCGACTTCGGCGAGTCGCATGCCGAGCCGCTGGCGCAAGAAGGTCTCGGCCGGCGCCTGCAGGAACCGGCGCAGCGCATCGAGCGATAGCGCGCGGTCCTCGTCTTCGATAGGCGGCAGCACAGTGCCGTCGAACCACGCCGGCAAGGCGATGCGGCGCTGCACGGGTTGCGACGCGGCCTGCCACCACTGTTGCCGGTAGGAGAAGCGACGCGGCTCGTCGCCGGCGCCGAACGCGGCGGGCGCGAACGGTTGCAGCGGGTGATGCACGACGAGGCCGGCTTGCGCATGCGCGTCGGGCGCGTGCTGCGCATCGGCGGCGGCCAGCAGTTCGGTGACCAGCACCGAAGGCTCGCGCACGCTGCGGTCGCGCGGGTCCGCGCCCTGGTAGCTGATGTAGAACACGTCCTGCGCGGCGGCGAACAGCTGCAGGAACAGGAAGCGGTCGTCGTCGCGCGTGCTGCGGTCGCCGATCTGGCGTCGATCGGTACCGAGTTCGGCAGTCAGGCGATTCAAGCCAGCGGCCGAATCGCGACGCGGGAAGTCGCCGTCGTCCATGCCAAGCAGACAGATCGCGCGGAACGGCAGCAGGCGCATCGGCACCATGCGGCCGACGCTGACGCCGCCGGTCAGCAGCGGCGCGCGCGTGTCGGCCTCACCGAGCACTGCGGCGAAATGCGCGCGCACGGCCTCCGACGGCACCGGCGCATCGAAGCCGGCGCGCGTGGCATCGGCGGCGAAGGCATCGATCAGGCTGCGCAGACGATCGAGCGCGCGCTGGGTGGCGGGCGCGGATGGCGGTTTCGGCAGCAGCGCGTCGAGCAGCCGCAGCAGACGATCACGCCAGGCATCGGGCGGCATCGCGTCGCCGAGTTCCTGCGCGTGGCGTGCGAGCACGCGCAGCAGGCGGATCAAGGTGTCGAGCGCATCGAGCGCGCTGCCTTCGAGTTCCGGCAACGGTGCGATGAGGTGCCCGGATGCAGTCGCGATCGGCGCATCGCTGCCGCTGGCATGGCCGAGCAGCAGTCGATCGAGCGCGAACGCCCAGGTGTAGGCATCGTCGGCCGGCGCATCGAGACGCGCGCGATGCGCAGCGTCGATGCCCCAGCGCGCACCGGCTGCGAACAGCCAGGCATGCAACCGCGCGAACGCGCCGGCATCGAGCCCGGCGGATTCGGCCAGCGGCGGACTCGCCAGCAGGTCCAGCGTTTCCTCCAGGCCGAAACGCGCGACCGGCAGCGCGAGCAGGCGCAGGAAGACGTCAGCCAGCGGTTCGCCGGCGAGCGGGCTGGCATCCGCCAGCGCATACGGAATCGAATCCTCGCGGCCGCGACCGCCGAACACCGCATCGAGATACGGGATGTAAGGGTCGATGTCCGGTGCCAGCACGGCGACGTCGCGCGGCTGCAGTGGCGGATCGAAGCGCGGATCCTCAAACAGGGCGCGCAGCTGGTCGTGCAGCACCTGCAGTTCGCGCAGACGCGTGTGGCAGGCATGCACCTGCAGGCTGGGATCGTCGCGTCGCAACGCAGGCAGCCGCGTGCGCGGATCGTCGCCGGTCGGCGCCAGAGGCGGTGACGGCAGTCGCTGGAACAGATCCGACTGCAAACGCCGCAGCAGGCTGCCGTGCAGCGCGCCGCCACCTTCACCGGGATCGGCATCGCTGCGCAGTTCGACATCGGGATGCACGACTTCGTAGCTGCCGAGCACGGCCATGAAATCGCGACCGGCGTGGCCCCAGGCCTGCAGCAATGGATTCTCGGTACGCGCGGCTTCGGCGCCGCCGGCGCGCACGCGCTGCAGATCGCCCCAGTAATCGCGGCTGGGCGAGGGCACGTAGAAATGCAGCGTGCCCACGCGCGCCTGCGTGGCGAGCACGCGCAACACGTCGGGCGAGACGTTGAGCGTGGCGAATGCGAACAGACGCGGTGGCAGGCCGACGGGCAGCGGCGCGTCGGCGCTTTCGAAACGGTCGAGATACTGCTGGATGCGCCGCGCGCGATGTTGGCGACCGCGCGCGATGCGCCGCCACAGGATCGCCTGCGGATCGTCGGCATCGGCGCCCGCCTCCCAGCGCAGCAGCCAGTCGCGGCGCCAGGCCTGGTACTTCTCGAACACCGAGGCGAGTTCGCCGGCCAGCGCCCAGGGCCGCAGCGGATCGACGCTGTCGACATGCGCGCGCAACGCGGCCAGCGCGGGCTGGGCGAGGAAGGCCGGATCGGTCAGCGCGGCATACAGATGCCAGCGCAGCGCCGCGGCGTCGGGTTCGTCGGTCGGCGGGCCGAGATTCGCCGACAGCGCCTTGCCGACGAACTCGCCGGGCGTCACGAATTCCAGATTCGCGGCGACGCCGTGTTCGGCGGCGAGCGTGGCCTGCAGCCAGCGCCGCATCGCGACCTGTGGAATCAGCACCACATCCGGCGCCAGCAAGGACTGCCCGGGCGCCGGCGTGCGCAGCGCGTGCGCCATCAGGCCTGCCAGCACCTCCAGTGCATTGGAGTGGTAGAGGCGGAAGTCGGCTGCGGCGTCAAGCATCGGACCATGATGCCGGAGCGGGCTCTCGCAGCGTGAGACCGTGCGCGAGACGACGTCATCCAACGTCGCCCGCGCTCACGATTCCAGACGCGCGCCGGTCAGAAGTAGCCCAGCACCATGTCGGCCTGCGACTGGCTCAGCGTGCCCGCTTCGACCGCATCGGCCACCGACTCGCGCACGGCGCCGGACCAGGTGTCGCCGTAGCCGCTGGTCAGTTGCGCGAACATCTCCAGACGCTGGTCGCCGCCCTCGGCGAGCAGACGCAGCACCTCGGCGCGATAGGCCGGGTCGTCGTTGTTCTTCAGCAGGTTGCCGATCTCCATTTCCCAACTCATCGAACTGCCACTGCGGTTGTAGTCGGCCAGCGCCAGGTCGCGCTGCTGCGCGGCATCACCGAACAGATCCGGCGACAGTGATTCGGCCAGCGTGGTTGCCTCCGGATAGCTGCCTTCGAGGTAGTTGCGATAGAACGTCGCCGCCTCGCCCGGGTTGCTCGGTGCGTAAGAGGAAATGCCCATCAGATCCCACGCGAAGTTGGGGTTGTCGGCGGCGAGGGCTGCCGCGAAATCCTGTACGTCGCTGCCGCTGATGCCGGCGGCGGCAGCCACTTCGGTGAACTTGCCGGCCAAGCCCGGCGCGCCGCCGATGTCGGGATAGTCGACCAGCAGCGACTGCAGCTGCGCGGGGGTGAGATCGAGGGTTTCGGACATTTCGAACAGCTGCGACGAGGAACTGATCATCTCGTCGACGATCTCCGGATCCACGCCGGCGGCGGTCAGGTATTTCTCCAGCGTCTCGCGACGCTCGTGGCCGTTGATGATCTCGCCGGCGAACGAACCCGCTGCCGAGATCACCGCGCCGATACCCGAGAGGATGAAACCGGCGGGCGCGACCGGGGTAAATTCCAGCGCGCTACCCATCACGCCGAGCACGTCGCCGAACATCGCGATCGCGTAACCGGGATTGCCGTCGGCGGCGTGGTTGAAGCTGTTGACCAGCGACGCCGAGTTGGCGATCAGGCCCAGGCCCGGCGCGAGCTTGGCGGCGAATCCGGCCGCGCCCGCGAAGCGTCCGGCGGCCTGTGCGGCCTCGCCGACCGCGGCCATGCCGCCCATGGTGCCGGCGACCAGACGGGCCGCGTTCTCGCCCGACTGGGCGAAGCCGGCGACCATGTTGACGTAGTCCTCGTTGGTGCCGGCATTGACCGCGCCGACAGCGCCCAGCACCACGCCCGCGCCTGCCACCGCGCGCATGATCGGCGAGACGGTCTGGTACTGGTTGAGATAGCCCTGCATCGCGCTGACGTCGCCACCTGCGGCGGCGTTGAGCAGTTGCGAGCCGATGCGGAAATCGTCGACGCCGGCCTTCGCCGGCCATGCCTGCACGAGGCTCTGCAGCGCGGTCTGGAACTGCGCCGAGGCCGCCGACACGTCGCCGTTGTTGCGTTCGAGCAGCTGCGCCATCGCCGAGGACGCCGCGTCTTCGAGCACCGGACCCGAGAGTTCATCGAAACCGGCGAAGGCTTCGGCCAGCGCCGAGGTCGGGCCGCCAGCGCTGATCTCGGTCAGCAGCGCGATGACTTCCTCGCCGCGTCCGTCCTGCGCCAGCCCGGTCATCGCATCGACGACCTGCTGGGCGACGGCGGGATCGCGCACGGCGGCGTCGAGCACCGCGTCGGTGTTCTGCGTGACGTGGTCGGCGAGCGCGGCGGTGGCCTCTGTCAGCCGCGTGTAGGTGCCGACGTTCTCGGGATCGGTGCGGAAGGCGGTGACGAAGGCAGCCTGCTGCTCGGGCGTCATCGGGCCGGCCTGGGCCAGCAGTCCGCCGAGCTGCTCGTCGAGCTTGGCGACGTCGTCGGCCGCGTCGGTATAGGTGTCGAGCACATTGCCCAGATCGGTGGCCGTGGTGCGGGTCGCGTCGGTGGCACCCACCTGGCCGATGCCGGCGCGGCCGGCCACGTCGGCCCAGCCGGTCTGCTGGTTGCCGAGGGCGCGCACGTCGGTTTCCGACAGCACGCCGCCATCGACCGCCGCGCCGATCGCCAGCGCGAAGGCCTCGCGGCGCGCGTCGGCATCGAAGGAGGCGTTCGCGTTGGTCACCACGTAGCCGCTGTCGTCGCGCTCGTAGAGACCGCCGTACATCGGACTGACCACCTGTTCGAGCACGCCGTCTTCCTTGGCCAGACGCACCAGCTCGGCGAGATAGGCCGGGTCGCCGGCATTGGCGACCATCAGATCGCCCAGTGCGTGCTGGGACATGATCGCCTGGCCTTCGACGCGCTCCGCGTAATCGGTAGCGGCGTCGGCGCGCTGTTCGGTCGATGTACGGCCCGAGGGCTCGGCCGTCGTGGCGGCGGGGCCTGCGCCGGCCTGCTGTTCGTAGGTCTCGCGCACGGCGGCCGGGCTGCGGGTCTGTACCGCGGACAGCACGGCATCGGCGCCGAATACCGGTTCGAGGCGTTGCAGCTGGCCGGCGTCGAGCTGCGCGGCCAGTCCGTTCAACAGGTCAGTGCGTTCGCTGACGCCGAGGTCCGCGACGTCGTCGGTCAGCGTGGCCTGCTGCTCGGGCGTCATCGCGTCGATCGCCGGGCCGGTCGTCGCGGGATCGGCCTGCCGCAGCACGTCGATGGTCGGCGGAGGCGGCGGAGGCGGGGTGTAGTCGCGGGTGGGTTCGACCGGCATGTTCATGGCAACAGATCCTCTCCGCGGGTGTCGCGGCGGCAGCGCGCCATATCTACGCCCGGCCGGTCGGTGCCACAGCTGGGGCGCGCCCTAGCCGGCGCCAGGCGGACGGCGGGGCTTCAGGCAAGTGGACAGGTTCAATCCCCGGGACACATCGCCCCGCTCCCGGGACAATTTCTGTACTCGCCAGTACACCGAATGGGTTAAGATTCAGTTTGTTCACGCCATTCTCTGCGGGTTTCGCGCGTTCTCTGCGCGATCGTCCCCCGACACCACGCCCACGAGCCGAATGCCCGACGCCAACGCCCCCGCCGTGCTGCTGCGCGATGTCCGCCTCGACCGCGGCGGGCGCAGCGTGCTGTCCGGCATCGACCTGTCGGTGCCGCGCGGCAGCGTGACCGCCGTGCTCGGTCCGTCGGGCAGCGGCAAGTCGACGCTGCTGTCCGCGTTGACCGGTGAGCTGGTGCCTGCGGCCGGTACGGTCGAAGTCTTCGGCGAGCCGGTGCCGACCCGCATGCGCGAGCTGCTGGAACTGCGCAAGGGCATCGGCGTGCTGCTGCAGGGCAACGGCCTGCTGACCGATCTGACCGCGGGCGAGAACATCGCGCTGCCGCTGCGTCTGCACACGAAATTGCCGAAGCCGGTGATCGCGCGTCTGGTCGCGATGAAGCTGCAGGCCGTGGGCCTGCGCAACGCCGGCGATCTGTATCCGCGCGAGCTGTCGGGCGGCATGGCCCGCCGCGTCGCCCTGGCGCGCGCGCTGGCGCTCGATCCGCCGCTGATGATCTACGACGAGCCGCTGACCGGGCTGGACCCGATCGCCTCGGGCGTGATCATGAGTCTGATCGGCCGCCTCAACGCCTCGCTCGGGCTGACCAGCATCATCGTCACCCACCATGTGCACGAGACGCTGCCCGTCGCCGACCACGCGATCGTGATCGCCAACGGCCGCATCGTGTTCCAGGGCACGCCGGCCGAGCTCGAGGCCACGACCGATCCGCTGGTGCGCCAGTTCCTGCGCGGCGAGCCGGACGGGCCCATCGCATTCGACCGCGGCGATCTCGCCCGCACGGAGGCTGCACGATGAGCGCCGCGATCCGCTCGCTCGGCCGCGCTGGGCTGTTCTCGTTGTCGGTGCTGCGCGCATCGAAGCCGACCGCCGATTTCTTCTCCGAGCTGGTCCGCGAGATCTACAAGATCGGCGGCCGCAGCCTGCCGATCATCGCCGTCGGCGGCGCCTTCGTCGGCCTGTCGCTGACCTTGCTCGGCTACCGCGCACTGGAAACCTACGGCGCCAGCAACCAGGTCAGCGTGCTGATCGGGCTGGGCCTGTACCGCGAACTCGCGCCGGTGCTGACCGCGCTGCTGTTCGTCGGCCGCGCCGGTAGTTCGATCTCCGCCGAACTCGGCCTGATGCGCGCCACCGACCAGATCACCGCGCTCGGCCTGATGGCGATCGATCCGGTCGCAAAGGTGGTCGCGCCGCGCTTCTGGGCCGCGGTGATCTGCGTGCCGCTGCTGACCGCGTTCTTCTGCAGCCTCGCGCTGTCGGCGAGCTGGTTCCAGGCGGTGCAGGTGCTGGGCATCGACAACGGCATGTTCTGGCAGTCGATGCAGGACGCGGTCGATTTCCGCCACGACTTCCTGACCGCGTTCGTGAAGTCGGCCGTGTTCGGCGGCACCGCCGCGCTGGTCGCCTCGTACGTGGGGTTCCACGCCGAGCCGACGATCGAGGGCACTTCGGTCGCAACGACGCGGGCGGTGGTCAATGCCTCGCTGCTGGTGCTGATGTTCAACTTCGTGATGTCCGCCTTCCTGTTCCGCTGATGTCGGCGACCTGAACTGGATTCCTTCTTTCACCGCCGCACCCGGCGGTCCGCTGCAAAGGTGACACCCATGACAAGCGCCCGTGGTCCCCGTCTCGAACTCGCCGTTGGCGCATTCCTGCTGCTCGCGCTCGCGTCGCTGCTGGTGCTGGCGATCGCGTCGACCAACGGCCAGTTCGGTTTCAGCCGCGGCGGCACGTACGATCTCAACGCCCGCTTCAGCAATCTCGGCCAGCTGCGTCCCAACGCGCCGGTCAAGGTGGGTGGCGTGACCATCGGCCGCGTGACCGGTATCGATCTGGATCCGGTGCGCTTCGACTCGATCGTGTCGATGAAGATCGAAGACCGTTTCAACGAGATCCCGGCCGACACCTCGGCGGCGATCCTCACCGGCGGACTGCTCGGCGAGAGCTACATCGGCCTCTCGGTCGGTGGCGATCTCGAAGTGCTGCAGCCGGGCGAGGAGATCGCCTTCACGTCGCCGGCGGTGGATCTGATGCAGATGGTCGGCAAGTACATGTTCGGTGGCGGCGGCGAAGGTGCCGACGCTGCCACGCCAGCCGCGCCCGAAGCCGGCACCGCGTCGCCCGACGCGTCCCCCAGTGACGAAGGAGTCCTTCCATGATCCGTATGCCCCTGATCCGTCGCGCCCTGCCGCTCGCCCTCGCTGCCGCGCTGGTGCTGCCCGCCGCCGCGTTCGCGCAGGCCCGCCCGGCCGCCGCGCCCGCCGCCAGCACCGCCCAGGCCGGCTCGCCCAGCCAGCTGGTGCTGGGCAACACCGAGCGCGTGCTCAAGACGCTGGAATCGCGCCGCGCCGAGTTCACCCGCGACCGCGGTGCGCTGCAGACCTTCATCAACAGCGAATTCAACACCGTGTTCGACCGCGACTACGCGGCGCGCCAGGTGCTGGGTCGCCACGGCCGCGGTGCGTCGGATGCCGACGTCAAGGCGTTCGGTGACGCGCTGGCCGAGAACCTGATGCGCAAGTACGGTTCGTCGCTGCTGGACTTCAACACCCAGCTGCGCGTGCGCATCAAGTCCGAAGCCCCGCTGCCGCGTGGCCTCGGCGTGCGCGTGTCGAGCGAACTGCTGCGCAGTGGCGGCGAGCCGATTCCGGTCGATTACCTGATGCGCCAGAGCGGCGGCACCTGGAAGGTGTTCGACGTGATGGTCGAAGGCGTGTCGTTCGTGCGCACCTTCCGCGAGCAGTTCGATACGCCGCTGCAGCGCAAGTCGATCCAGGAAGTCGCGCGCGATCTGCGCAGCGGCCAGATCCAGGCGACCGCCGAGTGATGGGCACGGCCGCAGCCTCGGTCCGACGCGATGGCGATGCGCTGGCGTTCGCCGGCGATGTCGTCGCTGCTTCGGTGCCGGCGCTGTGGTCGCAGGCGCAGGCCGGTCGCGCGGGCGCCGCGCGGCTGGACCTGTCCGCCGTCACCACGCTCGACAGCGCCGGCCTCGCACTGCTGGCCGAGCTCGCCGGCGATGGCGCCCTGCGCGTCGACGGCACCCCGCCGGGCCTGGCCGAACTCTGCCGCGCCTACCGTTTGACGCCGACGCTGGCCTACGTGTCCGCGTGACCCTTCTGCCCACCCCGGCCCCCCTCGGGATTCCGACGATGTCGAGCCTTGCCCCGTTCCGTTTCCTGCTGCCGCTGATCGCGTCGGCAGCGCTCGTCGCTTGTGCCGGCAACGGCGCCCCACGGGATCGCGTGCCTTCACCGGTGGCCGAGACGGTCGGTGCGCCCGCGCCCGCGATCGCCGACGTGCCCACCGCCGCGGATGCCGATGCCGCCGATGTGCCGGCCGCGCCCGATACCGGCGTGGTCATCGAGGCCTTCGACGATGCCGCCCGCGTGGCCGGCGACGCCGCGCCTGCCGACGGCACGCCGACCGATGCCGAGCTCGACTACGCCGCGCTCTACGGCGAGCCGGTGTACGACCCGATCTACGATCCCACGCTCCCCGAAGCCGCGCAGATGCCGCGCAGCTACGATCCGTGGGAGCCGCTCAACCGCAAGGTGTTCGCGTTCAACAGCGCGATCGACCGCGGGTTCGCCAAGCCGCTGGCCAAGGTCTACGCGAAGGTCGTACCGCGTCCGGTGCGTCTGGGCGTCACCAACTTCTTCAGCAATCTCGGCCAGCCGGTCAGCGCGCTCAACGCGCTGCTGCAGGGTCGTCCGAAGGCCGCGGGTCAGTCGCTGGGCCGCTTCCTGGTCAACAGCACGCTTGGCATCGGCGGCATCTTCGATCCGGCGACGGATGCGGAGATTCCGAACCAGAGTGCCGACTTCGGACAGACGATGGGCGTCTGGGGCTGGCGCGATTCGCGGTACCTCGAACTGCCGCTGTTCGGCCCGCGTACGCTGCGCGACGGTTTCGGCCTGGTCGGCGATGCCCCGCTGTCGCCGCTGCGTCAGGTCAGCGACGATCCGTGGCGCTACGGTCTGCAGGGCCTGCAGCTGGTCGACCTGCGCACGCGTCTGTTCGCCGTCGACAGCATGCGCGAAGGTGCGACCGACGAATACGCGCTGATCCGCGACGCGTGGATGCAGCGCCGCGCCTACCAGATCGAATCCGTGCGACGCGCCAACCGCGACGACGACGAGGCCGGCCTGCCGGATTACCTCTACGACGACGACGCGATGCCGACCGTCCCGGTCGACGTGATGCCGATGGTGCCGCTGTCGCCGTCGAATTGATGGCTCGGGTGTGTTGAGGTTCTGAGAAAAAGCCCCGCGAAAGCGGGGCTTTTTGTTGTAGCCCTCCCTCGTTTACGGGGGAGGGTTGGGTGGGGGCGAAGCACCCGTTGTCGGCAAATCTGGCGACGCGCGGGTGCATCCCGCGTCTGGGCATTTCGTTAGAACCGAGCGCGCGCGACGTGGCGCTTCGAGAGCGTCGCTGCGAAGAGCACGCCTGCGAAAAGCGGCCCTCACCCCAACCCCTCTCCCAAAGGGAGAGGGGCTCGTTTCATGCACGGCCGCACGCCTTCGAGCCCCTCTCCCTTTGGGAGAGGGGTTGGGGTGAGGGCGCTTCCCGCAGGAAATTCAAAGCAGAGCGCAGCATCAACCCGAACCCTGTCACCGCAGCACCCACACCCGCAACAATCACGCTCCCGCCAACGCCGCCTCCACCGCCGCACGCACGCGCGGATCGTCCGCCTTCACGTCCGGTGCGAACCGGCCCACCACATGCCCGTGGCGGTCGATCAGGAACTTCTCGAAATTCCACAGCACGCCCGGCGCCGGATTCGGCGGGCCGAAGGCGCGCAGCTTCTCGCGCATCGGGCCTTCGCCGGTCGCTTCGGGCTGCGCGGTCGTCAGCGCGGTGTACAGCGGATGGATCGACTCGCCGGTCACCGCGATCTTGGAGAACAGCGGAAAGCTGACGTCGTAGCTCAGGCTGCAGAACTGCTGGATCTCGGCGTCGCTGCCCGGCTCCTGTCCGGCGAAGTCGTTGGCTGGAAAACCCAGCACTTCCAGGCCTGCGTCGCGCTTCTCGCGATACAGCGCTTCGAGACCTTCGTACTGCGGCGTCAGGCCGCACTTGGACGCGACGTTGACGACCAGCAACACCTTGCCGGCATGCGCGCCGAGGGTGGTCGTGTCGCCGTCGATGGTCTTGAGCGGGATGTCGGTCAGCGGTGCGGTCATGGCGGTGCGCTCACGGAGAAGAAGAGGCCCGATGTTAGCGGCCCACGCGTTTCCACAAACTGACGGACCGCCACAACCGCAGCATGGGTCGAGCGCGGCGAAACCCATCACCACGCGAATCACGAACCGCGCGTCATCGCGCGGGAGCGCTTACGGCTCCTGCGACCCCTCGTCGTCCTCGTCGCCCGCCACATCGTCCAGCGCCTCGCCCAGCAGCGCCTGCGCATCGGGCCCCGGCAGCGTCTCCACACCGCGCAGGCGGCGCTCGATCGTGCGGGTCTTGCGGCTGGCCTCGCCGAGGCTCTTGCCGACCGTGGTGATCTGCTTCTCGGCCTTTTCCAGAATGCCGGCGAATTTGCCGAACTCGCTCTTCACCGCGCCCAGCACCTGCCAGACTTCGCTGGAGCGCTTCTCGATCGCCAGCGTGCGGAAGCCCATCTGCAGGCTGTTGAGCAGGGCGGTGAACGTGGTTGGGCCGGCCAGCACCACGCGATGTTCGCGCTGCAGCAGATCGACCAGACCGGCGCGGCGGATTACTTCGGCGTACAGGCCTTCGGTCGGCAGGAACATCACCGCGAAATCGGTCGTGTGCGGCGGGCACACGTATTTGTCGCTGATCGACTTCGCCTGCACGCGAATCGCGCGTTCGAGCTGCGCGGCCGAGCTCTTGAGCGCCTCGACGTCGCCCTTCTCCTGCGCGTCGATCAGGCGTTCGTAATCCTCGCGCGGGAACTTGGCGTCGACCGGCAGCCACACCACCGTGTCGTCGCCGCGACCGGGCAGACGGATCGCGAAGTCCACCGCTTCCGCGCTGTCGGGCTTCACCCGCACGCCGCGCGCGTACTGCTCCATCGTCAGCGTCTGCTCGAGGATGTTCTCCAGCTGCACTTCGCCCCAGCCGCCACGATCCTTGACGTTGGTCAGCACGCGCTTGAGGTCGCCCACCCCGGTCGCCAGCTGCTGCATTTCACCGAGGCCGCGCTGCACCTGTTCCAAGCGCTCGGACACGATCTTGAACGAGGCATCGAGACGCGTATTGAGCGTGGTCTGCAGTTTTTCGTCGACGGTCGCGCGCATCTGGTCGAGCTTGCTGGCGTTGTCGGCCTGCAGGCGCTGCAGCTGCTGTTCCAGCGTCGTGCGCATTTCGCCGATGCGCTGTTCGTTGCGCTGGGTCAGCTCGTTGAGGCGTGCGCCGAGTGCGTCGGCGAAACGCTGCTGCTGCTCGGCGCCTTCGGTGCGCGTCTTGCGCGCGTCTTCGGTCAGCGCCGCGCGCAGCACGCCGAGGCGCTCGTCGGTCGTGCGGGTGAACGTGTCGAGCCGCGCATCGGTGCGGACGGTGAACTCGTCGAGACGCTGGTCGGTGCGCGCGGCGACGGCCTGCAGCTGCGCGCCGAATGCATCGATGCGCTGCGCCTGCGACGCCGCCGAGGCATCGAGCTGCTGGCGCAGTTCGCCGCGGCCGTCGCGCTGTTCCTCGCGCAGCACGCGCTCCAGGGCGTCGCTGCCTTGGCCAGGGCGACGCAGCAGCAGAACGACGAGGAGGCCGGTCGCGATGGCGACGAGCAGCAGGATCAGGGCGAGCAGTACGAGCGTGGCATTCATCCGGTGATTCTAGCGGGCGCCGTCTCAGCGGCTGCGCCTGCATGCGAAACTCGCATCCCGAATGGCACACGAGGCGACGACGATGCAGCGCAACCGTTCGATCGACGAAGCGAAGCGGCGGTTCACCCGGCCGATGGTGATGGTCGGCCGCTGCCTGCTGCTGATCGGCGCGGGCGTGCTGGTTGCGATCCATCTGTTCGCCACCGATGGCGAGGCGCGTGATCTGGGCCGCATCGTCGGCGGCGCCGTGGTGGTGGCCGGTCTGCTCGTCTACGGCTTCGGCCTGCTGAGGTCGACGACCAGACGCGCGCCAAGCGGACGTCGCTGATCCGCGCACTTTTCAACGGAGACACCGATGTCCGATCTGCCTGCATTGCCCGCGCTCGCGCCGGGTCGCTACCGCCATTACAAGGGTCGCGACTACGACGTCATCGGTGTGGCGCGCCACAGCGAAACGCTGGAACCGGTCGTGGTCTACCGGCCGCTGTATGGCGAAGGCGCGCTGTGGGTGCGGCCGCATGCGATGTTCGTCGAAACGGTCGATATCGACGGCATCAAGGTGCCGCGCTTCGCGCGCGTCGACCACGCCTGAGTGCAGCAGATCCTGCATGTCGCGGATGCACCTGCACCGTCGCCGGGCTATCGTGCCGGCGTCAGGACGCGCCGCGTCCGCCGTGGAAGCGCCATGTCGATCCGCCCTCTCGTCTCTTTGGCCGCGCTGGCACTTGCCGGCTGCGAGGGCACCCACGATCTTGCGCGGGATGCGTGCCTGCCGTTGACCGTGCCGACGCAGGTCGTGCTGCAGCAATCAGCGGGCCTGTACGCGATCCGCGACGAACCCGCGCTGTCGCTGCAGACGCTGCCCGTCGACACCACGAACCACGCCTTCAACCGCGTGCGTCTGGTCCGCACACTCGCGCCAGGCGCACAGCTGCGTGTGGAATCGCTGGACCAGACCTGGGGATTCGATTCGGGCCTCGGGCCGATCCGCGCGCATGGCACCACCGACGATGGCGCCGCGTTCGTCTATCACTGGGGCGTCAGCGACCAGATCCAGCCGGCGCCCTGGGAAGCTGCGACGACGCCCGCGCGACGCGCCGTGAGCTGCGCGCGATGAACAGTCCCGCGCCCATCGCCCTGCGCCAGGTCGCCGTCACCGTGTCCGACTTCGACGCCGCGCTCGGCTTCTACCGCGACGTACTGGCCCTCGACTTCCTGTTCCGCGCCGGGCCCGGGCTCGCGTTTCTCGATGCGGGCGGCGTGCGGCTGATGCTGAGTACGCCGCAGGGCGCAGGCGAACCGGGTCGCAACTCGGTACTGTATTTCCACGTACACGACATCGTGCGTGTCTTCGAAGGCTGCGTTGCGAAGGGCGCCGTGGCGGAGCGCGCACCTGCGCTCGCCGCGCGGATTCCCGACCACGATCTGTGGATCGGGTTCCTGCGTGACCCGGACGGCAACCTCGTCGGGCTGATGGAAGAAGTGCGCGAGGCGCCGCCGGCTACCGGCTGACCGCGCCCCGGCGTCGTGCGATGCTCCGCCGCAGGCCCGGGGAGGTTCTGACGATGCGACATCACCTGCTGCGCAACGCCGCACTCGCGGTCGCCATCGCCCTGCTCGCAGGCTGTGCGGGCACGTCCGCGCAACCGCAGGCGCCGATCACGAGCGTGGCACCGGTGGTCGATACCGGCACGCTCGCCGGCTCGCCCTACCGCTTCGAAATTCCGGCCGACTGGAACGGCGAACTCGTCGTGCTGTTGCACGGCTACGAGACGCGCGGTGCGCCGCGTGACACGCCGTGGCCGGCCGATCCCGCGACGGCGATCTTCCTCGCCCGCGGCTATGCGGTCGCCGAAAGCGCCTATGCATCACAAGGCTGGGCGGTTGCCGATGCGATTGCTGACAGCGAACGCCTGCGCGCCCATGTCGCTGCGCGGCACGCGCCGGAACGCAGCTGGCTGCTCGGCATGTCGATGGGCGGCCTGGTCGCACTCGCAAGCCTGGAACAGCACGGCGCGGCCTATGACGGCGCGCTGTCGCTGTGTGGCGTCAATGTGCCGGCAACGCAGGTGTTCGCGGAAACGCTGCGCTCGCTGGTCGCGTTCGATGTCCTGTTTCCCGATGCCGACCTGCCGGGCGGCCGTCTGTCCGATCCCGCGGCACCCCCGCTCGATGATCCGCGCGCCGACCAGGTCGCGTTGATGCAGGCGATCGGCACTGCGCTCGCAGCCAACCCCGACGCCGCCGCTACGCTGGCGCGCGCACTGGAAGTCGCGCCCGATGCGCTCGCCGGCACGCTCAGCCTGCACGTGCTGGTACAGCGCGAAATGATCGCGCGCGCGGGCGGTCTGCCGGTCGGCAATCGCGACACGGTGTACAGCGGCTTCGGCGACGATGCCGCGTTCAACGCAGGCGTGCGTCGCTACACCGCCAGCCCGCAGGCGATGGCCTATCTGGACGACACCACCGAGCTGCGCGGCAACATCGGCAAGCCGCTGGTGCTGCGCTACAACCAGAACGATCCGACGATTCCGCCACGTTGGCAGAGCGTCTATCCCGCGCTCGCAGCAACGGCGGGGCATGCCGACAAGGTGACGGTGCTGCCGCCGGCGGGAGAAGGCCACTGCGGCTTTTCGCCCGAGCAGATCGACGAAGCCTTCGATGTGCTGACCGCGCGGCCGCCACGTTGAGCAATCGGTGACACGAACACGACGGCGGGCGTCTGCGATCATGGCGCGTCCCTGACTGCGTGTGCCCGTGATGTCCCGATGCCTGTTCGTTGCGCTGTGTCTGTTCGCCCTCGCGCCGCTGTCGGCGTCCGCCGCGACGACGATCACCTCACCCGACGCAATTGCCGACGATGCGCGCCAGAAGGTGTTCCTCGCCGGCAGTATCGAAATGGGCCGTGCCGGTGACTGGCAACAGGACGTGCAGGACGCGCTGGCCGATCTCGACGTGGTGCTGCTCAACCCGCGCCGCGCCGACTGGAATCCCGAGTGGCGACCCGAGGCTGACGAGCCCGAGTTCCGCCGTCAGGTGGAATGGGAACTCGACGCGCTGGAGCGCGCCGATCTCGTGCTGATGTATTTCGCACCCGGCACGCAGAGCCCGATCACGCTGCTGGAATTCGGCCTGTACGCCCGCTCGGGCAAGCTGCTGCTCGCCGCGCCGGCGGGCTACTTCCGCAAAGGCAATCTCGACATCACCGCCGAGCGCTACGCGGTGCCGAGGTACGAGACCTTGCCGGCACTGATCGACGCGGTGCGTGCGCGCGTCGCGGCACGTCCGGCGCCGTAGCGCCGGACGCGTTCAACGGTCTCAAGCCGCGTTCGGCACCGGCGCGTTCGCGGTGATGATCTTCGCGGCGCGCAGGTCCGACCACACCGCCGCCGGAATCGCGACCGACATCGATTCGATGTTCGCGGCCACCTGTTCGGCATTGCGCGAGCCCGGCACGATCGCCGAGACCACTTCGGGTGCGTTGGCGAACTGCAGCGCAACGGTGCGCAGATCGACGCCGTGCGCGCGCACGATCTCTTCGGCCTTCGCGCGCTTCTGCTGCGCATCCGGCGGCACCGGCTGCGAGCCGTAGAGGTACCGGTCGCGCCCGGCGAGAAAGCCGGCCAGCAACGGCGAACCGACGATCACCGAGATGCCGCGCGTGGCGAGGTGCGGGAAGGTGTGTTCGAGCGCATTCGTGTGGTCGAGCAGCGAGTACTGGCAGGCGAGGAGGAAGATGTCCGGATCGGCGACCTCGATCGCGCGCATCGCCGGGTCCGGCGTGTTGACGCCCATGCCCCAGGCCTTGATCAGGCCCTCCTCGCGCATCTTCGTCAGTTCCGGGAACGCACCGGTGCGCGCCTGCTCGAAGTACTCGAGCCAGCGCTCGCCCATGTCGCCGTTGTCGGGCGACAGATCGTGCACGAGCACGATGTCGAGCGAATCGATGCCGAGACGCTGCAGGCTGTCCTCGACAGAACGTCGCGTGCCCTCGGCGCTGTAGTCGTAGCGATACGCGAACGGCGGCGGCTCCTTCCAGCTGACCTTCGGCGTCTCCTTCGTCGCGGTCAGCAGGCGGCCGACCTTGCTGGAGATGACGTACTCCTCGCGCGGCTTCTGGCCCAGCACATGGCCGAAGCGACGCTCGGAACGGCCCAGGCCGTACCAGGGCGAGGTGTCGAACAGGCGCATGCCGCCATCCCACGCCGCTTCCAGCGTGGCCTGCGCGTCGTCTTCGGTGACCACTGCCCAGTTGTTGCCGAGCGGCGCACCGCCGAGACCGACACGCGCGGTCGGGCGGTATTTGCGACCGCCCGCGGGATTGGTCGGCAATGGACTGGCGCCACGACGGCCCTGCGTCGGCAGGACATCCCCGGGTGTGGTCTGCGCACTGGCGATCAGCGGCGCGGCGGCGAGGGTGGCAGCGCCGAGCGCGGCGGCGGACAGAAAGGTGCGACGTGAATGCATGGGGATCTCCGGCAGCAGGGAATTGCGACCATCGCCTCCCGGCCGTCTGGCCGCCCTGCGTCGATGCCCGCGACTGCATACCGTGCCAGCCGCGCCGACGAGGCGCCGTGAACCGGCATCGAAACGCGCAGCCCGGTGCCGATCGCGCGTGTCGCCTGCGTATCATTCGCGCTCGATCCGCGGCGGTGACGACATGGGCTGGATGGGCATTTCCGATCTGCCGACCTTCGTGGTCGCGGTGCTCGTGTTCCTCGCGATTCCGGGGCCGGGCACTTTCGCGTTGCTGACCGCGACCGCGCGCGGCGGCGTGCGCGGCGGCTACGCGGCGTTCTTCGGGCTGGCGCTCGGCGACCAGATCCTGCTGTGGCTGGCTGCAGGCGGCGTGGCCGCATTGCTCGCCGCCAATCCGATGCTGTTCCGCGGCGTGCAGTGGCTCGGCGCGGCGTATCTGGTGTGGATCGGCGTGCAGCTGCTGCGCAGTCGCGGCGACGGCTCGGGCATGGTCTCGATGGGCAGCGGCCACTGGTTCCGGCAGGGCCTGCTGATCACGCTGCTCAATCCGAAGGCCGTGCTGTTCTACATGGCGTTCTTTCCGCTGTTCATCGATCCGGCGCAGCACCGCGGCGTCGCGACGTTCGCGACGATGTCGGCGCTGATCTGCGTGCTGGGCCTGCTGTACTGCTCGCTGCTGATCCTCGCCGGACACGCGCTGCGCGCACGCGTCGCCCGCGATCCGCGGATCACCACGTGGCTGCGGCGGATCGCCGGCGCGTGCCTGGTCGGCTTCGGCGTCCGCCTCGCGTTCAACTGAAATGCTTCGGCGCGTGTCGAAACACGCTCAACGCAAGCTGCGATCGAGCCAGTCGACGACGCGCTGCTGCAGATCGATTTCGTGCGCCTGTTCGTGGAACCAGTGCGGGCCGCGCGGGTAGGTCACCAGTTCGACCGGCGTGCCGTTGAAGCGCAAGGCGCGATGGAACATCTGCGCCTGCGACAGCGGCACGCGTGCATCGGCTTCCCCGTGCAGCAGCAGCACCGGCACGCGCACATCCTTCGCGTGATGCACCGGCGACTGCGCGTCGTAGGTGCGCCGTTCGTGCAGCGGATCGCCGAAGTAGCCGGGCAGGTAATCCGGCACGTCGTTGGTCAGCGCCGCGCTGGCGAGATCGAGCACGCCGGCGCCGACGATTGCAGTGCGGAACCGGTCGCTGCGCGCGACCGCCCACGCCGACAGGTAACCGCCGTAACTCCAGCCGCCGATCGCGAGGCGCTTCGGGTCGATCACGCCTTCGGCCTCCAGCAGATCGACGCCGTCGAGCACGTCCTGCAGCGGGCCGTCACCCCAGTCGCCGCGGGCGAGTTCGGCGAACGCACTGCCATGGCCTTCGGAGCCGCGCGGATTCGGCAGCAACACGGCGTACCCGCGCGTGGCGAGCAGCTGCGCCCATTCGTGCCACGAGCCCTGCCAGCCCGACCACCACGCCCACGCCGGTCCGCCGTGGATCTGCACCAGCGTCGGCAGCGGCGTCGCGCCGTCCCAGTCCGACGGCGTGACCAGCAGGCCGCTGATCGCGCGTCCGTCGCGCGACGACGCCCATTCGAGCTCGCGCACGCGCCCGAGCGCCCAGTCCGCGACCTGCGGCTGGTGATCGCTGCGTTGCGCGAGTCGCGTGCCGTCCCAGGTCCACACATTCCCTGGGCTGTCGTCGCGCAGGCCGAGATAGGCGATGCGGCCATCGGCGGATGCGGTAAAGCTGCGATACGGAATCTGCGGCTGCGCGAGTTCGGTGGCCGCGCCGCTCGACGCATCGAGCTGCAACAGCGCGCCGCGGATACCGCGCTGGCCCTGGCCGAGCAGCGTGGTGTCGGTCTGCCAGCGCGCGAGCCACAGCGTGCCGGGCCAGGACTCACCGAGTGCGACCTGCGTGCCGCGCGCGATATTGCGGACGATCGGCGTCGCGACCATGCCGTGCGCACCGAGCCGGCCGTACAGCAGGCGCGTCCCGTCCGGCGACCACTGCAGCGGATGCGCGGACGCGTGCGGTTCCAGCACATCGCCGATGCGGCCGCTGTCGACATCCAGCAGCACGACCGCCGAGTCGTACCAGAAGTCGTTGAGCGTGGTGCCGGTCGAGCGGCGCAGCGCCAGCGTGCGGCCATCGGGCGACCAGGCGAGATCGTGGATCTGCATCCCGGTCGGCGTCAGCACGCGCGCCGCGCCGGTTTCGAGGTCCTGCAGCCAGACACGCGAGAACCGCGTGGGCTGTTCGACGACGACCGCATCGTCCTTGGCCGCGATGCGAGCGGCGTCTGCGTGCGAGGGCGCATCGGTCGCAATCCAGGCAAGGCGGCGGCCATCGGCGGACAGATCGAAGGTGGCGACGTCGGTCGCGGCGCGGGTCAGCAGCGTCGCCTGCGTGCCGTCGGCAGCGACGCGCCAGACCTGGTTCGCGCCGAGTGTCTGCCCGCCCGGCACGGGCCGGTCCGACAGGAACAGCAGCTGCTTGCCGTCGCGCGACCAGCGCGGTTGACGGTCGCTGGCCTCGGCAGGCGTGGGGATTACGCGCGGCGCAGCATCGCCGTCGAAGGCCACGCGCCACAGCTGTGTGCGCGGCGGTTTGCCGTCCGCGCGCGGCGTACCGACGGTGTAGGCGATCTTGCGGCCATCGGGACTGATCTGCGGATCGTCGACCGCGGCCAGCGCGGCGATGTCCTGCGGCGTCGGCACATGCGCGTGGGTTGTGGGTGCCTGCGCGGAAGCGAGCGGCGCCAGCGACAGCAGCGCGCACGACAGCAGCAGAGATCGGATCATGCGGAAGCGTCCTGCGTCACGGCGAGATGGATGCGCAGCCAGCCTGCACCACGCGCGAGTGCGTCGCGCGCGATCTCCGAAGTCGACATCGCCTCGATGAAACTGTGCGGCGTACGCGGATACGCGAGCGCATCGACCTGCACGCCGGCGGCGCGCAGCCGCGTCGCCATCGCCGCGCTCTGCGCCGCCAGAACATCGCGTTCGCCCCACAGCAGCAGCGTCGGCGGCAGATCGTGCAGGCTGGCGTGTGCGGGCACGGCGTAGCCATCGCGGCACGCGGCGGCGTCCGGTCCCAGATACGCGGTCCAGTAAGCCGCCATCTCGTCGGCACTGAGCATGTCGTCGGCGGTGCCGAGCGTGCGTACGGAATCTGCGTCCAGCGCGGTATCGAAAGCGCCGTAGAGCAGCAGCAGCGCGTCGATGCCGCCATGCGCGCCGACATCGCGCAGCCGCAGTGCAGTCGCGAGCGCAAGGTTTGCACCTGCCGAGTCGCCGCCCAGCGCCAGGCGTGTCGCGTCGATGCCGAAGATTTCGGGCTGCTCGCGCAGTGCGCGGATCGCGGCGATGCACTGCTCCAGCGCGACCGGATACGGATGTTCCGGGGCCAGCGCGTAGTCCACGCCGATGACGACGACGCCAGCGCGCTCGGCGAGTTCGCGCATCAGCCGGTCGTGCGTATCGAGACTGAAGAGACACCAGCCGCCACCATGCAGATACACCAGCGCCTGCGCCTGCGCGGCGATGCCCTGCGGTCGATGCACGCGCACGTCAAAACCGTCGGCGCCGTGTGCGATCCGGTGCGCCGTGGTCGTCGCCATCACCGGTCCGCCGGCGCGCCACGGCGTGCGGACGGTCTCCGCGATCGCGCGCTGTTGCGGCCAGTCGAGGCGTCGACCACCGGCGAGGCGCGCGCCTTCGCTGCAGACCGTGTGCACGAAGGTGCGCAGCGCCGGATCCAATGCATCGAGACTCGCGCTCATGCGGGGCGGTCCGCGTCGAAATCGCGCATCCAGGCGACGAGATCGTGTTCGCCGCCGCTGACCAGACCCGCGATCAGTTGCGCGAAATCGTGTGGTGCTTCGTCCTGACCGAGCTTGAAGGTGGCGCGGGTGTCGAGGATCCGTCCGCGCAACGCGGTGACGCCCTGCGCGAGCCGCGCGTAGCGTTCGCCCATTTCCGGCAGCGCCCACGCATTCGGACGCCCGGCCTCCATCGATGTGACCAGCGCGTCGAGTTCGTCAGCGATGTCGGCGTCGGTTTCGCTGCAGTCGACGTGCAACGTGAACGCAGCGGCCGCGTAGTTCCAGCTCGGCGCCTGGGTGCGATCGTCGAGCCAGCTTGGCGACACATAGGCATGCGGCCCGATCACCAGCGCGTACGCGATCGGATCGCGGCGCAGACGCGCGACGTGCGGATTGCGACGCGCGACGTGTCCGCGCAGCGCGACCAGTCGGCCTTCGGCATCGATCTCGGTGCGCAGCGGCAACGGCGTGAACGCGGCATCGTCGCCGCCGGCGGAGACCAGCCATGCGAACGGCTGCGCGTCGAGCAGGCGCAGCACGTCGCCGTCGTGGCGCGGTGCGTATCGGGAATCGCGGGCGTGGCCCATCAGCGTATGTCCTGTGTAGCGGCTACCGAGACCGGCGGCCAACGGTCGCACCAGGGCGCGG
The DNA here is from genome assembly GCF_021233355.1 of Luteimonas fraxinea. Taxonomy (NCBI): domain Bacteria; kingdom Pseudomonadati; phylum Pseudomonadota; class Gammaproteobacteria; order Lysobacterales; family Lysobacteraceae; genus Luteimonas; species Luteimonas fraxinea. The sequence continues at coordinate 1,771,877 of NZ_CP089507.1, read as the reverse complement.
CCGATTCCAGTTCGAAGGCGAGGGCAAGCAGTGTGGCTTCGTGTCCGCGATCGGCGGCGAACTGCAGACCGATCGGCAGACCGTCGCGGCTGTGCGCGAGCGGCAGCGAGATCGCCGGCGTGCCGGCCAGATTCTGCAGCGGCGTATACGAGATCCACTCGAACATCGCCGGCATCAGCGCGTCGAACTCACGATCGGGCGCGAGTGTGCCGAGCGTCGGCGGCGGCGTGCGCAGCGTCGGGCACAGCAGCACGTCGTGGCGCGCGTGGAAGTTGGCGAATGCCGCAGGCAGGGCTGCCACCGTCGTCCAGGCCTGTTCGAGTTCGGGCACGCCGCAATGCGTCTCGTGCCAGTGCGCGAGGCCGCGCGTCCACGGTTCGAGCGCACGTTCGGCGAACGCAATGCCGCCCTGTGCGACCGCGAGTTCGACCGCGTCCGCACCGAGCCGCGACCACAAGGTGTACAGCGCGGCCCACACCGCCTCGCCCGGCAGTGGCCAGGCGACCGGCTCGATGTGGTGGCCGAGCGATTCGCACAGGCGCGCCGTGGCATCGAGCGCGGCGGCGACTTCCGGATCGGGCGCGAGCCCGGGCAACGCATCGACGACCAGACCGATGCGCAGACGGCGCGCGTTCGGCCCGGTCACCACGGCGGACGAATCCGGGTGCGCGGCGGCGAAGGCCCACGCGGTATCGCGCACGCTGCGCGACATCAGGCTGTCGGCGACGATCAGGTCTTCGATCGCATGACGCCCGCGTACCGGCACGCAGGCCCCGCGTCCGGGTTTGAGGCCGACGACGCCGCAGGCGGACGCGGGAATCCGGATCGACCCCGCCCCGTCGCTGCCATGCGCCAGCGGCACGATGCCGGCCGCGAGCGCTGCGCCGGCGCCGCCGCTGGAACCGCCGGGCGAGTGCGTCAGCGACCACGGGTTCGCAGTGACCGGGCCGAGCAGCGGTTCGGTGGACCCCATCAGGCCGAACTCGGGCATCGCGCTCTTGCCGATCGCGACGAGACCGGCGGCCTCGAAGCGCCGGACGAAAGGCGAGGCTTCGTCTGCGGTCGCAAGCATGCCGGTGCGGCTGCGCGAACCGCCACGCGTCGGCATGCCGGGCACGCGCAGCGAATCCTTCGGCAGCCACGGCACGCCGGCCAGCGGCGCGGCGGGATCGACGCCGGCGGCATCGAGTGCGCGCGCGTGCCGGCGGGCCGCATCGAACGCGGTATGGCTCAGCGCGCCGAGCACGGGATCGAAATGGCGGGCGCGGAGAATCGCCGCGTCGGTGAGGTCCAGCGCACCCAGCTCGCCGCGTGCGCGCAGCGCGGCCTGGGCGTGGGCGTCCAGCCGGCCGAGCGCGAGCGCATCGGCGTGGCCGGCCGTGGAATCGAACACGGTCATGGGAACAGGAATCTCCGGCCGCTCTGGCGGTCGTGGTCGGGCAACCGGCGCGCGCCGGCGTGTGGATCGCGCATCGTCAGTAATGCCAGTGCACGGTCACGCCGACGGTGCGCGGCCGCACGATGCCCTGGCCGATGCCGTTGACCTCGGACACGCTGCGGGTGATGCCGCGGGTGTCGCCGAGATTGCTGCCGAACAGGGTCAGATCGGTATTGCCGAACGACATGCGGTAGCGCAGGTCGACGGTGTTGTAGTTGCCCTGTTCGTTGCGCGCGGCGCCGGGCACGGCGGAGTTGAGATCGCTGATGCCGCTGCCGATGTACTGGTGGGCCAGCGTCAGCGTCGGCGAAAAGCGCGTGTCGAAGCGGTAGCTCAGCACGTTGCTGACGGTCCAGTCGGCCGAGCCCGGCAGCTGCGAACCGGCGGGCGCGGTGCCGGCGAACAGGATGTCGAGATCCTCGTCGAGGCGCGCCTGCTGCCAGGTCGCGGCCAGCGTCCAGTCGAAGCTGTCGACCGGGCGCCACGTGGTCGCCAGTTCGATGCCGCGGCTGTAGGCCTTGCCGCCGTTGCTGGCGTAGTTGAAGAAGTCCGGCGTCTGCAGGCGCAGCTGGATGTCGCTCCAGTCGACATAGAACAGCGTGGCGTCGATCAGCCAGCGGCCGTCCGCCCAGCTGGTGCGCGTGCCGAGTTCGTAGTTGATCAGGCTGTCACTGATGGAGCCGGCGGGAATCGGAAACGCGCTGAGCCCGGGCGTGTTCGGCTCGCCGAAGCGGAAGCCTTCCGACACCAGCGCGTAGAGCATCAGATCGGCGGACGGCGTCCAGGTCAGCGAGACCTTGGGATTGAGGCCGTCCTCGTCGGTACGCGAGCGGGTGACGATGGGGTCGCCGGGATACGTCGAGAAGCCGACCTGCGTGGTCTGCGCTTCGACGCTCGTGCGGAAGAAGCGGCCGCCGACCGTGGCCTTCCATTGATCGTTGAAGTGGAAGGTGCCTTCGCCGAACACCGCGAGTTCGGAACCGTCGAGATGGCTGTAGAACGCGTTGAACGTGGAGCCGTCGGGTGCGATGACCGCGCCGCTGCCCGGACCGAACAATGACGAGCGGTCGAACGCACCGGCAGCGCCCGCGGCGCCGATGGTCTCGTAGAGATCCTTGTCGGTCTGGAACACCATGCCGCCGACCAGCCATTCCAGGCGCTGGTCGCCGGGCGAGGCCAGACGCAGTTCGAGGCTGCGGCCGGTGCTTTCGCCGCCGGAAGCGATGAACAACGGTGTGTCGAGATCGAGGTCGAGATCGGCGTTGTAGAACACGCGTATCGGGGTGAAATCGAACTGCCAGTCCTGCTGCTTGTGCTGCTGCGACAGCAACGCGGTCAGCGTGGCGAAGCCGAGGTCCTGATCGAGCCGCAGGCTGTGCACGGCGACCTTCGTATCGGTGAACTCGGGAATCGCGGTGTCGCGTTCGAACTCGCCGAGACCGGCGATGCGGTAGCTGTTGTCGTCGGCATCGGTGTTCTGCCACAGGCTCAACCAGCTCAGCGTGGTCGCCTCCGACGGCGTCAGCGTCACCGACAGGCGGCCACCCGCGGTCTGGCTGTCGTTGCTGCCTTCGCGGCCGAGGCCGATGTTGTCGAGATAGCCGGGATCGTCGCGGTACTGCGCGACGGCGCGCACGGCGAGGATGTCGTCGGCGATCGGCAGGTTGACCATCGCCTTGCCGCCGAAGCCGATGTCGGCGTTGCGGGTCTGGCTGGCGGTGGCTTCGACAGCCGCGTCGAAGCCGGTCGGGTCGGCGACGTTGGCGACGTAGTTGATCGCACCACCCATCGACGCCGAACCGAACAGCGTGCCTTGCGGCCCGCGCAGCACTTCGACGCGGTTGATGTCGAAGGCGTCGATGTCGGGAATGACGATGCTGAAGCCCGGCTCGGTCAACGGCACTTCGTTGAGGAAATAGCCGGTCGTCGTCTGGCCCTGCACGTTGCCCGAACTGGTCGCGATGCCGCGCATGACCACGTGCGAGACGCCCGGCTGGTAGCTGTTGAACACCACGCCCGGCGTGCGCTGGATGTAGTCGGCCAGCGACTGCGCGCCCAGATCCTCGAGCTGCTGGCCGGTGACGGCCGAGACCGAACCCGCGATCTCGCGCACCGATTCGTTGCGCTTGCCGGCGGTGACGACGATCGCGTCGAGATCGGTGGTCGAGGCGGGCGAGGCAGGTGTCCCCGGCGCCGCGGTCTGCGCCATCGCCGGTGCGGCGATCAGCGGCGTACACAGACAGACGAGACGGATGGCGTGGGCCAGACGTGCGGTGGTGAGCGGCTTCATGGCGATTCCCGTGGGCGATGGCTGGACTGGGACCAGGCCGCTGCGCTTCGCATGGTGATGCCGAAGCGCGGCGCTGACGTTCGAGTAATAGAAGACGGGCGTAACCGCGTCCAGCAGATTCCACGGAGCGCGTGGATGACTCAAGTGATTGATCGTAAAAGAGCAGCCGTGGTGCGCTGCCGAAGAAGCCACGGAATGCGGCCGCAAATTACGCAGGATCTGCGCCGCCGGCCCCGGAATTCGATACGTTGTAGCGCCGCCGCGGCCCGCCGTGGCCGCCGGAACCGCCCAGGAGCGCCGCATGTCCGCCCGTTCGCCCGACCGCACCGACCTGAAGATCCTCGACGTGCTGCAGCAGGATGCACGGATCACCAACCACGCCCTCGCCGAGCGGGTGGCGCTGTCGCCCAGCGCCTGCCTGGCCCGGGTGCGCGCGCTGGAGCAGCGCGGCCTGATCCGCAGCTATCGCGCCCACGTCGCCGTCGACCGCATCCGCTCGGCGACGATCGTCATGGCGCAGATCAGTTTCCAGAAGCACGCGCTCGAGGAGTTCACCGCGTTCGACCGTTGCATCCTGGCGATGCCGGAGATCGTCGAAGCCAGCCGCGTGTCCGGCGCCTACGACTACATGCTGCGGGTCATCGTGCGCGACGTGCACCACTGGAAGGACATCGCCCGCTCGCTGCTCAGCGGCGACTACGGGGTGGAGAAGATCGTCTCCCACTTCCTGATGGACGAGGTCAAATCCTTCGCCGGCTATCCGCTGACCGACGACGAGCCGGCGCGCGGCTGAGCGCGGATCAGTACAGCCGGATCGGCAGCTCGCGCGTCGCGGTGTTGCCGCTGGCATCGCGCACGGTGGCGCGCAGCAGGTAATCGCCGATGGGCAGGTCCGCCGGATCCCACAGCATCGCTTCGAGACGACCGTCGCGGACGAGATTGTTGACCGCGTAACGGAACCGCGTGCGCGAGGCGCCGTGCACGGTGATGCCGCTGTCGGCGGAGTAGGCAACGCGCACCGCATCGCGATGCGGCGGCATGCGGTCGAAATCGATCGTGAAGCGCGGCACCTCGAAGCCGGGCATCGGGCGGCCGTCGGCGGCCAGCAACTGCCAGCCGAGCGTGTGCAGGCCGAGGCGCCGGCGCGGCAGGTTGCCGTCCACCTGGTCCCAGGCCTCGACGATGATCTGCAGGCCGCCGCCATCGCGCGGCAGGATCACGCGACCGTCTTCGCGTGACGTCATCGGCATGTCGAGCGCGTCGAGCAGCGCGAGATCGTCGATGCGCGGCGCGATGGTGTCGACGAAATTACGGAAGCCCAGCGTCACCGCATTGCGCTGGTAGCCGGACGGTCCGAGGATCAGATGCACGTGCGCCTGCGCGTTGATGGTGCCGATCGCATCGCCGGCGCGGATGTGCGTGCCGCGCGGAATGCGCACGCGCATCGGCCGGCCGTCGTCGCCTGCGATCAGCTGGAACCGTGGATCGAGCACCTCGCCGCGCGGCGTGCGGCCGACGCGCATGTGCATGTAGGCCAGATCGTCGATTGCGAGGTTCTCGGCCTGGTCGCCGAATCCGCTCGCGGCATACGGGCTCGCGACTTTCGCATCGGCGATCGCCAGCACCGGACTGCCCACGTCGCCGCGCACGTCGAAGCCGGCGTGCAGGTGGCTGCGCGATTCACCGCGGAAGTTGCCGCGCACCTCGCCGAGCGTGCCGACGACTTCGTGCCAGCCGTCCTGCGGTGCGAGGGGCCAGCGGCCGCGTGTGTCCGGCAGTGCGGCGTCCGGCGCAGGACCGACCGTGGCGTTGGCGAGATTCTGCTTCGCACCGGCGCGTCGCACCTGCACGATGCGATGCACGCGATACGCCGCGGCATCGGCGACCCACAGCCGGCCGAAACGATCGAACGTGAGACCGGCCGGACGCGCCAGGCGCTGCGCCATGTCGCGACCGGTCAGCACGCGCGCGCGACCGTCGGCTTCGATCTGCAGCACGCGACCCTGTGCGAGTTCGCCGACATAGAGCCGTTGCTGCGCATCGATGGCGATGGACACCGGCGACATCGGCGCGGCATCGGGTTCGTCACCGTGCTGCTCCAGCGTCGTCGTGGCGCCGTCGGGCGCGATGCGCCGGATCGCGTGGTTGCCGGTGTCGGCGATCCACAGTGCACCGTCATCGCCGAGCGCGAGTCCGCCCGGCGTATCGAAGCGCGCCTGCGCGCCGACGCCGTCGACGAAGCCCGGCCGTCCATCGCCGGCCAGCGTGCGCACGGTGCCCGCCTCGATCACGCGGATGCGGTCGTTGAACCCGTCCGCGACGAAGACGCGCCCCGCGGCATCGACGGCCACGCCGGTCGGCGCATGGAAGCGCGCCTGTGCAACGGGACCATCGACGAAACCGGCCTCCCCGGTCCCGGCCAGCGTCGTCACCGTGCCGTCGGGCGCGACGCGCCGGATCGCGTGGTTGCCGGTGTCGGCGACATACAGCGCACCGACCGCGTCGAGGGCGAGACCGGACGGCGTGTGGAAACGCGCATCGGCGCCGCGCCCGTCGACGAAGCCTTCGAGGCTGCCGACGAGCGTGTCGACGCGGCCATCGGGATGCACGCGACGGATGCGGTTCGACGCGCCGCCATCGGCGACGAACGCAGTGCCGTCCGCCGCGACGGCGATGCCGAAGGGATCGTCGAACCGCGCCTCGGAGCGCGTGCCATCGCGCACGCCGCGATGGCCGTCGCCGGCCACGGATTCGATTCGCGCCGGCAGGCCCGCAGGCGGCGGACCGGGATCAGGCCGCTCGGGCGTGCGCCAGTCCCAGACGAAGCTCGCCGCGAGCGCGACCGTCGTCAGCGCGGCGACGCCCCAGATCGCACCGCGCAAGCCGGGCCGCAGCCTCCGCGCCATGCAGCGGGATCAGTCCACGACGCGGCAGAACACCGCCTTGAGGTAACGCGATTCCTGCACGTGCGCCATGAACGGATGATCCGCGCCCGCGCCCGAGACCTTGAGGATCTGGATCGTGCGGTTGGCGTAGAACGCCGCGCGCCGCAGCATGTCGAGGAACTGCTCCTCGCTGACCAGACCGGTGCACGAGAACGTCGCCAGCAGTCCGCCCGGCTTGACCACGCCGAGCGCGAGCTTGTTCATGTCGAGGTACTTCTTCAGCGCCGGGATCACCTGCTCGCGGTCACGGGTCATCTTGGCCGGGTCGAGCACGACGACGTCGTAGGCATCGCCCGCGTTCGATGCATCGCGCAGCCACGGGAAGATGTCGGCCTGCACGAACCTGATGCGCGCATCGTTGAGCCGGGCATTGCCCTTGGCGATCTCGATGACGTCTTCGTCGATGTCGATGCCCACGACTTCGCTGGCGCCACGCACGGCGGCGTACACACCGAACCCGCCGGTGTTGCAGCACAGGTCGAGCACGCGCTTGCCTGCCACCTGGCGGCTCAGCCACTCGCGGTTCTCGCGCTGGTCGGCGAAGAAGCCGGTCTTGTGCGCACCGGCGGGATCGGCGCGGAAGCGCACGCCGTACTCGGTGATGATCGCCGGATCGGCCGGCACGCTGCCGCGGTAGTCGAAACTTTCCTGCTTCTGCACGTGTTCGTCGGCGAAGCTGTGGAAGCGGCAGCCGGGGAACTGTTCGGTCAGCGCTTCGTAGATCCATTCGCGATGGCGGAACATGCCGGCGCTGAAGAATTCGACGACCAGCAGATCGCCGTAGCGGTCCACGACCAGACCCGACAGGCCGTCGCCTTCGCTGTGCACGACGCGCCAGGCATCGGACACGTCATCGAGCTTGAGCACATCGCGGCGCAGCGAGACGGCCTCGGCGATCTTGCGCGAGAACCAGCCGGCGTCGACCGGTACGTCGGGATGCGTTTCGAGGATGCGCACGGCGATGCGCGAATGGCCGTTGTAGAAACCGCGGCCGATCCACTCGCCTTCGACGCCGATGACGTCGACGATGCTGCCGGGCTTGGGGCGCTGCGCCGGCTTCTCGACGAGGCGCTGGAAGATCCACGGGTGGCTGGAACGCCAGGCGTTCTTCAGGTGTACGGTCGGGTAGGGTGTGTTCATCCCTGCGATTTTACCGCGTGCACTTGCCCGTCACGCGCGGTATCCGCAGAATCCGCACCCGAAGGGGAGTAGCTCCCAGCGTGCAGGCCGTCATTTCGAGCAGCGATGCTCCGGTCGCACGGCAGCCCAAGCGGGCTGTGAGCAAGACCTTCGCCGCAATGGCGAAGGCACGTCCCCGGATTCCGGTTCCCGGTTCCCGACGATGTCCGCGCCCTGCGGACCTCCTCCACATGCTCGGGAATCTCGATGGAAACGATTGGCAATGTCTGGTTGTGGGCCGGCTTCGGCGGCCTGGTGGTGATCGCGCTGCTCGTCGACCTGGTGCTGATGCGCCACGGCGGCGCGCACAAGGTCACGTTCAAGGAGGCGCTGTGGTGGAGCCTGGGCTGGGTGGCCCTGGCGCTGCTCTTCAACGCAGGTCTGTGGTGGTACCTGCACGAGACCGCGGGCGCCGCGCTCGCCAATCGCGTGGGCCTGGAATTCCTGACCGGCTATCTGGTCGAGAAGTCGCTCGCGGTCGACAACATCTTCGTGTTCCTGCTGCTCTTCACCTTCTTCGGCGTGCCCGAGGCGCAGCGCCAGCGCGTGCTGATCATCGGCATCCTGCTGGCGCTGGTGCTGCGCGCGGTGCTGATCTTCGTCGGCGCGGCGTTGCTGGCCCAGTTCCACTGGCTGCTGTACGTATTCGGCGCGTTCCTGCTGCTGACCGGCTTCAAGATGTGGTTCGCCGCCGGCAAGGAGCCGGATCTGGAGAACAACGTGGTGCTGCGCTGGATGCGCGGGCATCTGCGGCTCACCGACGGCTACCGCGGCGCGGCGCTGCGCGTGCGCGAAGGCGGCGCTTGGGCCTACACGCCGCTGTTCGTGGTGCTGGTGCTGATCGGCGTGATCGACGTGATCTTCGCGGTCGACAGCATCCCGGCGATCTTCGCGATCACCACCGATCCCTTCATCGTGCTGACGTCTAACGTCTTCGCGGTGTTGGGCCTGCGCGCGATGTTCTTCATGCTCGCCGGCATGGCCGACCGCTTCCACCTGCTGCCCTACGGTCTGGCTGTGGTGCTGGTCTTCATCGGCGCCAAGATGCTGCTGATCGACGTCTACAAGATTCCAGTGCTGTGGTCGCTGGGCGTCGTGGCGGTGATCCTGGCGGTCACGGTGGCGCTGAGTCTGGCGCGACCGCCGAAGCCGGTGACCGGTGGCTGAGGTACGTCCGGTCAGGCCGGCGCGGGCAGGGCGACTTCGACATCGCGATCGATGACGCGGTTGCGGCCCGCGCGCTTGGCCAGATAGAGCCGGCGATCGGCCATCGCCAGCAGTGCGTCGAGGTCCGGCTCCCGGCCCTCGCGCACATGGGCGATGCCGATCGACAGCGTCACCGCCGTGGCCACGCCGTCGACCACCGGCGGATACGCGGCGACCTGCGCGCGCAGACGGTCTGCGCGCTCGGCCGCATCGCCGATGCCGCCACCGGTCAGCAGCATGCAGAACTCGTCGCCGCCGAAGCGGCCGACGACTTCGCCCTCGCGCATCGCGGCCCGCAGACGCGCGGCGACGCTCGCCAATACACCGTCGCCGGCGGCGTGCCCGTGGGCGTCGTTGACGGCCTTGAAGCCGTCGACATCGATCATCAGCAACGCGGCCAGACCGGTGTCGTGCGCACGCGCGAGGCGCCGCTGCGCGAGTTCGAAGAACGCACGCCGGTTGTGGATGCCGGTCAGCGCGTCTTCGGCCGCGAGGCCTTCGAGCCAGCGCTGCTGGCGTTCGAGTTGCAGCAGCAGGAACGCGAACGTCGCGAACACCGGCGCCACCAGGAAATACGCGAGCGCCAGCTGCTGCCCGGGCGTGATGCCGGCGCCGAAGGTCGGGCCGGACTGCGGGTTCCAGCCCTGCTCGGCGAGGCGATAGAGACAGACCAGCGCCGCGCCGACGAACAGCACCACCAGAGCGCGTTCCGGCCATGGCCGCCGCCCGCTGCGGCGCAGCGGCGCGCGCACCGACAGCAGCACCGTCAGCAGCGCGGCGGTCCAGAACATCGCGATGCGTTTTTCGGGCGCCTGGCCGGGCACCAGCAGTGCCAGCAGCAACACCAGCGCCGGTAGATAGACCACCGCCCACGACCACGACGTGCGCGCAGGTGTCGACGGCAGGCTGCGCAACAGCGCACGCAGCATCGCCGCATAGCCGGCGACCAGCAGCGCGCACGCGATCGCCTGCACCGTGCCGCCGAGTACCGAGGCGGGCACAGCGAAGAGCGGCCAGGACAGCGTCTGCAGTGCGAGCCCGACCGTCCATTCGCGCAGGCCGGCACGCTCGCGGATGCGCTGCTCGCGCAGCACCAGCCACGTCATCGCCGCCAGCGAAACCGCCAGCAGCACGAACATCGACAGCAATGTGACGTGCCAGGCATCCACGTCGACACGCGCTCCGTCAGCCGCCCCGGGGCGGGGCCGGGCGATACGGTAGCGTGTGGATGCGGGCCACGTGTCGTGCGCAACGTGAAAAGCGACGCGCGTCACGTCGGCTTGCAACCGCGCGATCCGTCGCCATGCTGGGACACATGCATCTCGACAGTCCCGACGACATCCCCGATTCCGAACTCCAGCGCGCACGCGACAAGCGCCGCCTGTCCAACGCGCTGAAGGCGAGCGTGCTGTTCGTGTTGCTGCTGTGCATCGTGTTCGGCGTGCAGGCGGCGATCGACTGGCGCTTCCTCGCGGTGAAGCCCGGCGAGTGGAGTGGTCTGCTCGGTCTGCTGACCGCACCGCTGCTGCACGGCTCGCCGGAACATCTGATCGCCAATGCCAGCGCATTGCTGCTGCTCGGCTCGCTGGCGCTGGTGGTCTATCCGCGCGCCACGCTGCGCGGCCTGCCGCTGATGTGGCTGGGCTCGGGCCTCGGCGCCTGGTTGATGGGCACGCCCGGCTCGCACCATCTCGGCGCCAGTGGCGTGACCCACGGCCTGATGTTCCTGGTGTTCGTGCTGGGCCTGTTGCGCCGCGACCGGCCGTCGATCGCCGCCGGCATGATCGCCTTCCTGTTCTACGGCGGCATGCTGCTGACGATCCTGCCGCAGGAGCCCGGCGTGTCCTGGCAGTCGCACATGGGCGGCGCGATCGGCGGCGTGCTGGCCGCGTTCTGGTTCCGCTACGCCGATCCCGTCCCGCCGCGCCGGCGCTACAGCTGGGAGATCGAAGAGGAAGAAGCCGCGCGCGCCGAACTCGAACGCCGCGACACCTTCGAGCCGCCCGCGCCGCACGACGTGCCGGTGCTGTGGGAACGGCCGACGGAAGAACCGCGCGGCGTGGTGCTGCGGTTTCCGGATCGGCGCGGTGGGCGCAGCGAGGAGGGCTGAGCTCTGCGGCCGATCTTCGGCGCGGCGACCTTTCCGCTAGAGCCCTCCCCCGCGCGCGGGGAGGGCTTAATCGAACGTGCACCGCAAGCCTGTCGACACCCACCCCAATGCACTACATTGGTGCAATGGCCGACGAAACCCCACCGCCGCAACCCTTCGATGCACTGGTCACGCCGCTGGTCTGGGCCGACGCCGATGGGCGCATCCGCACCTGCAATGTCGCCTTCGCGCGCTGGCTCGGGGTCGGGCGCAAGCGCCTGATCGATCAGCCGCTGGCGGCGCTGGAGGTCGATGGCGAGGTGCTGCGATTGGCCCTGCGCACGCCCAGCGATCCGGCTGACGGCCCGATGCGCGTGCGCCGGCTGGTGCTGGCCTTCCTCGGCGGCGAGCCGCGCTTCGCCGATGCCTGGCTGTCGCGCGAGGCCGATGGCGGGCTATTGCTCGAAGCGCATCCGGTCGATGAATTCCCGGGCGCCGATCCGACGCTCGCGATGCCGCTGGCGCTGTCGGCGGCCTTGCGTGGTCTCGCCCACGAACTGCGCAATCCGCTGGCCGGCCTCAAGGGCGCCGCGCAGTTGCTGGCCCGGCGCGTCAGCGATGGTGAATCACGCGAGCTCGTCGCTCTCGTCGACACCGAAGTCGCGCGTCTCGGCACGCTGGTCGACCAGTTGCTGTCGCCGCGTTCGCCGACGCCGCACCGCGCGCTCAACATCCACGGCGTGCTCGAACAGGTGCTGCGCCTCGCCGAAGCCGACGCCGGCTGGGCGGTGCGCATGCTGCGCGATTACGACCCGAGCTTGCCCGAGTTGTCCGGTGATCCCGACCGTCTCACCCAGGCGATCTGGAATCTCGTGCGCAACGCCATCCAGGCCGGCGCCGCCAATATCACCCTGCGCACCCGCGCCGCGCTCGGCGTGCGCATCGGCGACGAAGTGCATGCGATGGTGCTGCGGCTGGAAGTCGTCGACGACGGCCGCGGCGTGCCGGACGACATGGTCGAGCAGATCTTCCTGCCGCTGGTGTCCGGGCGTCCCGACGGCAGCGGCCTGGGCCTGGCGATGGCGCAGCAGGTCGCGCGCGAACACCGTGGCGCGCTGGTCTACCGCTCGCGCACCGGGCATACCGTTTTCACTTTGCAGCTGCCGTTTCCTGTCGAAGACGACGCGCCCGATGCAGCCGCCATCACCGCGCCGGAGCCCGCCGCATGAGTACGCCCGCCCCGCGCATCTGGGTCGTCGATGACGACCGCTCCGTCCGTTTCGTGCTGGCTACCGCGCTCAGCGAAGCCGGTTACGACGTGTCCGGTTTCGACAGCGCGCAGGCCGTTCGCGATGCGCTGGCCAAGCGGCCGCCGCCGGACATGCTGTTCACCGACGTGCGCATGCCCGGCGATTCGGGCCTGCAACTGCTCGATGGCCTGAAGCAGCAACATCCGCAGCTGCCGGTCGTGGTGATGTCGGCCTACACCGACGTCGCCAGCACCGCCGGTGCGTTCCGCGGCGGCGCGCACGAGTTCCTGTCCAAGCCCTTCGATCTCGACGAGGCCGTCGCACTCGCTGCCCGCGTGCTCGGCGACCACGACACCGCGCCCTACGACGCCCCGCAGCCGACCGGCGACAGCGATGCGCTGGTCGGCGACACCGCCGAAATGCGCCAGCTGTTCCGCGCGATCGGCCGCCTCGCGCAGGCGCCGGTGTCGGTGCTCGTCACCGGCGAAACCGGCACCGGCAAGGAGCTCGTCGCACGCGCGCTGCACCGCGAATCGCCGCGCGCGCGCAAACCGTTCGTCGCACTCAACACCGCGGCCATTCCGGCCGAGCTGCTGGAGAGCGAACTGTTCGGCCACGAGGCCGGCGCGTTCACCGGTGCGTCGCGGCGCTACATCGGCCGCTTCGAACAGGCCGATGGCGGCACGCTGTTCCTCGACGAGATCGGCGACATGCCGGCTTCGCTGCAGACGCGCCTGCTGCGCGTGCTGGCCGAGGACGAATTCTTCCGCGTCGGTGGACGCGAGTTGATCCGCGTCGACGTGCGCGTGATCGCGGCGACGCATCAGGACCTAGAGCGTCTGGTCGCCGAAGGCCGCTTCCGCGCCGACCTGCTGCACCGCCTCGATGTCGTGCGCCTGAAGCTGCCGCCGCTGCGCGATCGCCGCGAGGATGTCGGCCAGCTCGCCGAACGTTTCCTGCAGGCCGCAGCCGAAAAACTCGACGCGCCGCCCAAACGGCTCGGCCGAGCGGCGTTGCAGCGCCTGCGCGAACACGCGTGGCCGGGCAACGTCCGCGAACTGCAGAACCTGTGCTGGCGTCTGGCTGCATTGGCGCCGGCCGATCTGGTCACGCCGCAGGACCTCGACGGCCTGCTGACCGCCAGCACATCGTTGCCGGACGCGACAGAACCGGTGGCGGCAGGCGATTGGGACGACGCCCTGCGCGCGTGGGCCGATACGCGGCTGCGCGCCGGTGACGACGACATCCATGCGCAGGCGCGTGAGCGTCTGGATCGCGCGTTGCTGGAAACCGCGCTGGTGCACACCAGTGGCCGCCGCGCCGAGGCCGCCACGCGTCTGGGCGTCGGCCGCAACACGCTGACCCGCAAACTCGGCGCGCGCCGGCGTCGCAGTTGAATGCCCTTCATCGACGCGCCGTGCGCGCGGGCTAAGGTGGCCGCCATGAACAGCACGACCCGACTTCCGATGCTCGCGGCCGCCGCCGCGATTCTGCTCGCCGGCTGCGCCAGCGCGCCCCGTCCCGCCGCGCAGACCGCGCCATCCGCCGTCACCGCGATCGCCAGCACCGGCACCGCGCAGGGCGCGATCGCCAATCTCGCGTCCGCCTCCGGTTCGCTGGTCAGCGGCCGCGTGGTGCTGTCGCCCGATGTCGGCGGTGTGCGCGTGCGTGGCGAGGTCGGTGGCCTGGTCCGCAACGGCACCCACAACCTGCGCCTGCACACGCGCGGCGACTGCAGCGCGGTCGATGCGATCAGCGCCGGTCCCGAATTCGACGCGCAGTCGGGCGTCCCGTCGCGACAACCGGATTCCGGCGAACGCGGCCGCATCGTCGCCAACGGCAGCGGCGTCGCCACACTCGATCTGCTGCTGCCCGGCGCCGTGCTCGGCGGCGGCGCTGCCAACGACATCGTCGGCCGCGCGCTGCTGATTCTCGGTGCGACCCCCGGCGCGATCAGCGCCCGCGTCGCATGCGGCACCGTCCAGGTCCAGTAAGCATCCGCGGCGCACTCACGCGGCCCAGACCCGGCCGCGGGGATGCTGGCCGCTGCGTCATCGCGCGCCCGCCGCGCCCCACCCGATTCGAGGAGAGCTCCATGCGCACCCACACATTCCTGATGCCGATCCCCGCCGCGCTGGCCCTCGCGCTGGCCGCCTGCGGCGGCGGTGCCGACAACGCGAACACCGGCGACAACGCCGCGGCCGAAGCCGACCGCGCCGCTGAAACCGCCGCCGCGACGCCACCCGCGGCAGCGCCTGCGCCGGACACGATGGCCGCTGCGACCGCCATGGCCGCGCTCCAGCCGACCGCCGGCAACCAGACCGCAGGCGAACTGCGCTTCGCCGTGGTCAACGGTCGCATCGAAGTCACCGGCACCGTCACCGGCCTACCCGCCGGCGGCACGCATGGTTTCCACGTGCACGAGACCGGCGATTGCAGCGCACCGGACGGCAGCAGCGCCGGCGGCCACTTCAACCCGGGCGCCACCGAACATGGCCGCGTCGGCCAGGGTGCACATCACGCCGGCGACAGCGACAACATCACCGCCGGTACCGACGGCACCGCCCAGGTCAGCGGCTGGCTGGAAGGCGCGACCATCGGCGGCGGTGGCGCGGACGACATCGTCGGCAAGGGTGTGATCGTCCACAAGGACGCCGACGACTACGCAACGCAGCCAACCGGCAATGCCGGCGATCGTCTGGCGTGCGGTGTGATCCAGGCGGGCTAAGCGCTGGCGCGACTGCCGCGTAAAGAAAGATCCGGCGCCCGTCTCCTGCTACAGGAGGCGGGCGTTTTCTTTTGGGTCGTCGCGCGTCGGATGCCGCGGCGTCGTCGGCCCGCACCCCGACCCTCTCTCAGGGATAGGGGCTTGAAGCACCGCGCTCAATCAAAGGTCAACGCGCAACCGAACACTGGGGAACTCGACGCCTCTCCCTCAGGGAGAGGCCACGCGCATTGCGCGTCTGGTGAGGGCGGGGCGTTCCCTTTGAATCTGATTCGAAGGATGGGTAGAGCGCAGCGAAACCCATCGAACAGGTTTCAGGCTCGCGGCGTCGTCGGCCCTCACCCCAACCCCTCTCCCCGAGGGAGAGGGGCTCGAAGCAGCGCGTGAGTGTCGACGCGCAACCAGACGCAGGCGACCCAAGCGCCTCTCCCTTTGGGAGAGGCCGGCGCGCATCGCGCGTCGGGTGAGGGCTGGGGCCTTACCACCATCCCGCTCATCAGAGAGACCCGGTACAGCAACGAGCGCTCGACCCCGAACCCAGCCTCAGCGCAACGCCCCCGCCGGATCCTGCCCCGGCGCCACGTGCACGAACACCACCGGCACGCCGTGCGCCTGCAGCACCGCGGACAACTGACGTTGCCGTGCCTCGTACATCGCGAATCCCTTCGCCAGCCGGTCGTCGTCCGACTCGCCCGCCGCACACCGGCGGCGCCAGTCGTCGGGCGCGAGCATCGCGATCCGCACTTCGCCATCGACATGCCGCAGCAGCGGCTCCGGCGGTGCGTCGAGCCACGCCTCGGATTCGGGTGCGAGCAGTGCGGTTTCCAGCACGTCCCACAGCGGGTCAAGGCCCTGGTTGCGGTACTGCAGCGCGGTCATCGCCAGCAGGTCGTGCAGCGTGAGATAGCGCGCGTGTTCGATGCGCGCGCCGAAGGCCTCCTGCGCGCACAGGGCGGTGTCGGCCTGGGCCATGCCGAGGTCGAGCAGCATCGATTCCATGTGCGCCGCGACGGCTTCGGTCGCCGCGGGTTCGCCGACGAACAGATACGGCAGCACGCGCAGGCGGCCGCCCGCGAGTTGCGGATCGGACTGGAACGGCAGCGGCACGGCGCCGCTGGCGTCGGCACCGAAGGCGATGATGCGCGGGCCCTGTCCGGCCTGCGGCGCGCGCACGCGCAGCTCGTCGAGGCGGCGGTGCACCGGCCAGCCTGGACGCAGCAGTTCGGCGGGGTCGAAGTGGGCAGCGGCGAACGACAGGTCGAGGTCGCGCACGCCCGGCACCAGCGCGCCGAGGTCGCGGCCGAGCAGCTTGGCGAGTTCGCCCGCGGCCTGCTGGCCAAGCGCGCCGCGCGCGGGCGTGGAGTCGTCGCTCAGCTCGAGGGCGAGCACGCCAAGTACCTGTGGGACGGGAATTTGTCGGGAAATGTCGGGATCTGCGGTCATTGGCCGTGCACATGCTCAGCGATACACTCGTTCACATTATGCCCGTCCCGTGTCAGGGACAGTCTCACGCAGGTCCTGTCGAGGTCATTCCGATGCTGCTAGGTCGTCCCGTCGCCGTGCTCGGCGGCGTTCGTATTCCGTTCTGCCGCCAGAACACCGCCTATGCGGACGTCGGAAATCTCGGGATGTCGGTGCGCACGCTCGGGGCCCTGGTCGAGAAGTTCGGCCTGCACGGCCAGCAGCTCGGCGAAGTCGCGATGGGCGCGGTGATCAAGCATTCCAGCGACTGGAATCTGGGCCGCGAGGCCGCGCTGTCGTCGGGCCTGTCGCCGCTGACGCCGGGCATCACCCTGCAGCGTGCCTGCGGCACGTCGCTGGATTCGATCATCACGATCGGCAACAAGATCGCCGCCGGCCAGATCGAGTCGGGCATCGGTGGCGGTTCGGACACCACGTCGGACGTGCCGATCGTTTACGGCCGCGCGCTGCGTCGCCGTCTGCTGGCTGCGAATGCGGCGAAGACGCCGAAGGACAAGCTGGCCGCGTTCAAGGGCTTCCGCCTGCGCGAGCTCAAGCCCGATTTCCCGGGCGTTGCCGAGCCGCGCACCGGCAAGTCGATGGGCGAGCACTGCGAGGACATGGCGAAGGAGTGGAACATCGCGCGTGATTCGCAGGACGAACTCGCCGTCGCCTCGCACCACAAGCTGGCCGCCGCCTACGAGCGCGGCTTCTTCGACGATCTGGTGGTGAGTTTCCGCGGCGTCTCGCGCGACAACATCCTGCGTCCCGACACGTCGCTGGCGAAGCTGGCGACGCTGAAGCCGGCGTTCGACAAGGTCTCCGGCCGCGGCACGCTGACCGCCGCGAATTCCACGCCGCTGACCGATGGCGCCTCCGCGTGTCTGCTGGCCAGCGACGAATGGGCCGCGACGCACGGGCATGAAGTGCTGTGCCACATCCGCGACGCACACGTGTCGGCGGTCGATTTCGTGCACGGCGAAGGCCTGCTGATGGCGCCGACCGTTGCGGTCGCCGAAATGCTCGCGCGCAACAACCTCACGCTGCAGGATTTCGACATCTACGAAATCCACGAGGCGTTCGCTGCGCAGGTGCTGTGCACGCTGCGCGCCTGGGAGAGCGAGGACTACTGCCGCACGCGCCTCGGTCTCGACGCGCCGCTCGGCCGTATCGATCCGGCGAAACTCAATCCGGTCGGCTCGTCGCTCGCGGCGGGTCATCCGTTCGCGGCGACCGGTGCGCGCGTCGTCGCCACGGCCGCGAAGCAGCTGAAAGAACGCGGCGGTGGCCGCGCGCTGATCTCGATCTGCACCGCCGGCGGCATGGGCGTCGTCGCGATCCTCGAACGCTGATCGCAGGGAGCGTCGTCATGTCCGTGTTCCGTACTTCGGGCCGCCTCGTCCTGCTCGCCGTCGCCGTGTGCGCGTTCGCCGCGTGCGACAAGAACGAAGCAGAAGCACCGCAGCCGCCGACCGCGTCCGGTCCGCAGCTGGTCTCCGCGCCGCCACCGCGCGATGCCTTGCCGAACTGTCCGCATCTGGCGTCGGCGCTCGGCGGCCTGGTCGACGGTCTCGAGGCCGTCGACGACGCCGGCACCCGGCAGGACACGCCCGAGAGCTACGGCATCAGCTGCGCCTGGCGTGCCCCCGACGACGGCGCGGCGATCGGCGCGATCGTCATCGTCGACAACGAACCGCTGACCGCGCATGACATGCAGCGCGCCGGCATGTATGTCGAGGATCCGCGCGTGGCCGCGCTGGGTGGCTTCGTCGCGATTCCCGATGCGCTGCTCGATGGCAACGCGCCGCTTGGCCCCGTGGGTCCGCAGGTCATCGTCGGGCCGGTCACGGTCACGCTGGCGAGCAACGGGCGTGGGCGTGCGGCGGAGATCACGCTGGATCAGGCGATCGATGGCGCAGTGGCGGTGCACCGCTCGATGCGTTGAAGGTTGGCGGCGCTCTGCGGAGCGCTGTCAGCGTCGTGGACAACGTCCACTTTCAACGCCTGCTCGCTGATCTGTTGCCAGCGCACCTGCCTTGATCGGAGCCGCCTCGGGTCGTCGAGACGGCGCGTCAAAACCAGTTGCTGAAGAGCTCGCGCTCACCCGGGGCGCGTCGCCCGTTCACCCCGGATCAGGTCCGGGGCACGCGTTTTCTTGAAGGCAGAGGTGTCATCCGCGCTCGCCGTCGCAGCGAGTGCCAGACACGTCCGAGATCAGAATCGATCCGTCGGATGCGGCGCTGCGTCTCCGTGCACGTACGGCAGGCCGTGCGCATCACGCGTCTCGGGTTCGATCAGATCGTCGTGCGCTGCGAGCGGCGTTGCCGGCGGAAGCGCGACCACCGGTTCGTTGCGGGCGGCGCGCAGGGCGTTCGCGTAGCACAGGCGTGCGTTGCGATCGTCGCCTTCGGCGGCGTACGCGTCGCCCATCTGCACCCATGCATCGCTGCCGGCGCCCTGGTCGATCGCGCGCTGCAGGTAGTCGCGCGAGTTCGGCCAGTCGCGTTGCATGTGATGCAGGCGCGCGAGGCCGAGCATCACGCCGGGGCTCGACGGATGCGCGTTGAGCCAACGCTCCATGCGCGACTGGCGATGCGCGGGATCGCCGACCTCTAACGATGCGTAGCGCGCAGCGACACGCTCGTCCCAACGCGCATCAAGCGAAGTTTCGAGACTCTTGAGCGCGGCGTGGTTCCAGCCCAGCGCGACCGCGCGATCGGCGTACGCCAGCACCACCGGCGTCTCTGTGCGGATGTGCTTGGGCAGTGCTTCCCAGCGCTCGGCCAGCACGTTGGCATCGGCCGCTTCGTGCAGCGACGCGGCGGCCCAGCGGATCTCGCGGAGTTCGAGCTGCGCTTCCGGCAACGCGTTCTGGCGACGCAGTGCGCCGAGCAGGCCATAGGCTTCGGCGGCATGGCCGGTCATCGCCCAGGCATCGGCGCGTAGCGCCAGACCACGCGGCGGCAGCGGCTGCGCGGCCGGCGTATCGAGCGCGGTCAGCGCATCGATCGGGCGTTCGTCGAGCAGTGCGAGTTCGGCCAGCGCGATGGCGCGCGTCGCCGGATGGCGATCACCGAACTTGTCGAGATGGGCACGCGCGCCGGCATCGTCGCCGCGTCCGATCGCGGCCTGGGTCGCGGCGATGCGTGCGGCGGGCTCGTAATGCGGGTTCTCGTCGGCGGACTGCGCCAGCAGCTTTTCGGCACGGGCGTAATGACCCTGATGCAGCGCATCGAGACCCTCGCCGACGCGGCTCTGCGCCTTGGTCTCGCGGTAGCGGCCCCAGCTGCGGAACGGCAGCAGGATCAACGTGACCAGCAGCCAGACCACGACCATCGCGCCGAGCAGCATAGCGATCGCATTGATGACCGTCGTCGTGTAGTCGACGCCACCGCGGCGGACCAGCACGTAGCCGGGATCGCCCGACATCAGCAGTTGCGCGGCCAGCGCGCCGAGAAGGGCGATGACGATCCAGACCAGCAGGGCTCGGAGCAAGGACATGGCGGAATTCCGGATGGCGCAGGGGATAGATCGCTACGGTGCCAGAGCCCGTCGTGACGGCCCCGTCGCGGGTCCGCGCGTCCATTCAGCTGGCTGGGTGATCCGGTGAGGCTGCCGCCAGCAATGAGGCCGGACGCGCATCCGTCGCCTGTTCGATCCGCGCGAATCCGGCGTCCCGGGCGAGATCGGCAAGTCGCGCGCTGGCGGCGAGCACGCGCGCCTCGCGCAGACGCGCGACTGCCTCGGGCGGCAGCGTGTCAAATGTGCGCTGCAGCGCCTCGCCACTGCTCAGCGGTAGCAGCCACGGCGCGGGCAATGCCATCAACCTGGCGATACGCGTCGGCGATGGTGGTGTCGGCACGCGTGCGTAGACATCGGCGCGGCGCAGATCCGCGCCTGCATCGGAAAGCGTCTGCGCGATCACGCCGCGTCCGCCCGGTGCGGTGACCAGTCCGACGCTGCGACCTTGCACGTCCGCCAGCTCCGGCAGTGACAGCAAACCTTCGCTGTCCATGCGCGCGGGTGCACGAACGCCGACGATGCCGGCACGTTCGAGTGCGGTTGCCGTCCCTGCGCCAACGGCGAGCCAAGATTGCGTGTCGCACGCGACGAGTGTCTGCAGCATGGAGGCCGCAGCGACCGACGGCGGACTTGTGAAGATCACGACATCAGCGGCGAGTGCGTGTCGCAATGCATCGCGCGTACCGGCGTCGTCGAGATGCGCGATGCGCCACGGCGACAGCGCGAACGTGCGCGCGCCGAGACGTGCGGCTTCGCGGCGCAGGCCTGAATGTGCACCGGCCGGCCGTAGCGAGATGACGTAATATCCCGCCAGATGCGGGAAAGCCGGCGCGGCATGCATGCGCCAAGCTTGGTGGCTGCGGTGTTGCGGCGCAAGCCGGACGACCGCACCCCCACAGGATTCCGCATGACGCTCGATGATTCGCTCCGCGCCCTCGAGGCTTATTACGGTTCGATGCCGCCCGTCGCGGCGATGGACGTGTCCGTTGCCGGTTACGACGGCGATTCCCTGCGCCTGCACGCGCCGCTGTCCTCGCACGTCAACGACAAGGGCTCCGCATTCGGCGGCAGTCTGGTGTCGGTGATGACGCTCGCGGCCTGGGGTCTGGTGACGCTGCGCGTGGAACAGGCCGGTCTCGATGCCGAGGTCTACGTGGCCGATTCCACAGTCCGCTACCGCGCGCCGCTGCTCGGCGATCTCGAAGCCGAGGCCACGCTCGACGAGGCCGGCGACTGGTCGACATTCGCGCGCACGCTGCGCGAACGCGGCCGTGCACGCGTCGCACTCACTGCGCGCATCGCGTTGCCTGATGGCAGCACGGCGACCGAAATGCAGGCGCGTTACGTGGCGATCCGGCGGCCGACTGCGAACGCCTGAGGCGGGCGTCCGTTGCGGTACGCGGGTCGGCTGCAAACGGAATCCTGAAGGGCCGCGCCGTGGCACTTGCGCGTTGCATGGCTGACGCCAAGACTCCGCGCTCCTTGTCCGTGTTCGCGATCCCCGGGGTCGTCCCATGCGCCATCCGTGTATGACCTGTGGGGCCTGCTGCAGCCAGTACCGGGTGTCGATGCACTGGATGGACACCGATGCGTCCGGCGGCGTCGTGCCGCATGCGCTCACCGAGACCTTCGGTCCGCATCAGGTCGTGATGCGCGGCACCTGGCAATCGCAACCGCGCTGCGTGGCGCTCGACGCCGAGATCGGCACGTCTTCGCGTTGCACGATCCATGCGGTGCGGCCACAGGCCTGCCGCGATGTGCAGGCGTCGTGGGAATCCGGTGCGGCGAGTCCGCAGTGCGATCGCGCGCGCGTGGCGCATGGACTGCCGGCACTGACGGTTGCCGATTGGGTGTCGACGATCGACGTGGTGCTGGTCGACGCGATCGCGCCCGAGGCGTTGTTCGGTGGCGCGTCGAACTCTTATGCGGGCGCTGTGCCGATCGTCTGATTCCGCATCGGCGATGCGGGTTCACTGGTACGCGTGCTTGATCGACGCGACGGCGTTCGCTGTGCGCCACCCATCCTGCGAAGCACGCGCGGACACCGCGTTGTGTGCCGCCGCAAACCTCTGGACGCATGGCGCCTCAGATCGGATTTGTATCCAGAAACGTGCGGATCGCCGGCACCAGGACCGCGTGCTTGTCTTCGAGCACGTAATGCCCCGCGTCCCCGAACGCCATCACTTCTGCCTGCGGCAACGCCGCGCGGAAGCCGGCGAGGAAGTGGTGGTCGAACACGAAATCCTTCAGGCCCCAACCGATGAAGGCGGGCCGGTCGGCGTACTCGGGCAGACGCTTTCCGGCCGCTTCGAGCAGCGGCCAGGCGCGGTCCTTCGGGCCGAGCGGGATGTCCTGCATGAAACGCACGGTGCTGATGCGGTTGGCCCAGCTGTCGTAGGGCGCGACATACGCAAGGCGCACATCGGCTGGCATGCGCGTCTCGACGCCCTGCCACGAGGCGCCGGCGGAGAACGCATTGACGCCGCGGATGATCCACTCGCCGACGGTGTAGTCGCGGCCGAGCGCGATCTGCCACGGCATCGGCTTCTCGGTCGGCAGCGGGAACGCGGCGGTATTGGTGATCACCAGACGCTTGACCTGCGGCATGTGTTCCAGCGCCCACCCGAAGCCGATCATGCCGCCCCAGTCGTGCACCGCCAGCGTCACCGGGCCGTCGATGCCGAGGTGCGCGAGCAGGGCGCCGATGTCCTCGACGCGCGAGGCCAAGGTGTAGTCGTAGCGCTGCAGCGCGCCCGGCGCATCGTCCGGTTTGTCCGACCAGCCCATGCCGATGTGGTCCGGCACGATGCAGCGGTAGCGGTCGCGCAGGCCCAGTACCAGATGGCGCCAGTAGTAACTCCAGGACGGATTGCCGTGCAGCATCAGCACGATCTCGCCGTCGCGCGGACCCTCGTCGAGGTAATGCATCTGCACGCCGGGGCGCGCTTCGAATCGGTGACCTTCGAACGGGTAATCGGGAAGCTGCACGGGGCGAGGACCAGGGGCTGCGATGAATACGATGCATTGTAAACGGCGGATGCATGTGGGCCCGGAAGCCGCGTGAAAGCCCATCTTCACGGCGCTGAAGGGCCACTGCACTGTGTGCGCTGGGAGACTGTGGCGGGTATGGCATTGGCTTATGCTGGAAAAATGAATACGACTGCACGCAAGCCCGTTACAGACGCTGCAGACCTGCGCCACGTGCTGCGCGCGGGGACGTCGGATCTGCATGCGCGCGTCGATGCATGTTTCGCCGATGGCCTCGGTACGCCGCTCGCCTACGCGCGCTATCTGGTCGGCATGCACCGCTTCGCATCCGACTTCGAGATCGTCATCGGCGCGGTGCCGCAGTCTTCGTACTGGCTGGCGAATGACCTGCGCGATCTGTCGCTGACACCGCTGCCGCCGTCGGGTGTGCGTGCGTATGTCGAATCCGCGGATGAGCGTCTGGGCTGGGAATACGTCATGTCCGGCAGCAGTCTCGGCGCGCGTCATCTGCTGCGCGGCGTGCAGGCGCTGGGCCACGACGAGCGCACCGGTGCGCGCTTCCTCGCTCGCCACGCCGGCGGCGATGCATGGCGCAACGTGCTCGATCGTCTGGTCGCGCGTTCGAACAGCGTGCAGCCCACCACCCATTTAATGCAGGGCGCACGTGATGCGTTTCTGCTGGTCCAGTCGTGTTTCGAACGCAGCTTCGACGCGATCTCTGCCCCTCACGAGGAGCCCGCTGCATGAATCCAGCACTCGAACGCGCACTGCAGGACTGCGCCAACGAACCGATCCATCTGTCGGGCGCCATCCAGCCGCACGGCTATCTGATCAGCTGCCAGTTGCCGGACTGGACCATCCGTCACGTCTCGGCCAACATCGAAACGCTGACCGGCGCGATGCCCGGGGAAATGTTGCGGCATACGCTGCGCGAGTTCCTGACCGACGACCTGATCCAGGCGATTGCCGAGACGATCGGTTTCGGTGAACCCGGTGCTCCGCCGCAGCGTGCGGCGGTCGGCAACATTGGTCCGATGGCGAACCTGTGCGACATCAGCGTCCACGTCGCCGATGGTCTGGTGCACATCGAGATCGAACCGCAGCCGCGCAGCGCCGGCGAGCGTTCGCCGACCGTGGTCGCGCAGACGATGATCGCGCGCGTCGCCGGCAGCGAGGACATCCACGATTTCAACCAGCGCGTCGCAGAACAGGTGCGTCTGCTGACCGGCTACGACCGCGTTATGGTCTACCGCTTCCGTCATGACGACGCCGGCGAAGTCGTCGCCGAATCGCGTGACTCCGCATTAGCGGCCTACATCGGCCTGCGCTATCCGCAATCCGACATTCCGGTGCAGGCGCGCACGCTGTACCTGCGCAACCGCATCCGCGTGATTCCGGACGCGACCTATACACCGGTGCCGATTTTGCCGGACCGCGACGCACATGGCGGCGCTCTCGATCTCGCGCAGATGGCGTTGCGCAGCGTGTCGCCGGTGCATCTGGAATATCTCGCCAACATGGGCGTGGTCGCGTCGATGTCGATCTCGATCGTCGCCGGTGGCCGTCTGTGGGGGTTGATCGCCTGTCACCACCGCACGCCGCGTCGCGTGCCGCCGGGCGTGCGCGCCGCAGCGGATCTGTTCGGCCTGTTCGTGTCGATGCGTATCGCGTCGCGCGAGCAGCAGGATTCGGTGACGCTGGAAGAAAGCGCACGCAGCGTGCGCGACACGCTGGCACTGCGCCTCGACAACGCCGCCGATCCGCGCCTCGCTTTGCAGGGCGAACTCGACCTGTTGAACCGCGCGATCAACTGTGACGGTGTCGGCCTCGTGCAGGCCGGCAATTGGTACAGCGCCGGGCGTGCGCCCGATGAAGCGCGCGTGCCCGGTCTGCTGGACTGGCTGCGCCGCAGCAACACCGGCACCGGCGCGGTCAGCACCGATCGCGCGGCCGACTGGAGCGACGGACGAGACGAGGCCGACGGTCTCGCTGGCGTGCTCGCGCTGCCACTGGATCTCAATCGCGACGAATGGCTGTTCTTCTTCCGCTGCGAGCAGGTGGAAGAAGTGCGCTGGGCGGGCAGTCCCGAAGAACCGTTCCTGGTCGACCACGACGGCAGCAAGATCGGTCCGCGTGCGAGCTTCGCCGCGTGGCACGAAACCGTACGTGGGTGCAGCGCGCCGTGGAGCGACGGCGATCGTCGCGTCGTCGGCCGTCTGCACATGATGCTGCGCGAACGTTACCGTCGCGGCGCGCGCCATGCCGAGCTCGGCGACATCCATGCGCATCGTGTGCGTCTGAATGTCCGCGAGCAGCAGACGCGTCTGCTGCAGCTGTCGGAACTGCTCGACGGTCTGGTGCACGTCAGCCCGCAGGAAGCGTCGCAGTTGTCGGAGCGGATCAACAAGCTCGAGAGCGAGCTGCAGTCGTTGATCGGTACGACGGCGACGGTCAGCGCGAACTGAGCAGCCCTGTCGCAGGCACACGAAAAAGGCGCCCTCGGGCGCCTTTTTCTTGGGTCGCGATCTGCAGAGTCAGTTCGCGGGCAGATCGTGCGCGGTGCGCACCTGCATGATGCGGGCCTGCACGTCCGCATCCACGCCATCGCGTTCGGCGCGATCGAGGATATTGCCGAGCACGCGCGTCTCGTCGGCATCGATGACCTGATCGCGCAGGGCGAGACCCAGCAGATGATCGAGCTCGTCCAGCGACAGGCGGCCGTCGTCGGCGAAAGCCGGAATCGCGGCCAGCGCCAGCTGCAGGTGATCGGGAAGTCGGTGCGGCATCTGGCGTCCTTGCGATGTGCGGTGGTCAGCGGAGCGTAGCGCTTACCACTCCACCTCGGCCATCGTGCAGTTCAGGCCCGAACCGATGCCCAGCAATGCAATGCGGTCGCCCTTCTTCAGACGGCCCAGTTCCTTGAGCTTGCTCAGCACGATCGGCACCGAGGCAGGGCCGATGTTGCCGTGCTCGCCGAAAATCGTGTGGACCTTGCTCGGATCGATGCCGAACGACTGGATGAAGGCGCCGGTGTGCACCTTGCTGACCTGGTGGATCACGAACTGGTCCAGTTCGTCGACCACCCAGCCCATCGCCTCGCGCGCGGCGACGAAGGTCTTTTGGGCGAGCTTCATGCCTTCCATCAGCAGCATGCGGGTGTCGGTGACCATGCGGTCGAGATTGCCGCGGCACAGGGTGTTCCACTCGGTCGCCGAGCGTGTGACGCCGCCCTTGTAGCGCGGAGCGTCGGGCAGCAGGTCGGCGCGTGCGAGCACCATCGCCGCCGAGCCGCAGCCCAGGGTCAGCGTGGCGAGCTCGTTGCGGAAATCCTCTTCCGTCGTTTCCGGACGCAGCAGACGCTCGATGGTCTTCTCGTAGGCGAGGTTCGCGGTCTCGCCATCGACGATCAGCGCGTAGTCGATCTCGCCCAGCTCGATCATGCGGCTGGCGACATCCATGCCGTTGACGAACGCGAGACAGGCATTGGCCAGATCGTAGTTCTGGCAGGTGTCCGGAATCCCGAGGTTGCCGCCAACGATGCTGGCGGTGGACGGCTCGAGGTAATCACGGCTCACCGAGGTGTTGACCAGCAGGCCCAGCTTGCCGACGTCGATGCCGGCGTCGTCCAGCGCCTTGCGGCCGGCCATCGTCGCAGCGTCCGAGGCCTGGACCTCGTCGTCCCACAGGCGACGGGCGTGGATGCCTGCGATGTCCTTGAGCACGTCGGTCTTGATGCCGAGGCGGTCGATGGTCGGCTTCAGCCTTGCATTGATGTCGTCGCTGGTCACGCGGTTCGGCGCATCGACATGGGCGAGGCCGGCGATGGCGACGTTCTTGAAGAGCATGGGCTGGGCGCCGGATCTGGCAAAGGAGCCGCATAGATTACCCGCTTCGGCGGGGTGACGCATGACGGGGGGATCACGCAAAACCCGGTGCACGCCGCAGCGCGACGGGTTTTGCGCCGGTTCCACGCCTTCCGCGGCGCTTGCGTGGAACCGGATCGGGCGACTGCTCAGCCCTGTGGCGCAGCGCCCAGCAGATCCAGCGTCGTGCGCAGCATCGCGCGCACGCCGACCGCCAGCGCAGCCTCGTCGGGCGCGTAATGCGGCGAGTGGTTGATCGGCATCGTCGCCGGATCCTCTCCTGCGGGCGTGGTGCCGACGAAGAAATACGCGCCGGGCACGACGTTGGCGAACTGCGAGAAATCCTCGGCCACCGTCACCAGCGGCATCTCGACGACATTGTCGGCGCCCACAGCAGCCTGCAGCGACGGCAGCACGCGGCGCGCGAGTTCGGGATCGTTGACCGTGGCCGGCGCGTTGTTGACCACATCGAGCTTCGCGGTCGCGCCCGCGGCATGCGCGTAGTCGGTGGCGATGCGCTCGAAGCGCGTGATGACATCCGCGCGCACGGCGTCGTCGTAGGTGCGCAGCGTGCCGACCAGACGCGCGTCGTCGGGAATGATGTTGAAGCGCACGCCGCTCTGGAACTGGCCGGCGGTGAGCACGACCGGCGCGTTCACCGTATTGATCTGCCGCGCGAGCATGCTCTGCGTCGCCAGCAGTACCTGCGCGCCGACGGTGATCGGATCGACGCCATCCCACGGCCGCGACCCATGCGTCTGCTTGCCGGTGATCGTCAGCGACCACTCGTCGGCGCTGGCCAGAGATGGCCCGCTGCGGAAGCCGATCTGTCCGGTCTGCAGGCCCGCCCACACGTGCAGGCCGAGGATCGCGTCCGGCTTCGCATCGTCGAACACGCCTTCGTCGAGCATGCGCTTGGCACCGAAGACTTCGCCGGGCTCCGGCGGACCTTCCTCGGCCGGCTGGAAGATGAAGACCACTTCGCCTGCGAGCTGTTCGCGCATGCCGGCCAGCGCTTCGGCCACGCCCATCAGGATCGCGACGTGCATGTCGTGGCCGCAGGCGTGCATCACACCGACCTCCTGCCCGCGATAGGTCGCGCGCGTGGTCGATGCGAATGGCAGGCCCGTCTGTTCGGTGACGGGCAGCGCGTCCATGTCGGCGCGCAGCGCGATGCGCGGGCCGGGCCTGGCGCCCTTGAGCACGGCGACGACACGGGTCGGGCCGATGCCGGTCCGCGGTTGGAGACCGAGGCTGCGCAGATGCGTCGCGACCACGTCGGCGGTGCGCGTTTCCTGGTTGCCGAGTTCGGGGTGCTGGTGCAGATCGCGACGCCAGTCGACGAGCTTCTGCGTGAGTGCCGCATCGGGCGCGGCTGCCGCGGCCGTGCCAGCACAGGCCAGCGCGACGGCGAGGCCAAGCGGCAGCAAATGGAATCGGATGCGCATCGGGGCGGTCCAGAGGGAGGGCCCGTCATGCTAGCGCCTGCGGCTGATGCCGCAGGCGACTGGAGATGCAGACACGCGCGACGGACCCGCCGCCGCGCGTGTCGCGATGGGCTTACTGGCCCGAGTAGGTCGCGATGACGCTGACGCCCTGATAGCCGCCGGTGCCGCCGACGACGCGCACGAAGTAGCTGTCGTTGAGCGGAATCGTCACCTGCACGCTCTGCGTGGTGCCCGGACGCGAAGAGGTCAGCGCGGCGTTGCTGCCATCGAGCGCCGGCGAACGACCGACACGTACCAGCAGCTTCGCTTGGCCACGACCGCCATAGGTGCGGATCTGCAGGTTGCGCGCACCGGCCGGCACGTCGATGCGATACAGCGTGCCGGCGCCCGCGGCCGCCGAGATGCCGTTGACCGGCACGGTCTTCGCCATGCGGACCGCTGTCGGCTCATCACCACCGGCTGCATTGCCGGCACCGCGCGCGGCGGCCTTGGCGGCATCGAGAATGCCCACGCCGATCTGGCGCAGCGGACGCACCGGGAAGTCGCGCGAGGTCTGGGTCAGGATCTCGCGCATTTCCTGCGGTGTCGGCACCGGACGTCCCGCCTGCATCGCCGCGCTGATCACCAGCGCCGCGACACCGGCCACGTGCGGGGCCGCCATCGAGGTGCCGGCCTGGCCGACGTAGGCCGACTCGCCCGGCGTGGTCAGTCCGCGGTTGCCTGCCGACCACACGAAACCGGTGCGTGCGGTAGGGCCGCTGGTGGCGTCGTTCGGATACACGCCGCCACCCGGCGCCGACAGCGCGATGTTGGCGCCGAAGTTCGAATACACCGCACGCGCGCCGGTGATGCCGGTCGCGGCGACATTGATGACGCCCGGGCAACTGGCCGGCGTGAACGACGAGGCATCGCTGTTGCTGTTGCCGGCAGCGACGACGACGGTCGTGCCGCGCTGGCGGGCCGAGGCGATCGCCTGGCCGTAGGCGCTGTCGGCTTCGCACACGCCGAAACCGCCGAGGCTCATGTTGATGATCTCGGCCGGGTTCTGGTTGGCCGGCACGCCTGGCACGCTGCCGCCCGAGGCCCAGACGATCGCGTCGGCGATGTCGGCCGTGGTGCCGCCGCAATGGCCGAGCACGCGCACCGGCAACACCTTCGCGTCGGGTGCGACGCCGGCCATGCCGACACCGTTGCCGGTGATCTGCGCGATCGTGCCGGCGACATGACTGCCGTGCCAGCTGCTGTTGCTCTGATCGCCGGGGAAGACGCAGCCGCCGTTGTCGGCCAGGAAGCGGTCCTCGGTGGTCCAGTCACCCGTATCCCAGCCGCCGGGTGCGCGGCCATCGGTCGCGCGGCCGGAGTTCAGTGCATCGCTGATGAAGTCGTAACCGGCGTCGGCCAGCGAGGTATCGAGATCGGGGTGGGCCAGGATGCCGGTGTCGAGCACCGCGACCACCACGCCCGCGCCGCGGCCGTACTGCCAGGCGTTGAGGATGTCGATGCCGCCGCGGTTCGCATAGCCCGGATCCGGCGCCAGCGTTTCGAGCGTGCCGTCGGGTGCACGGAAGTGCCACTGCACGTTGAAGCCGGGATCGTTCGGGGTTGCCGCCGTCGCCGCGGGCACCGTGCGCAGACGCTGCCAGTAGCGGTTGGGTTCGACGTGCGCGACCGAGGGGTCGGCAGCAAGCGTGCGCATCAGCGTGTCGAGTTCGCCATCGGACAGACGGCGGTTCGGACGCACCAAGTCGGCGCCGATCGCGAGACGACGCGTCGATGCGAGTGCCGGCGCGGCGGCACGATGCGTGGCATTGAACTGCGACGCCGTGGCCGGTGCGCGCAGGATGCGCTGCATCGTCGCCGCGCCGGTGGTCGCATTGCGGCGTTCGGCGGTGCCGGCCTTGTAAGTCACCAGCAGGCCGTCATAGGCGACGCGCGGTGCTTCGGGATCGGCGGTGGACATCACCGACAGCGGCGCGGCCGGAGATGCGGCGAGGGCGGGTGCGACGACGGCGCCGAGCGCGGCGGCCAGCAGGCCACGGCGGAGAGAACGGGAAGACAGGGACATGGGTGCGATTCCTGGAAGATGGGATGGAAGAAAAGAGGTGCCTGTCGTTACCAGCTGAAGCCCCCGCCGACGCCGACCGAACTTTCGGAGCCGGACATCGAGCCGCCGATCGAGACGCTGGCGCGGTTGTCACGGAATGCGCGCTGGTAGCCGACCGCCAGCGCTTCTTCGCCGCCCTGCTGGCCGACGCCCACGCCGATGCGGTTGGCGCCGGACAGGCCTGCGCTGTTGACCGCCATCTGTGACATCGCCGTGCCCATCGCGCCGATCTTGTCGACGCGACGATCGACACGCTGGAAACGGTCGTCGACGCTGCTGCGGAAGGCATCGAAATCGCTGCGGTTGAGCGCGCGTGCGAAGACGTCGTCGGTGTAGCTGCGCGCGCTGTTGAGCGTGGCGGTATCGCCGGCGGTGGCATGCGCTTTCGCGTCGGCCAGCGTGCGGGTGTCGCCGGCATCGGCGTAGGTGCGGCTGGCGGTCGCGCTGCTCTGCACCTGTCCGACCGTCGCCGCGTCACTCGCGGCCACGCCATCGGCGACGTTCGTCACGCGGCGCTGGTTGCCCGCGCTGCCCACCGACACCGTATTCGCCGCATCGGCGACCGAACCCTGGCCGATCGCGACCGAACCATCGGCGCTCGCGACCGCACCCGCACCGATCGCGGTGCCGCCGCTGCCGGCCTGCGCATTGCTGCCGACCGCGGTGCTGTCCACTGTGGTGGCGACGCTGCCGGTGCCGATCGCCAGACCATCGCCGGTGCCGACCGGCACGGGGCCGCCATTACCGATCGCATCGAAGCGTGCGCGGATCGCATCGAACTGGCTGTCGACGGCGCCAAAGGCAGCGCCGACCGAGCCGAAGCTGCTGCCCTGGATCGTGTACGACGGACCGGTGAAGCCGGTCGCCGTCATCGCCGCGCCGCCGCCCAGCGCCTGCGCGAACGCGGTGCCAACGCCGAACACCTGGCCGCCATTGACCGCCTCCAGACTGCCGGCCGCGAGCGCGCCATCGGCGACATTGCGCAGCGCCGTGCCGCCTGCACCGGCGAACGTCACCGAATCCTTGCTGGCGATGTCGTCGTACTTCACCGCCGACGCATCGAGCACGCCGACGTCGCCGCCGACCGTTGCGATCGCGGTGTCGAGCTGGCCCTTGTTGACCGCATCGGTCGCGAGCACGCCGTCGGCCACGTTGACCAGCTGGCGCTCGCTGCCGACGTCGCCGATCGACACCACGTTGTCACGATCCGATACCGACGACGCGCCCAGCGCGACGCTGTTGATGCCGGTCGCGGTGGCGTTGTAACCAAGTGCGAGGCTGCCGGCTTCCAGCGCGAACGCGCCACTGCCCAGCGCAGTCGCGCCGACGCCGTAGGCTGCCGATGTCGCGCCGACCGCAGTGGCGTATTCGCCGCTGGCGTAGCTGCCGGCGCCCAGCGCGCTGGCTTCGCTGGCGAGTGCCAGCGCATTCGCACCGGCCGCGAGGCTGCGCGTCGCATCCGCGTGGCTGTCGAAGCCGAGCGCAGTCGCGTAATCCGACAGCGCCCACGAGGCCGCGCCGACGGTGGTGCTGCCAAGGCCGTTGGCCTGGGTCGGCACGCCGCCGTTGCTCGCGCCGATCGCGACGCTCTGCTGGCCGGCGGCGAGTGCGCCGTCGCCCATTGCGATGCCGCCGTCGCCCGTTGCGCGCGCATCGCTGCCGAGCGCCAGCGCTGCGAAGCCCGTAGCGTTTGCGTATGCGCCCAGGCTGGTCGCACCGAAGTTGCTGGCCTGCGCGCCGTAGCCGATCGCGATGGCTTCAATTTCAGTTGTCGTCGCTGCACGGCCGATGGCGATCGCGCCATCGGCGTCGGAGAACGCAGTCGCGCCCACCGCCACGGCATCGTTGCCGGTCGCACGCGAGGACCAGCCCAGCGCCGTCGACGTACCGCCGGTGGCCGTCGTCGCCGCACCCAGTGCGATCGATCCGAAGCCGGTGCTCTGCGCGCCGTCCGACTCACCGAAATCGCTGCCGAAGAACGTGCCGCCGATGGCGATCGCGCCGGTGGCGCTGGCGAGCGAACCGTCGCCCATGGCGATGGATGCCGAACTGGTGGAGCGTGCGCGACTGCCGATGGCGACGGCATCGCCGCCACTCGCATCGGCGCGCGGACCGGCCGCGATGGAACGTGCGCCTGCAGCGCTGGCGACATCACTGCCGTCACCCGCGCCATTTGCGGAGAAGTAGGCCTGCGCCTCGCTGCCCGCGGCGATCACCGCGTCGAGCTGGCGCTTGTTGACGGCGTCGGTCGCATCCACGCCGTCGGCGAGATTCACCAATTGGCGTTCTCCATCGACGCTGCCGATGGATACGACGTTGTCGCGATCGGCGACGGACGCCGCACCGAGCGCGACGCTGTTGATGGCGGTCGCGCTGGCGTTGTAGCCGAGTGCGAGGCTGTTTTCCTCGAGCGCGAATGCGCCACTGCCGATCGCGGTCGCACCGATGCCCCAGGCGGCCGATGTCGCGCCGACCGCGGTTGCGTACTCGGCGCTCGCGTAACTGCCGGCACCAAGCGCGCTGGCTTCGCTCGCGAGTGCCAGCGCATTGGCGCCTGCAGCGAGGCTTCGCGTCGCATCCGCATGGCTGTCGAAACCGATCGCGGTCGCGTAATCCGACAGCGCCCAGGACGCCGCGCCGACGGTCGTGCTGCCGAGGCCGTTGGCCTGGGTCGGCACGCCGCCGTTGCTGGCGCCGATCGCCACGCTCTGCTGGCCGGCTGCGAGGGCGCCGTCGCCCATTGCGATGCCGCCGTCACCCGGCGCGCGTGCGTCGCTGCCGAAGGCCAGCGCCGCGAAGCCGCTGGCGTTCGCGTAGGCGCCCAGGCTCATCGCGCCGAAATTGGTTGCACGCGCGCCGTAGCCGATGGCGACGGCTTCGATCTCGTCAGCCGTCGCCGCGCGGCCCATCGCGATCGCGCCATCCGCTTCGGCATAAGCCGTCGCGCCGACGGCGACCGCGTCGTTGCCGGTCGCACGCGAGGACCAGCCCAGTGCCGTCGAGGTGCCGCCGGTGGCCGTCGTCGCCGCGCCCAGCGCGATCGCACCGAAACCGGAGGCCTGCGCGCCGTCGGACTCGCCGAAATCGCTGCCGAAGAACGTGCCGCCGATGGCGATCGCGCCGGTGGCGCTGGCGAGCGAGCTGTCGCCCATGGCGATGGACGCCGAATTGGTGGAGCGTGCGCGACTGCCGATGGCGACGGCATCGCCGCCGCTCGCATCGGCGCGCGGACCGGCTGCGACCGAACGCGCGCCGGTGGCGCTGGCATCGTCGCTGCCGTCCTGTGCACCGTTGACGGCGAAGTAATACGCGGCCGCATCCAGCGAATAGGCCGCGACGACGCGGTCGTACTCGGTTGCATTCACATCGGCATCGGCATCAGCGTCGGGATCGGTGGCCTCGGACGTTGCGGTGTCGCGCGCGTCGTCGGTGGGCGCTGCGTCGGACGCGGCGCTCGCGACGGGCGCGGGCGCTGCCTGTGGCGCGGCGATGGCATGACCCGACAGGGCCAGCAGCAGGGCCGCCGACAGCAGGCCGGGACGCAGCGTGCGCCGGGCATTAGGGCGGGAAGAAGGAGTGCGCGGCGTGGACATCGTCTGGCTTCCGGTTGCGGCGGGATGACGGCGCCGTGACAGGCGCTGGGTCCCCGATCTAAGCCGTTGCGATGGCGGTCGCTCAATGCACCGGAACTCTCCTCCGACTTACACTCGACTCTCATCTGCATTCGGGGCGTCGCCCCCGGGACACGTCATCCCCATGTCGCACGCGTCGCCCCTCGTCGCCCCCGGCCGTCGTCTGGCGGCATGGCTGCGTCGGGTGCCGATCTCCGATCCCGTCGATCGCCGCAATGCGCCCGCGCTGCAGGTGCTGCTGTTGTTCCTCGGCTTCGAGATTCCGCTCAACAAGGGTTATCACCTGCTCAGCGGGCACATCTCGATGACCGGGCCGCGGCTGTTCGTGGATCTCGGCACCGATGTCGCGATCGCCGGCGCGGCGTTCTTCGCGGTCTGGATGATCCGTCGCGGCCGGCTGCGTCAGGGCATCGCCGCGTTCCTGACGATCCTGATGAGTTGCGCGGTCGCGGCGAACATCGCGTTCGGCTACCAGCTGCAGGCCTTCGATCCGTATCCGATGGTGATGCTGACCACGGCCGCGCTGGTGATCGGGCGGCGCGCGCTGTGGATCGTCTACGCCTGCATCCCGGTCGTGTTCGCGCTCGGCATGGCGAGCCCATGGGGCCTCGGCCCGGCACGCAGCGGCGGCGCGTTCCAGAACCTGCCGTCGCTGGCTTTCAGCTACCTGATGATCGCCATCGTGCTCGACCGCACCGTGGCCGCGCTGCGCGAAACCCTGTGGAAGGCGCAACGCAGCGCCCAGCAGTTGCGCGAACAGATGATCGAACGCGAGCGCATGCGCGAACGCATGCTGCACATGCAGAAGATCGAATCGGTCGGCCATCTGGCCAGCGGCGTCTCGCACGATTTCAACAACGTGCTCGGCGCGATCGTCGGCTATACCGCCGAGCGGCACCGCCTGGAGGAACTCGATTTCGATCCCGAGCCGGACGCGCGCCGCATGGGCGATGCGCTCGAAGGCATCGAACTCGCCGCGCAGCGCGGCATCGCGCTCAGCCGCAAGCTGCTGAGCTTCAGCCGGCGCGAACTCGCGGTGCCAGCGCGCTTCGACGCGGCGCAGGCGCTCGCCGATCTGGTGCCGATGCTGCGCCAGCTGTTCGACGGCCGCGTCGATGTCGTGCTCGATCTGCCCGACACGCCGGTGCCAGTGTTCCTCGATCGCAGCCAGCTCGATCTGGTGATGCTCAACTTCGCCGCGAACGCGCGCGATGCAATGCCCGGCGGCGGTCGCTTCGGCGTCACCCTGCGCGATACCGGCGACGGCTGGGCGCGTATTGTCGTCACCGACACCGGTCAGGGCATGCCACCCGAGGTGATGCGTCAGGCCTTCGAACCGTTCTTCACCACCAAGCCGGCCGGCGAAGGCACGGGCCTGGGTCTCGCCGTGGCACGGGAGATGGCGCAGGAAGCGGGCGGCACGTTGACCGTCGACAGCACGCCCGGTCGCGGCACGCGATTCGCCCTGCAGTTGCCGCGCGTCACCTGAGAACCTGTTCAAGGTCCGTCGCGAGCGCCGCCAGCCGGCACGCGCAGCAGGAGATCAAACGGGTTCCGGGCGGGCTCAGCCGCCCGGGCGCAGCACGTAGCCTTCGCCGCGCACCGCATCCAGCGGAAGCGCCAGACCTGTGCGGTCGAGCACCTTGCGCCGCAGGCGGTGCAGCAGCACGTCGAGCCGGTGCGGATCGGCGCCGCTTTCATCGCGGGCGCGACCGGGCGCGGCGTCGAGCATCGCCTCGCGCGTGACCAGCTGGTCGCGCTGCGCCCACAGCGTCTGCAGCACGTGGCGCTCGGACCCGGTCAGCGCCATCGACTGGCCGTTCGGCGCGAACAGGCACCAGCCGTCCGGCTGCAGTTGCCAACCCTCTTCGGTCACCTGCGGCGCGCGCGACAGCCTCCGCGCAAGGCTGAAGATCGTCGCGGCGAGGATGTCGATCTCGACCGGCTTGACCAGATAGGCATCCGCGCCGCCGCTCAGGCCGCGCAGCCGGTCGGGCGGCTCGCCGCGACCACTGAGGATCACGATGCCCAGCCCCGGATGCGCGGCCTGCAGCGACTGGGTGACGGTGAAGCCGTCGCTGTCGGGCAGGCCGATGTCGAGCACCACGATGTCGACCGGCGCCTGCGGCAACAGCGCCGCGAGCGCGGCGGCGGTGCGCAGCGGACGCACGTCGAGACCATGCCGGCGCAGCCCGGGCACCAGCACGCGATCGCGCAGGACGTCGTCGTCCTCGAGCAGGGCGACGCAAAGGGGTCGGTCCGCGCCGGCACGGTCTGGCGATGTTTCGAGGGTCATGGACGGCGGTAGGACGGGCGGTGCGATGGCGATGATCCGGCAGTGCGGGCGGGCCGGATCGGCCTCCCTTGCAGCGCCGTCAGCTTGTGCCCGCGCCCGCGTGCTGGCAAGCGTACGCACGCACGCGACAACGGGATGCAGGCACGCGCCTGTGCAGTGATCAAACTTCCAACACCGCAGGAAAACTATCGTCTGAAACTCCCGGCGGCGACTTTTTCCGCGGTGTCGTTCGCGCACACTGCCTCCCGCAACTCGGGAGGGCCGATGCGCAGCAAATTGTTCGTGCCGGGCGTGCGCCCGGACCTGTTCGGCAAGGCCTGGAAGGGCCAGGCCGATGCGGTCTCGTTCGATCTCGAGGACGCCGTCGCCGACGCGCGCAAGGCCGAAGCGCGCGCCAACGTCGCCGCATTCCTGCAGGCGCAGACGCGCGGCGCGGGCGCGCCGTTGGCGATCGTGCGCACCAATGCGCCGGACTCGCCCGAATACGACGCCGACCTCGCCGCCGTGTTGCCAGCCGCGCCCGACCTGATCAATCTGCCCAAGACCGACAGCGCCGACGACGTGCGCGCGGCGGTCGCGCGGATCGAAGCGCAGGAAGCCGCGCTCGGCATCGCGCCATCGGTCGGACTGCTGCTCAACATCGAAACCCCGCGTGCGCTGCGCAATGCCGCGGCCATCGCCACCGCGCATCCGCGCGTGGCCGGTCTGCAGCTGGGACTCGGCGATCTGTTCGAACCCGGCGGCATCCACCGTGTGCCGGCGCACGTGCAGGCGGTGATGCTGCAGGTCGCACTGGCTGCCGCGGAAGCCGGCGTGTTCGCCTGCGATGGTGCCTGGGCCGACCTCGCCGACGATGCCGGCTTCGAACGCGAGGCGCAGCTCGCGCGGCAGCTGGGCTTCGTCGGCAAGAGCTGCATCCATCCGCGCCAGGTGCCGCTGGCGCACGCGGTCTTCGCCGTCGATGCCGACGAGCTGGCCCGCGCCCATCGCATCGTCAACGGCGCCGCCGATGCACGCCGCGAAGGACGCGCGGTCTGCGTCGTCGACGGTCGCATGATCGATGCGCCCTATCTGCGTCGCGCCGAACGCGTCCTGGCCCACGCCAGTCGTGATGCGCGTGCCCGCGATGCATCGCCGACATGAGTCTTCGCGCCCCGACCGCACGCCGCGAACTCGCGTGCACGCCCGATACCGGAATCACCCGCATGCCGAACCCGTTCCTGCGCCGTCTGCTGCAGACCGCGACCCTGCTGTGCCTGTCGCTGCTCGCGCCGCTGTCCGTGCACGCGCAAAGCCTGACGGCCGTCGACGGTCGCACGCTGCCCGCGCTGCCGTCTCCAGCGAACGTGCAGGCGCTGTTCGTGCTCGACGACCAGCCGCTGGTGCTCGCCGCCGATCGCGCCTGGGTGCTCGCGCAGGATGGCAATGCGTGGCGTCCGGTCGCGATGCCCGACGCACTGCTGGGTGCGTCGATCGTGTCGAGCGCCAGCGGCGCCGGTCGTGCGTTCGTGCTGGCGGGCGCCGATGGACGCGTCGCGCGCCCGGTCGCACTCACGTGGCGCGGTGACACGCTGGTGGCGCAGCCGTTAGCCGCGTTGCCCGAACCGTTGCAGCAGCCGCAGGCTGCAGTGCTCGGCGACACGCTCTATGTCGCCGGCCTTGCCGCCGACGGCAGTGCGCGCCTCGTGACGCTCGCGCTGACTGCGGCGCAGGACGCTGCGACCTGGCGCGCGATGGATGTCTGGCCCGGCGGCGCTGCGCCGGTGACCCTGGCCGCGCAACGCGCGGGTCTGTATCTGACCAGCGCCGATGGACACATGCGCCGCTGGGTCGCCGATGGCGGCTGGAGCGATCGCGGTCGCATGCCGGGCGCGGTGCAGGCGGGCGTCGCCCGGTCCATCGGCCAGGCGCACATCCTGTATCTGGTGCGCAGCGCGCCGGGCGCGGCGGCGGACCTGCGGCTGTTCCACACGATCACCGATTCCTGGGCAGCGCTGCCCGCGACGCTCGCGGGCAATCCGCGTCTGGCCACCGGCTGGCGCAACGGCCTGCTGTGGGCAGACGGCGACGGCGCGCAGCTGCGCCTGCACAGCGAAACCCTGCGTTCGGGCCAGCATCTGCTGCACTGGATCGACTGGCTGGTGATCGTGGTCTATCTGGTCGCGATGCTCGGCATCGGCGGCTATTTCTATCTGCGCGGCCAGAAGGGATCGGAAGCGGAGTTCTTCATGGGCGGCCGCAGCATTCCGTTCTGGGCGGCGGGCGTGAGCCTCTACGCGACCAACACCAGTTCGATCAGCTTCATCGCGATTCCCGCCAAGGCCTACGAGACCAACTGGCAGTACCTGACCAACAATCTGGTCGCGGTGCTGGGCCTGATGTTCGTCGCGGTGTGGATCGTGCCGCTGCTGCGCCGGCTGGATCTGATGTCGGTGTTCTCGTATCTGGAAACGCGCTTCCATCCCGCGATCCGCATGCTCGCCAGCGCGCTGGCGATCCTGATGCAGATCGGCAGCCGGCTCAGCGTGATCCTGTTCCTGCCCGCGCTGGCGATCGCGACGATTACCGGAATCGATGTGGTGTGGAGCATCATGATCATGGGCGGCTTCACCATCATCTACACCGTGATGGGTGGCATGCGCGCGGTGGTGTGGACCGACTTCGTGCAGGTGTTCGTGAAGATGGGCGGCGCGGTGTTCGCGATCATCTTCATCCTGATGTCGCTGGGCAGCGATCTCGACGCGGTGCGCGAAGCGGTCGCCGTGCAGGAGAAGACCAAGCTGCTCGATTTCAGTTTCGATCTGACCAAGGCGACCGTCTGGGGCTTCATTTTCCTCGTCGTGTTCGACGTCGTGCTGACGTTCCCGAAGGACCAGGTGCTGATGCAGCGTTCGCTGGCGACCAAGTCCGACAAGGAAGCCGGCCGCTCGATCTGGGTGTTCGCCGCGATCATGATTCCCGGCGGCTTCGTGTTCTATTCCATCGGCACCGCGCTGTGGATGTACTACCGGCAGAATCCCGAGCGGCTCGATCCGCTGCTGCCGATCGATGCGACCTTCCCGCTCTTCATCGCCGCCGAACTGCCGGTCGGCGTGACCGGCCTGATCATCGCCGGTATCTTCGCCGCGGCGATGTCGACGCTGTCGAGCATCATCAACAGTGTCGCGACATTGCTGTCGGTGGACTTCTACGACCGACTCGCGAAAGCGCCGACCGAGCGCGGCAGCGTGCGCTTCGCCGAATGGATGACCGTCGTCGTCGGCCTGATCGGCATGGCGCTGGCGCTGCTGCTGTCGCGCTTCGACATCCATTCGCTGTTCGACGTGTCGATCGAGCTGGCCGGCCTGCTCGGCGGTGGTTTCGCCGGCGCCTACACGCTGGGCATGTTCACCCGGCGCGCGAACTCGCAGGGCGTGGCGATCGGCATCGGTGCCGCGATCGTGCTCAC
This sequence comes from Luteimonas fraxinea, assembly GCF_021233355.1. Taxonomy (NCBI): domain Bacteria; kingdom Pseudomonadati; phylum Pseudomonadota; class Gammaproteobacteria; order Lysobacterales; family Lysobacteraceae; genus Luteimonas; species Luteimonas fraxinea. The sequence goes on along the minus strand of NZ_CP089507.1, from coordinate 1,731,993 downwards.
CACCCTGGCGTGGTCGTTCGACCTGGTGCACCCGTACTTCTATCTCGGCATCTCGATCATGTTGTGCATCGTGATCGGCTATCTGGCGAGCCTGCTGTTCCCGCCGACGCAGCGCTTGCTCGAAGGCCTGACCATCCACGACCGCAAGCCGGCGCTCGAAGCTACCTGATCGCCCGACCCCTGCCGTCCGGCAGGGGCGCGGCGTCACGGGCCGGGCTACTGTCGCGCCACGCCCGGTCCACGGCCGTCCATCGACGGCCCCGCGCGTATCGCCAGGTCACGCGAAGGAGCGCGTGCGCACCGCACGGAGACGATTCTTGGACACCCAGTTCCTCTACACCTTCGTCAACGTCGTCGACCGTGGCTCGATGGCCGCCGCGGCCCGTTTCCTCAACATCACGCCGGCGGCGGTCGCCCAGCAGATCCGCACGCTGGAGCGCGAACTCGGCGTCGGCCTGATCGCGCGCGCCGGGCGCACCGTCTGCGTGACCGAGGAAGGCGCGCGCATCCTGCAGCGCACGCGCGACCTGCTGCGCGATGTGTCCGACCTCCGCAGCGTCGCCAATGACCGCGCAGTCGCCGGCGAACTGCGCCTGGGCGCCTGCCCGACCGCGCTGGCCGGCATGCTGCCCGACGTGCTCGCGCGCATGGTCACCACGCTGCCGCAGATCAACGTCTTCATCAAACCCGGCTATTCGGCCGAGCTCTACACCGAAGTGGAGCAGGGCAACCTCGACGCGGCGATCGTGCTGCAGGCGCCGTTCGCGCTGCCCAAGACCTGCAACTGGGAAGTGCTGCGCGAGGAGCCGCTGGTGGTGCTGGCGCCGCAGCACATGACGCATCGCGATCCGCATGAGCTGCTGTCGAGCGAACCGCTGATCCGTTACGACCGCCACCAGTGGGGCGGCCGCCAGGCCGACGATTACCTGCGCCGCGTCGGCATCACCCCGCGCGAGCGCTTCGAACTCAATGCGCTCAACGCGATCGCGGTGATGGTCGATCGCGGTCTCGGCGTGTCACTGGTGCCCGACTGGGCGCAGCCTTGGCCGGCCGGTGTGCGGCTCGCGCGCATTCCGTTGCCGGAGCCTGCGGAGCCACGTCGCATCGGCATCGTCTGGTCGAATGCCAGCGTACGCAGTCGTCTCGTGACGGCCCTGCGCGAGGAGTGCCGCGCGACCGCGCGTCGCCATGTCGACGAGGCCGCAATGCGCGAGTGATGGATGCTGCATAGCAGCAAACATTTTGTGCGATCGCAGGCAATAAAAACTGTCGTTTGAACATAGGTGCAGGCGGTTCATCCGCACCCTGCGCGCACCTAACCTTCGCCGCAACGTACCGGAAACGCGCGTGGGGAGGCGCCGTTCCATGCGAACCCGTCCTGCCGCATCCATGCGCACACCCAGCGCCACGTCCACCGGCCGTCCGCACCCCGTCATCGGGGGCCCACGCATCGCACAGCCCGAAGAGAACACACCATGATCAAGCCGCTTTCCGCCGCGATCGGTTGCATCCTGCTGGCCGCCGCCGGCGCCGGACACGCGCAGCAGGCCGACAGCGACACGCGCGAGGCTGCCCGTCGCGATGCCAAGACGCTCGACCGCATGGTCGTGACCGGCACGCGCGTGGCGACCTCGATCGACAAGATTCCCGGCGCCATCAGCCTGGTCTCGCAGGAGCAGGTCGCGCACACGCTGGCGTTGACCGAAGACGCAACCGCCGTGCTCGCGCGCACCGTGCCCGGCTATGCCGAATCCTCGCAGGCGATGAGCAATACGGGCGAGACGCTGCGCGGCCGCATCGCGCTGCGCCTGTTCGACGGTATCCCGCAGGGCTCGCCGCTGCGCGAGGGCGGACGCAACGGCACGTTCACCGACATGGGTCTGGTCGGGCGCATCGAGGTCATCAACGGACCGTCGGCATCGGAAGGCATCGGCGCCGCGGGCGGCATCATCAACTACATCTCCAAGGTACCGACGGTCGAGGGCCACGAAACCCAGCTGACCACGCGCTACTCCACGCAGTTCGGCACCGACAGCAGCGGCTGGAAGGTCGGCGTCAATCACGCCTACAAGAACGACGCCTTCGACATGCTGGCCAGCGCGTCGTACATCGACCGTGGCATTTCCTATGACGGCAACGGTCGCCGCATCGGCATGAACACCAGCGGCTCGGTGTCGGATTCCGAAGCGCGCAATCTCTACTTCAAGGGTGGCTGGAATTTCGGCGAAGGCCTCCAGCAGCGTCTGCAGTTCAGCTACAGCGACTTCAAGATCGAAGGCAAGGCGAACTACATCCAGGTCGAAGGCTGCCGCCCGGATCCGGTCGAATGTCCGGAGCCGACCACCAACACATCGGAGCGCGGCTCGATCGCAGGCGCGCTCGCCGAGATCAACGACTTCCGTCAGGCCGCAGTGAAGTACAGCCATGGCGACCTGTTCGGCGGCACGTTCAATGCCGACATCTACTGGGCCGACCAGTCGATGCGCTACCTGCCCGAAGACGGCGATGACCGCCAGCTGGTCAAGGTGGACGACAACTTCGACGAAGCGGATCGCATCTACGACCAGTCCGAAATCGTGTCGAAGAAGCGCGGCCTGCGTACTTCGTGGACGCGCGGAGATCTGTTCTCGGTCGAGGGCCTGCAGCTGCGCACCGGTGTGGATCTGGTGGAGGACGAAGCCGCGCAGCGGCTCGCGATCACCAATCGCCTCTGGGTGCCGCCAATGCAGTATTCGAGCGTCGCGCCGTTCGCACAGCTGACCTGGGACATCGGTCCGGTCACGGTCAGCGGCGGTGTGCGTCATGAGGACGGCAAGCTCGACGTCGACAGCTACACCACCACGCCGTTCCGCAACAGCGTGTTCGTGCAGGGCGGCGGGCTGGAATACTCGGAGACGATGAAGAACATCGGCGCGATCTGGCGCGTCACCGACGAATTCTCCACCTTCGTCAGCTACGGCGAAGGCTTCGGCCTGGCGAACATCGGCATTCCGTTGCGCAACATCAGCGTGCCGAACCAGTCGGTCGACCGCATCGCCGATCTCGATCCGATCATCGTCACCAACCGCGAAGTCGGCTTCAACTGGGCCGGCGCCGATGCGTCCTTCGGCGCGTCGTACTACGACTCGCGCTCGCCGTTCGGTACATCGCTGTCGGTCGATCCGGTGACCAACGACTTCGTGCTCGCACGTGCGCCGGTGCGCATCAAGGGTCTGGAGGCCAACGGCGAATTCCGCTTCAACGAGCAGTGGAAGGTGTCGGGCATCTACTCGCGGATCCGCGGCAAGACCGCGTTCTGGTCGTCGGCGCCGAATGGCGACTACGAAGCCGGTGGACTGAACAAGCCGCTGGGCGTGCTCGACGTCAATCCGGACAAGATCGCCGTGTCGGTCACCTGGAACTTCATCCCGACAGCCGACGTCACGCTGGGCGCGACCACGCTGCTCGATCGCGATCTGTCCGGCAGCGACGTGCGCAGCTTCGACAACCGCAGCTTCAGCTACGTCGAGAACACCGAGGGCTATACGCTGTTCGATCTGGGCGTGAACGTCGACACCGGCCGCTACGGCAAGCTGACGGTCGGCATCGAGAACCTGTTGGACAAGCAGTACATCCTCAGCTGGTCGCAGGTGCCGGGCTTCCAGAACTACTGGGCCGGTCGCGGGCGGATGGTGTCGCTGACCCACACGATCACGTTCTGATCGATGCGATCGGATGAGATGGCCCCGCGTGGTGCGGGGCCTGCGTGCGGGATGCGGGAGATGCAGGTGCAGGCAGCAGACAGGACGCGATCGCGTCGCGCGGACGGTGACGGGCGGCGGCTGTGTGTGCGTCTGCAGGTGATCGCGCTGCTCGCCTGTGCGTGGCTGGCGCCGGCGATGTCGGTGTATGCGGTCAAACCCGCTGCGGCGGATGCGCCCGTCGCACGCTGGCAAGCGCTCGATACGTTCGTCGACGAAGCGGTGGGCCCCGGCGGTTACACCGGCGCCGTGGCGTCGGTGTGGCAGGACGGCCAGGCGCCGCACGTGCATGCCGCCGGCATGCGCGATCTCGCCGGCACCGCACCGATGCGTGAGGACGCGATCTTCCGCATCTACTCGATGACCAAGCCGGTCGTCTCGGTTGCCGTGCTGATGCTGGTCGACAGCGGAGACATCGGACTCGATGACGACATCGCCCGGCATCTGCCCGCGTTTTCGCAGCTGCGGGTGCTGGATGAAAATGGCGCGCAGCGCGCACCGGCCCGCGCGTTGACGATCCGTCATCTACTGACCCACACCTCCGGCATCGCCAACAGCGAGGGCGGGGCGCTGCGTCTGCGCGAGGCGGCGGGCCTGGACGATGCCCCGGATCTGGACGCGTACGTGCAACGGCTCGCCGCCGTGCCGCTGCAGCACGATCCCGGCACCGTGTTCGCCTACGACGGCGCCGCGACGAATGTCCTCTCGCGACTGGTCGAGGTGGTCTCCGGCGAGCCGCTCGACGCATTCCTGCGCACGCGGCTGTTCGTCCCTCTGGGCATGGTCGACACCGGGTTCTCGGTGCCGGCGGAGCAGCGGGTCCGCGTGGTCGACATCACCACGACCGGCGACGACGGCAAACTGCGCATCGCTGAAGGTCCGAGTGCGACGACGCCCGGCGCAGCGCTCAATCCCTACACGAGCGGCGCCGGCGGCTTGTACTCGACCGCGGCGGACTATCTGCGGTTCGCGCGCATGCTGCTCGGGGGCGGCGCGCTCGACGGCACGCGCTATCTGCGCGAGGACACGGTGGCGATGATGGTGTGCAACCAGCTCGGCTTTCTCGATGCGCCGCATACGAGCTTCAGTCCGTACGAAGGATTCGGCTTCGGCGTCTCGGTGCAGCTCGATCCTGCCGCGCGTGGGCGCCTCGGTGCGCCGGGACAGGCGGGCTGGTCCGGCGCGGCGTCGACGTATTTCACGATCGATCCGACGCGCGGCATCGTCGCGATCCTGCTCGCCCAGCATCTGCCGCGCGATGTGGCTGGCGATCCGCCACGACTGGCGACGCCGTTCTACAACCTCGTCCAGCAGGGCGCCGCACCATGAGCGCGGGTCGCGTGCTCGTCGCCGGCTCGGCGAACCTCGATTTCGTCGTGCGCGCCGCGCACATTCCCGCACCCGGAGAAACCGTTCTCGGTCGCGCGTTCCAGACATTCCCCGGCGGCAAGGGCGCCAACCAGGCCGTTGCCGCCGCGCGCGCGGGCGGTGCGGATACGCAGATGCTGCTCGCGCTCGGTGATGACGCGCATGCCGTGCCGGTCGAAGCCTCGCTGCGGGCCGCCGGTGTCGCACTCGATATCCGCCGGCAGACCGCGCACGCGACCGGTGTCGCCTTCATCTGCCTGGCCGACGGCGCGGAGAACGCGATTACCGTTGCGCCGGGCGCCAATGCCGCGCTGGTCGCCGACGACCTGCCCGATCTTGCCGGCGTCGACACGCTGCTGCTGCAGCTGGAGACACCGATCGAAGCCGTCACCGCCTGGGCCACGCGTGCGCGCGAGGCCGGCGTGCGCGTGGTCCTCAACGCCGCGCCGGCGCGCATCCTGCCCGATGCGCTGCTGCGCCAGATTGATGTGCTGATCGTCAACGAAGGCGAGCTGGCGATGATCGCCCACCAGGCCGACGATCTGATCAGCGCCCTGAAAAGCGTGCCGGTGCCGGCCGTCGTGGTCACCCTCGGCGCGGCCGGCTGCATCGCGCGCAAGGGTACGGATCTGCATCTGCAGCCCGCATTTCCGGTCGCGGCGGTGGACACCACCGCTGCGGGCGATACCTTCTGTGGCGTGCTGGTCGCTGCACTCGCGCGCGGCGAGACGCTGGTGGCCGGACTGCGCGCCGCCGCAGCTGCCTCGGCGCTCGCCTGCACCGCGCTCGGTGCGCAGTCGAGCGTGCCTGCGCGCGCCGACGTCGACGCGCTGCTGCGCGGTGATGCCGACCACGCAGGCCTCGATGCACTCGCCGCGCGCTGCGCATCGTCGGCCGCCTGATCCGTTTTTCTTCGAGAGTTTCCCCATGAGTCCGTCCCCCTACCGCACGCTCGACGAGGACCAGCCCGGCGACGGCATGTCCATCGATGCCGACTACGGCCCGGCACCGCGCCGCACCGAGTACAAGTTTTCGCACGTCACCACCGGCCGGTATCTGCCGACACCGGGCAAGGCGCCGGGCTGGCCGTTCGCCGACATCGGCGACTGGATGATCGATGCCAACGGCAGCGCGCAGGACTGGCTGGCCGAACTGCGCGACTGGCGCCGCGAGCACCTCGTGCGCATCGGCTACGACGACGCGAACTACCGCCATCCCGACCTGCAGTGGGCGCAGCAAAATTTCGTGCACGCGCAGATGATGGTCGAGGACCGCTTCTTCTTCGATCCCGACACCGGCACCTACACCGTCGACCGCTATCTCGACGATCTGGTCGCACGCTTCGGCGGCCTCGATTCGGTGCTGATCTGGTACGTGTATCCCAACATCGGCGTCGACGACCGCAACCAGTTCGATCTCGCCCACGACATGCCCGGCGGCCTCGACGGTTTGCGTGAAGCCGTGCAGGCCTTCCAGGCGCGCGGCGTGCGCGTGTTCCTGCCGGCCAAGCCCTGGGACCACGGCACGCGCGATCCCGGCGTCAGCCATTGGGAAGGCCTCGCGGAGATCGTCGTCGCGGTCGGCGCGGACGGCATTAACGGCGACACCTTCAACGGCGTACCGCGCGCGTTCTTCGATGCCTGCCAGCGTCTGGGACGCACCGTGGTGCTGCAGCCCGAATCGACGATCAGCTCGGAAGAGCAGCTGATCTGGAACGTGCAGAGCTGGGGCAAGAAGGCGCCCGACGGGCCGGTGCCGCCGGTGTCGAAGTGGAAGTGGCTCGAACCGCGGCACATGGTGAACTACGAGAACCGCTGGGGCCGCGACCGCACGCACGACCTGCAGTACTGCTTCTTCAACGGCATCGGCTACAACGCCTGGGAAAACATCTGGGGCATCTGGAACCAGTTCTCCCCGCGCGATGCCGAAGTCCTGCGCCGCATCGCGACGATCTATCGCCAGTTCCCCGATCTCGTCGTATCGATGGACTGGGCGCCGTACCAGACCAGCCTGCAGCGCGGGGTGTTCATCAGCCGGTTTCCCGGTGCGGGCCGCACGCTGTGGACGCTGGTCAATCGCAATGCATACGCGGTCGATGGCGAACAGCTCGCGCAGCCGCATGTCGACGGCACGCGTTACTACGACGTCTGGCACGGTCGTGCACTCGCGCCGCGCATCGTCGATGGGCAGGCGTTGTTCGAACTGCCGATGGAAGCGCGCGGGTTCGGCGCGGTGCTCGCTGTAGATGCGGGCAGTGACGTCGAAGGTCTCGACGGCTTCCTCGCGACGATCGCGTCGCAGGCAGAACAGCCGCTCGGCGCGCATTCGGCTGCCTGGCGTGCACTGCCACAGACGCTGGTCGATGTCGCGTCGACCGCGCCGCAGGCCGATGCCCCCGACGGCATGGTCACCGTGCCGGCCGGCAGCTTTCTGTTCCAGGTCGGCGGCATCGAGATCGAGGGCTTCAATTGGTCCGGCGTCGACGTGCAGTACCCGTGGGAAGACAGCCCGCGTCGCCATCACCGGCGGCGCATGGATCTGGCGGCGTTCCACATCGACCGTCATCCGGTCACCAACGCGCAGTTCAAGCAGTTCCTCGATGCGAGCGGCTACGCGCCGCGTGACGCGCACAACTTCCTGCGGCACTGGGTCGACGGCGCGCCGCGCGCCGGCTGGGAGCGCAAGCCGGTGATCTGGGTGTCGCTCGAAGACGCCCGTGCCTACGCCGCGTGGGCCGGCAAGCGCCTGCCGCGCGAATGGGAATGGCAGGTCGCCGCGCAGGGTCACGACGGTCGCCGCTACCCCTGGGGCAACGACTGGCACGACAGCTTCGCGCCGCGGGTCAACCGCGGACGCCGCCTGCAGCCACCGGCCGACGTCGACGCGCATCCGCAGGGTGCATCGCCGTTCGGCGTCGAGGACCTGGTCGGCAACGTCTGGCAGTGGACCGACGAGTTCGCCGATGACCACACGCGCGCAGCCATCCTGCGCGGCGGCAGCAGCTACCAGCCGCAGACCTCGCACTGGTATTTCCCGCAGGCCTATCGCCTCGACCAGCACGGCAAATACCTGCTGATGGCGCCGTGCAAGGACCGTTCCGGGACGATCGGGTTCCGGTGTGTGGTGGACGCAGTCGGGCACGCGCGATGAGCGGTCCGTTGCCGACCGCCGCACGCGACGTGCAACGCGCACCCGCGCCGTCGCAGGTGCGCCTGCGCGGCCTGCTCGGCGACGCGCTCGACGCCAACCGTCGCGGCCGCCTGTCGACGTTCGTCACCGGTCCGGACAGTCCGGCGATCGCGATCTTCGATCCCGCGCATCGCGCGCACAACGATGAAGGCGACTGGTACGGCGAACACGCCGGCAAGTGGCTGTCGGCGGCGGCGAAGGCGGCGGCGCGCAGCGGCGACCCGGCGCTGGAAGCGCATCTGCGCGCGGTGGTGTCGTACCTCGATGCCGTGCAGGAGGCCGACGGCTACCTCGGCACGTATGCGCCGCATCGACGCTTCATGGTGCCGCAGCCGCCGAAGCCCGAAAGCTGGAACGGCGAGCCGGCGCTGCGCACCTGGGACGTCTGGACGCACAGCTATCTGCTGCTCGGCCTGCTCGATGTGCACCGCGCATTTCCGGATGCGGGCGCGCTCGATGCCGCGCAACGGATCGGTGCGCTGTGCTGGCGCACGTTCTGCGTCGACGGCATCGACATCACCAGCGTCGGCAACCACCACGGCATGTCGGCGACCGTGCTGCTCGATCCGGTCATGGATCTGCATGCACTGACCGGCGATGCGGATCTGCTCTCGCTCGCGCATCGCATCGTCGAACAGATGGACGCCAATCCGCGTCTGGCGCTGATCGAACGCGCGCTCGACGGCGCCGATCCGTCCGAAATCGCGACCGGCAAGGCCTATCAGCTGTGCTGGAATCTCGTCGGCCTGGCGAAACTTGCGCGCGTCAGCGGCGATCCGCGTCATCGCGATGTGCTCGACGCGCAGTGGCGGGCGATCGTCGACCACCACCTGAGTCTCGGCGGCGGGCCGTTCGGCGGTATCGGCCATCGCTCACGCGAAGTGTTCAATCCGGCGTTCGTGTTCGACCCGCAGGCCTACGTGGAAACCTGTTCGATCCTCGCCTGGCTGCAGCTCAACCGCGAGCTGCTGGCGATCACCGGCGACGCGCGCTACGCCGACGAGATCGAACGCACCGCCTACAACGATCTGCTCGGTGCGCAGGCGCCCAACGGCGAGGACTGGTGCTACTACTCCTATGCCAACGGCCAGCGCATCCACACCAACTACTGGCGCTGCTGCAAGTCCAGCGGCGCGATGGCGATCGAGGAACTGCAGGGCGTCGCCTATGCGGAACGCGACGACGGGCCGGTGGTGAACCTGCTCGGGCCGGGCGAGGCGACGTTCGATCGCATCGACGCCGGTCGCGTGCGCGTCGTGCAGGACACGCGCTACCCGTTCGATGGCGCCGTGCGCTTCGCGCTGGACGTGGAGCGCGCGGCGGACTTCGTGCTGCACATCCGGATTCCGGCATGGGCGCAGGACGCGACGCTGTCGATCAATGGCGCGCCCTCCGACGCGGCGCTCGTGGCGGGTGACTACGCCAGCCTCGCGCGCACTTGGCGCAATGGCGACGTGGTGACGCTCGATCTGCAGATGCCGCCGCGCGTGCATCGCCGCAGCTATCGCAACGTGCAGATCTCGCGCGCGCCCGATGGCAGTCCGGTGCGCCAGCAGGTGCTGCACTACGCCTGGATCGCATTCGGACGCGGCCCGCTGGCGTATGCGACCGGTCTGATCGACGGCTACAAGACATCGGAAATCGTGCGTCTGCCCGACGACGATGCGCAGATCCGCCTGGAGGCCCTCGCGCCGCAGGGCGACGATCCTGTCGTCGGCTTGCGCCTGCATCTCGATGACCGCGCACCGATCGATTTCGCCCCGTATTACGGCCTCGGCGCGCGTGCCGACCGTATCTGGCGGCTGACCTGGCTGGGCCTGGCGCCGACCGGCGACGGCGCGGACAGCGGAGATTGCGGAGCGCTTTGAGATGATGCCCGTGCGCAAGCAAGTTTCTGTGGCGCGAGAACATAGACAGGACGGATGGGTTGCGATGCCGTGCTTGCGCAGACTGCGCGCGGGCACCGCCGCAGCCACGAAAGGATGTCGGACGACATGACGGGTTCCATCTTCGACAGCGGTCGCAGCGGGCCGGCAGGACCGCTCAGCGGCGTGCGCGTGCTCGATCTCAGCGCGTACATCGCCGGCCCCTACGGTTGCGCGCTGCTCGCCGACCAGGGCGCCGACGTGATCAAGGTCGAGCCGCCGGACGGCGACAACCTGCGCAACTATCCCTCCACGCTCGCCGACGAAAGCCGTGCCTTCATCGGCGTGAACCGGAGCAAGCGCGGCGTCACCCTGAACCTGAAGGACGACGACGACCGCGCGGTGCTGTATCGCCTTGTGCGCGAGGCCGACGTGCTGGTGCACAACTTCCGCCCCGGTGTGCCGGAGCGGCTGGCGATCGATTTTCCCACGCTGTCGGCGCTGAATCCGCGGCTGATCTATTGCGCGGTCACCGGATACGGCGAGACCGGTCCGCTGAAGGACAAGGCCGGCTACGACCAGGTGCTGCAGACGATGACCGGCATGTGCGCGCTGCAGGGCAAGCGCGGCGGTGCGCCCGAGATCATCTACGGCTCGGTGGTCGACTACTACGCGGCCGCATTGCTCGCCGCCGGCGTGTCGTCCGCGCTGTTCGAGCGCGAGCGCAGTGGCGAAGGCCAGTTCGTCGGCGTGTCGCTGCTGCGCAGCGCGCTGACCATGCAGTCCGCGCGCATGGTCTGGGCCGAAGGCGAGGCGCTCGACATCGGCCGGGACATGCGCTCGGGCGGCGTGACCGGCCTGCATCCCACGCGCGAAGGTTGGCTGTATGTGTCGGCGAACACGCTGCGGTTCTGGCAGGCGCTGTGCGAGCTGACCGGCCTCGACGCGCTGGCCGCCGATCCGCGCTACGACAGCGTGCGCAAACGCGCCGTGCATGCCGACGAGATCCTGCCGCAGCTGCATGCGGCGCTGGCCACGCGCGACGCGCTGGAGTGGGAAGCGCATTTCGGCGACGCGGTGCCCTGCGCGGCCGCGCGCGCGGTCGAGGACATGTTCGAACACCCGCAGGTGCTGGCCGAGGAGATCGTCGCGAGCATCGACCACCCGCGCTTGGGCAGCTATCGCGGCGTCTCTCGGCCGATCCGCTTCGGCCGTACACCGGGGCCGGCGCCGTTCGCGGCCCCGGGACTCGGTGAGCACTCGGATGCCGTCAGGGTGGCCCTCGACGACGCCGGGCGCGACAATGACGGGCCCGCCTGATACGCGGCGCGCGTCCCGAACCCTGAGGTGTCCATGTCCGCTGCAACATCCGCGTCCAAACTCGAACAGCTGCGCGAGCTCTCCGTGGTCGTCGCCGACACCGGCGATGCCGACGCCATCGCCCGCCTGAAGCCGGTCGACTGCACCACCAACCCGACGCTGGTGCGCAAGGCGCTGGACCTGCCGATCTACGCCGATCTCGTCGAGCGCGAGCTCGAACGCGCCGAGGATCTGGACGGCGACATCGACACCATCGCGCGCAAGGTGGTCGACCGTTTGACGATCGGCGTCGGCCGCACGCTGTCCAGCCTGGTGCCGGGCCGCGTGTCGACCGAAGTCGATGCCGACCTGTCGTTCGACACCGAGGCCACGATCGCCAAGGCGCGCCAGTTCATCGAGATGTACCAGGACGCCGGCGTGTCGCGCGAGCGCGTGCTGATCAAGATCGCCGCGACCTGGGAAGGCATTCGCGCGGCGCGCGAGCTGCAGCGCGAGGACATCGACTGCAACCTGACGCTGATCTTCAACCGCACCCAGGCGATCGCCTGCGCGGAAGCGGGCGTGTTCCTGATCTCGCCGTTCGTCGGCCGCATCCTCGACTGGCACGTCGCGCGCGGCGACACGCCGGCGACGATCGACGACGATCCGGGCGTGCGCTTCGTGCGCGAGGTCTACACCGAGTTCAAGCGTCGCGGTTCGCCGACCGTGGTCATGGGCGCGTCGTTCCGTTCGACCGCGCAGATCGAAGCGCTGGCCGGTTGCGACCGTCTGACGATCGCGCCGGATCTGCTGGAAAAGCTGGACGCCGAGCATGGCGATCTGCCGCGCAAGCTCGATGCGGACGAGGGTGACGGCGAGATCGCGCCGCCGGTCGATGCCGCGCGCTATGCGGCCGACCTCGCCGCCGATCCGATGGCAGCCGAGAAGCTGCGCGACGGCATCGCCGCGTTCGCCAAGGATCTGGACGCACTGCGGGCGACCATCGCCCAGCGCCTGCAGGCCCGCTGACATGCGCCTGCGTGTGCGGGACGGTGTGCGCGTCGCCGTGTGCGGCGCGCTGCTCTCGATGCTGGTCGCCTGTGCGCTGCCCGCGCGCGAGGCGTCGCCCGGCACGGCCGTGGTCGTACCGGAAAGCCGGCCCGGGGTCACGATCGGCTATCTCGACGCGCCTGCGTTCGACAGCCGCGCGCTGCTGCCGGCGCCACCCGCGCCGGGTTCGGCTGCGCAGGCACATGACGATGCGATCGCCGCGCGCAGTCTCGCGCTGCACGACACCGCGCGCTGGCGTCAGGCCACGGTCGATGCCGATCTGACGTTCCCGGCCGCCGAGCCGCTGTTCGCCTGCGCGCTCGGCGTCGAGATCAGCGCCGACCGCACCCCGCATCTCGTGCGCCTGCTGCGGCGCAGCCTCGCCGATGCGTCGAATGCGGGCCGCGCGGCGAAGGATCACTGGCAGCGCGGCCGTCCCTTCGTGCGCAACGCCGCGCCGGTGTGCACGCCGGAAGACGTGGCGCGGCTGACGACCAGTGCCTCGTATCCGTCGGGCCACACCGCAATCGGCTGGGCATGGACGCTGGCGCTGGTCGAACTCGCACCCGAACGCAGCGACGCACTGCTGCAACGTGGTCGCGCGTTCGGCGAAAGCCGGCTGGTCTGCAACGTGCACTGGCACAGCGACATCGTCGAAGGCGAACGCGTCGGCGCGGCCACCTTCGCGCGCCTGCAGGCAGCGCCCGAATTCCGCGCCGACCTCGACGCCGCACGCGCCGAGATCGCCGCGCAACGCGCGGCAGGCGCGACGCCCGCGCATTGCGATACCGAAACCACTGGCCTTCGGCAGTCGCCGATCCCGGCCGCGGACGCGCGCGACTGACCGTGTCGAATCCGACGCATCCCGACCCGCGCCCGCAGCCGCCCGAACCGCCGCTGCCCAGCGACTGCTGCGACAGCGGCTGCGCGGTCTGCGTGCACGACACCTATTCCGAAGAGCTGCAGTACTACCGCGAGCAGCTCAAGGCGTGGCGGGCGCGGCATCCGGATGCAGACACCGGCGCCTGAGCGGCGCTGCGCGTTCTGCACGTGCGTACATCCGACGCACATCGGGTCCAATGTTCAAGCCTGCGCTGGGTGATCCGCTCGAATGCGTATCCAGGCGAGCGTGGGCATCCGGATATGCGTCAAGCATTGCAAGCCTGCGCGCCCCTGCTACCAGCGCAGATTGAAATGCGCGACTGTCGCGTAATCACGCTCCACGGTCCCATGGACGCCGGCGCGTGCCATCGATCCGAGCACGGCTTGCAGATCGGCATCGGTCAGGTCTGCGACATGCAGACTCCAGCTGAGATGGCGGACGCCGGCTCCAGTGCGCTGTCGGATTGCCGTCTTCAGTTCCCGCACCAGCATGCCGACGCTCTTGCGTCCTTGGCCAGACGTGCTTCGCTGCTGCGTCGATCCGGCCGCCTCACTCACGCCTGTGCCGTCGCAGTCGTCGGCGTAGCTCAAGCGGGAATGCGGTCGATGTCATAGCGAATTTTTTTCCAGTCATGACGTGTCAACAGCAGCGAATATTCGATAGACAGAGTGCGGCGCTCGAGAGGATATCCGAGCCCTCCGATCGATGTAGCGCTCCAAGGCTCATCCCGACATCGCACACGCCCGGGCCTGCGAACCGCGCACATTCTCGGGAAAACGCATGACGGATCATCCGGCTCACGCCACGAATCCATGCGTTCGACAGCCTCGCGCGGATCCTGCAGGGCGCTTGCGACCGCATGCTAATCTCGCGCGGAAGATGAGGCGGAACGATGGCAGACAGCAGTCCGATTTCCGAGATTCTGATCGTCGACGACGACACGAGCTTCGCCGCTTCCGCCGCTGAGCTCGCACGCGCGGAAGGCTATTCCCCGCGACTGGCGAGATCGGTCGCCGAGGGACGCATCGAACTGGATTCAGGATCCGATCTGCTGCTCCTCGATCTGAAGTTGCCGGACGGCTCCGGCCTGGAACTGCTTCCATGGATCGATCCGGCGCTGCACCGTCGCGTCGCGATCCTGACCGGAAACCCGAGTTTTGAAACCGCAACGCGTGCGGTCGGTGGCCTGGTCAGCGATTACCTGGTGAAGCCCTTCGACCCTGCGGTTTTCATTTCGCTTCTGCGCGAATCCCGCAACATTGCGAAGCATGTCGTCATACCGAGTGACGAGCCGATCCCCGGTGTAATCGCGACGAGCGCTGTGATGCGGGAGTCGACGCGTCTGGCCCGGACGCTGGCAGCGACCGACGCCTCGATTCTGCTGACCGGCGAGTCGGGAACAGGCAAGGCACTGTTTGCGCGCGCCATCCACACGATGAGCGGTTGCAGCGGCGCGTTCGTCACGCTGGACTGTGGTTCGATGCCGGCGCAGATGCTGGCGGACAGTCTCATCGGCGGCGTTCCGCACGCGGGAAACCAAACGCGTACGGACGCTCCGGGCGCAATCGACCGCGCTGCGGGCGGCACCTTGTTTCTGGCGGATATCTCCGAGATGTCGTTCGAGCTGCAGGGCTACCTCCTGCGCCTGCTGGAGAACGACGAAGCGCATGTCGGACAGCCTCGTCCAGGGTCTGCGCCCCGCATCATCGCGTCGACACGTCTCGATCTTCAGACCGCACTGGCGGATGGACGACTCCGGGACGATCTCTACTACCGCATCGCCGAGGTGCACATTCCGCTGCCGCCCCTGCGCCAGCGGGGCGACGACATCGTGCTGCTCGCGCGGCGCATGACCCAAGCGTTCAACCTGCGCTACGACCTCGACAAACGCCTGTCATCTCAAAGCATCCGCAATCTGCTCGCCCATCCCTGGCCGGGCAACTTCAGGGAGCTGCGCAACGCCGTCCATCGCGCGTACCTGCTGGCGTCCGGCGAAGAGATTCTGGTGGTGACGGAGGTGCGGCGATTGCCGCCGCCGGTCGAGACCCGCAATACGGTGGCGTTCTCTCTGGGTACGCCATGGGCCGAGATGGAGCGACGCATGCTGCTGAAGGCACTCGCGCATTGCGACAACGACAAGACCGCAGCCGCACGCTTGCTGGGCGTGAGTGTTCGCACGGTCCACAATCATCTGTCCCGGATGCGAGACGATGTCGGGGATTGAGGCTCACGAATCGCCGGACGCGGTCTGGCAGCACGATCTTCGCAATGCGGTGAACGCAGCAGCGCTTGCGATCGCAGCTGGAAAGCATCTGCTGGCAGAGGGGCACCACGAGCGCGCCATGGAGACGATGGATCGCGCGGAACTGGCGTTGCGTCGCATCGCTGTACTGGTCGACACGCTGCCTGCTGCGGGCGATGCGTCACCGGGCGGCACCGCGCTGGTCTGAGTGTCTTCGCAATCAGGCGCCGGTCTTTCTTTTTCGATCGATCGCTTCTTCGGCCGGTCAGCGCGTTCCGTTGTTTCTGCGGCTGACCCTGCGTAAAGACGGGCGACCGGCGGCGCTCTTGCGTGCCTGCACGGCTGTCAGGCGCTTGCTCCCAGGGTGATCGAAGCACGGCGAGCAGCGCGAAACGTCTGCTCCCCAGCGACACAGACACCGTGCGAGCGCGTCGAACGCGCAATTATCTGAAGGCTTGAAATTCTTGCCGTGGCCTGCAATTTGTGCGCCCGCAAAGACGGTGATGGCGTCATTTTGGACTCCGGTCACAAGCCGAATCACGACGGACACCGGGCGTGAAGCGTAGTCGGATGAAAGTGCGGATGCCGGTACCCCGGTCTGCGCACGCACCAGCACGGCAGCCGTGAAATAAATGCACGCCACCTCGTTCGACGCCGGGTGTCGCACGAAAGCCGCTGGAATTTCGCGGATTGAACGTCGATATGATCCGCTTCGCGGGTCGACGGGCGATGCGGGGAAAGCCCCGCGTTCGCCGGGAAATCGACAGTCGGAACGATGATCGGACGGGGCATCCGATCCTTGCGCCGCGAGAAGTGTCGTTGAAGCCGATGCGCTCTGGCGCTTGCGGCGCGATCACCGGAGTGCGTGATGCCGCAGACATACGATTGGCTGGAAGACATCCCGTTCTGGGAGACGTCATCGGGCGGGCAAGAGTCGCGAATGTTCTCGCTGGAAGATTTTCTGGCGCGCAGCAACCGGCCCACGGACGGCGCCTGGTTCGCGCATTTCAAACGCTGGAGTGGTGCGAGGCAGACGAGCCGTCTCGAACGCTACGACGCGCGCTCGATCGGCACTGTCTGCGGCGTGGAGATGGTCGTGATCCTGCGGGAGCGGGTCAGTACAGCCCGGAATTGACGACACGCTGGTCCGGCTGACATCGCAATCGACCAGTGCGTTTGCGTCGGGACGTCAGCCCCGCCGCACGCCCACCGCAGACTACTCCGCGGCGTGCGCGTGCAGCGCATCCGATGCGCGGACAGCGGTGTAGCCCTCGCGCCGCGCTCGCATCAGTTCGATCCCCCGAAGCCCTCCATGATTTCGCGCAGGCGTGCCAGCGATACGGGCTTGGACAGGTGCGCGTCGAAACCCGCTGCCTGCGTCCGCGCCACATCGGCCGCAGTCCCGTATCCACTGATGGCGACGCTGCGGAATGCATTGTCGGGGCGCAGCTCGCGCGCGCGACGCATGAAATCCAGCCCCGACATCGCACCCATGCTGATGTCCGAGAGCACGACGTCGTACGTGTGCGCCGCGAGCAGACGAAGTGCATCGACAGGATCGGTGACGGCATCGACGCTCGCACCATCCAGTTCGAGCACCTGGGCCAGGGAGGTCATCGATTCCAGGTCGTCGTCCACCATGAGGATGCGTCTGGGCAGGTGGCGCGGCGGTGCTTCGGCGCCGTCCGTTTCGTCGCGGCCCGAGCCCGTCAGCGGAAACCAGACCGTGAACGTCGAGCCCAGGCCCTTGCCCGGCGACGCCGCACGCACGCGTCCGCCATGGGCCTCGACGAGCTCGCGAACGAGCGCCAGCCCGATGCCCAGTCCTGCGTGGGACGAGGTGTACGCAGGACCGATCTCGTCCTGACTGAACAGTTCGAAGATGTGCGGCAGAAACTCCTTCGAAATCCCGATGCCCGTGTCGGTCACTTCGAGACGGGCCTCATCGCCCTCGGACGTCACCGAGATCCGGATCTGGCCGCCCTTGGGGGTGAACTTCCTGGCATTGCTCAGGAGGTTCCAGACCACCTGCTCCAGGCGCACCGGGTCGCCATCACACACCACCGCGTCCGCGACCTCGGTCACCAGGGTGATCCCGTTGCGCGCGGCGTCGGGGATGGCGGCCTTGCCCAGCAGTTCGACGATCTCGGCCAGATCGGTCGGCTGGCGTCGAAGCTGCAACTTGCCGGTATTGATCCGCGAGAAATCCAGCAGGTCGTTGACGATGGTTTCCTGCGCCGCCACCGCACGGATCAACGTGCCGCCGATCTTCTGCACAGCCTCGATTGATCGACATTCGGGCAAGCGGACGAGCAGCTCGGCATTGACCTGGATCAGGTTCAGCGGCTGCTTGAGCTCGTGCGACATCACGGCCAGGAATCGGTCCTTGAGTTCCGCGCTGGCCTTGAGCTCCGCGGCCGTTCTGCGCGCGGTCTCGATGGAGGCATCCTGGTTCACTTCCCGGATCTTCGATGCGGACACGTCGCGTGCGAGCGTGACGAAACCGCGACCGCTGCCCGTGTGCAGCGGCGTCGTGACGCCACTGCAGAAGAACGTCGTGCCGTCGCGGCGCAGCTGCCAGCGCTCGTCCGCCGCGCGTCCTTCCAGCAGCGCCACTCTGCGTTCCTGGTCGGGCACACCCTGCGCCCGATCCTCGGTCGTGAAGAGCCGGTCGATGGTCTGGCCCAGGATCTCGGCGGATGTGTAACCGAACGTGGCTTCCGCGCCCTCGTTCCAGGTGGTGATGATCCCGATTTCATCGGTACTGATGACGGCGAAATCGCGGCTGGCCGAGATCGCATCACGCAGCCGCTCTTCCGTCACGGTCACGCGGTGTTCCGCCCGGCGCAGTTCGGTGACATCGACGAACGTCAGCACGGCGCCGCCGATCTTGTTCTGGCTCGTGCGGTAGGGCTGGATACGCGCGAGGTAGTGACACTCGTCGATGCTCGCGACACTGCGCTCGATCGGCACCAGTTTCTCGAAGGCGGCCGTCGCGTCTTCGACGATGTTGTCGTATCGCAGCCGGTTCTTGACGTCCATCAGCGGTCGCCCGATGTCCGTGGCGATCAGCGAGAACAGCTTCCGCGCCTGCGGCGTGAAGCGTTTGACGCGCATGCCGGGATCGACGAAGACGGTCGCGATCTCGGACGCTTCCATGAGATTGCGCAGATCGTCGTTGTGCCGCTCCGCTTCGTCGACCTTGAGCCGCAGCTCGTAGTTCACGGTGGTCAACTCTTCGTTGACCGACTGCAGTTCTTCCTTGCTGGTCTCGAGCTCCTCCTTCGCGGACCGCAGCTCTTCATTGATGGCCTGCAGTTCCTCGTTGGAGGCCTTGAGCTCCTCGTTCGACACCGCCGAGCGGTCGAGCGTGTCCTGCAGATGCGTCTTGAGCGAGCGGTTCTCTTCTTCGAGCCGCTGCACGCTCTCTTCGAAGGCCGCGTTGTCCGTGGCCGTCGAATCGGGCAGGTACGACGCGGACTCCGCCTGCTCGTCGAAGAGCACCAGCCAGAACGTCTCGCCGGTTTCGGGATTGCCGATCGGCTGGACCGACAGCTTCATCACGGAACGTTGCCCGCTGGCGTCTGCAGCGCGGCGGAACGTGCTCTGGACGCGCGCCTGCGTTTCGCCTGCGCGGAAGAACGCGGTGCGCAGTTCCAGCCGGATGTCGGCCGCGACGTTGTTGAGCAGGTTGCGCGACGGGATGCCCTCGCCGAACGCGATGTAGCGCCCGGCGCCGGGGGAGACGCGTTCGATGTAGAGCTCGCCGTTGACCAGGACGCTGGGCGGTGAGGCGGCTGCCAGCGCAAGCTCGTGCATCGCCGCGAGCGGCTTGTCGCGACCGCGTGCGCCGGCGCGTTCCATCTGCACAAGCGGCGCGGTGGGCGCGGGCTCGTCCGCATCGAACGTCGGCGACGGGAAGCGTGCACGCACGTGGCTGGCGCCGCCGGCGCGCAGCCGATAGATGCGGTGCTCCTTGCTGACGGGCTCGAAGGCGCCCTCGGATGCATCGATGGATTCGGCATTGCCGAGGAACAGATACCCGCCCGGCTTCAGCGCGTACGCGAACATCTCCAGCACGATCGCCTGTGCGCTGCGATCCAGGTAGATCAGCAGGTTGCGGCAGCAGATCAGATCCAGTCGGGAGAACGGCGGATCGCCCAGCACGTTGTGGCGGGCGAAGACGACGAGTTCCCGGATCGACTGGCGGACGCGGTAGCCGCCGCCATCTTCGCGCTCGAAATAACCGAGCAGACGGGGCTCGGAAATGTCGGCCACGACGTTGGCCGGATAGCTGCCCAGGCGCGCCGCGCTGAGGGCCGCTTCGTTGATGTCGGAGGCGAAGATCTGGATGCGCGGCGGATTGTGCATCCGGTCCGCATATTCCTGCAGCAGGATCGCAACCGAATAGCTTTCCTCGCCCGAGGCGCAGGCTGGAATCCAGATTCGCGCCTCATCACCCGGGGCCACCCGATTCATGATGTCGGGGACGATGCGCTTGTCGAGCGCCTCGAATGCCTGCTGGTCGCGGAAGAAGCTGGTGACACTGATCAGCATGTCGGCCAGCAGCAAGGGCATTTCGTCGGGGTGGTCGCGCAGGTAGTCGCGGTAGGCCGACAGATCCCGCAGCCCGTGCACCTGCACGCGACGCTCGAGACGGCGCAGGACCGTCGCCCGTTTGTAATGGCGGAAGTCGTGGCGCATGCGGATACGCAAGGCGACGAGGATGTCCTGGAATGCGCGTTCCGGCGACTCGCGTTCCTCCAGCGCCTGGTCAGACGGTTCCGCCGCAGGCAGCCGCGCAATTCGAGGGAAGGCCGCCAGATCGATCAGGCGCGTGCCGATCTCGGCTGCGGTCAACACCAGATCCACTGCATCGGTGTCGATCGCGGCGCGCGGCATGTCGCCGTATTCGGCGTCTTCGGGCAGTTGCGCGATCGTCAGTCCCCCACATTCCTTGATGTGCGAGAGGCCGAGCGAGCCGTCGCGGCCGGTGCCCGACAGCACGATCCCGACGGAGTTTTCGCGATGCACTTCGCCCAGCGTGCGGAAGTACAGGTCGATGACGGTGGACGGACGTCCGGTATCGCCTTCGGACGGCTGCACGTGACCGTCTTCGGTCATCAGGTTCATGCCCGGCGCGATGACGTAGACGTGGCCGGCTTCCAGGCGCGTCCGCTTGCTGACCTGGGTGACCTTCATCGGCGTCGCGCGTTGCAGCACTTCGGCCGCGCTGCTCTCGTGGTCGGGCGACAGATGCAGCACGACAACGACGGCGACTGCGGCGTCGCCACCCAGCGTATCGAGCAAGGCCAGCACGGCAGGCAGCGCGCCCGCCGAGCCCCCGATACCGACGATCAGGGGGCTGGGAGCGGCCGTGCCGTCACTGGGCCCCGGCGGCAAGGCACCGCTTGGGTCATTCGCGTCTAGATGCATCGAAAACTCACTGTCGGGCCGGCAGGCAGCGCGTACCGTCGTCATTCGCGGATGCAATCGGACGGCGCTGTCGTTCATGGAATCAGCATGCAAGATACCAGCCGGATCATCGTGGTCGGCGCTTCCGCAGGTGGCGTCGCAGCGCTGTTGCGTGTCGTGCCCCACCTGTCGCCGACGATCGCCGCGCCCATCCTGCTCGTGCTGCACATCGGCGCGCATCGGAGTCAGCTCGCGGAACTCCTCGATGCCCGGGGGCCGCTGCACGCGATCACGGCTGAACACGGGGCGCTACCGCAGCCGGGGACGATCCACATCGCGCCGCCGGACCTGCATCTGACGCTCGAAGGCGGCCGGATGCAGCTGCACTGCGGTCCCAAGGAACACCACGCGCGCCCGGCCATCAATCCGCTCTTCCGCTCGGCCGCTCTGGACTACGGACCGCGCGTCGTGGGCGTGGTCATGACCGGCGCGATGGACGATGGAACCGAGGGGCTGCAGGCCATCAAGGCCTGTGGCGGCACTGCGGTCGTGCAGGATCCCGACGACGCCGCGGAGCCGGCCATGCCGCGGAGTGCACTCGCCAACGTCGAGGTGGATCACGTGCTGCGTCTGGATGCGATCGCCGGTGCGCTCAATGCGCTGTCCCGTCCTCTCAAGAGCCTGCCTCCAATCACGACGCCGCAGTGGTTGCCGGCCGAACACGCGATCAGCCTGGCGGCATCCGAAGCGCAGCGACTGGCGACTTCCGGTTCGGTCTCCGGACCCATGTGTCCGCGCTGCGGGGGCGTGCTGCTTGAAACAGACGAGGCGTACCCGGCGGGCGTCCTGTGTCACACGGGGCACGCCTTCGGCGCTGCACACAGTCCGTAGAAAAGTGCGTCAGTGGACGTCGGCTGCAGCGCCCGCGGAAACGTCCGTGTGCGCATGGCCGGCAGCGGACTCCGGTGCGTCCCACGGGGTGCAGGCAGACGACCCGACCGCTGCAGTGCTCAAGCGCAGCGTGATCAGCGCGCCGGTCGACGCGTCGCCTTGATCAGCCGCTCGCGCAGCGCCTCGCGATCCTCGACGGCCACGCCGGCCAGATCCGCCAGCCACACGCCGTCGGCGGCCATGCGCACCATCGTCAGCGCGACGCTGTCGTCGGTGTCGCGATGACGATCGACGCGGGCCTGGAACCATCCGGCCCAGAGCGCGCGCAGGCCGGGATCGGTCAGCCAGGACATCGACAATGCCGCCCAGGCGCCGCCATCGGTGTCGGGGTCCATGTCGAACACCGCTTCGACGTAGGCGCGCGAGAAGCGGCCGTGGGATTTCGGATCGGCGGCCAAGCGGGCGTCGAGATCGCGGTCGACGGTCTCCAGCAGTTCCTCGAACACCGCGGTCACCAGCGCCTGCTTGCTGGGGAAGTGGTGCAGGAATCCGCCCTTGGTCACGCCGGCCGCTTCCGAGACCGCCTGCACGGTGACCGATGCCACACCGCCTTCGACCGCCAGCCGCGTCGCGGCGTCGAGCAGGGCGCGGCGCACCTGTTCGGGCTGTTTCTTCCGCTTGTGGGGATTGTCCATGGCGCAGGTCGGGGTCGGTGGATCGGAGCCGGCAGGGCGGCGGACAGCATAGGCGTTCGGGTCGACTGGCGTGCCCCGCCGGGACTGTGCCCGCGCCGCGGGCTGCGCACAGCGCGCCTGAGAGCGGGCTGTACGCGGTCGGGCATCGTCACACCATTCGGGCACTTCCAAACATACCATTCGTCCGGTTTCCTTAGGACGACCCGACGATGAAGCCCACCCTGATTCCGCACAGCCCGTTCATGCCTTACGACAAGGACGTGTCGTTCTACAGCACTTCGTTCGGCCACCTGACGCCTTGGGAGTTCTCGGGCTGGAAGTCGGAATCCATGTCCTGGAAGACGGGCTGCTATCTGCATGCCGGCCTCAATCCGAACTTCCGCAACCGCGTCACCGGGCCGGACGCGTTGCGTCTGATCCAGGACGCGGGCATCAACGATTTCACCCGCTTCTCGATCGGCGCGTCCAAGCACGGCGTGATGTGCAACGCGCTCGGCAACACGATGGCCGAGGGCATGATCCTGCGGCTCGGCGAAGACGAGTTCGAGCTCATGGGCCACGGCCCCTATGTCGACTATCTGGTCGAATCGGGCGGTTACGACGTCAAGTCCGAGAACCTGGATGCGAAGACGTTCCTGTTCCAGATCGCGGGCCCACGCTCGCTCGACGTCATGGAGGCGCTGACCGGTGAAAGCCTCAAGGATCTGCGCTTCCTGTGGCACCGCCCGAGCCGCATCCGTCGCGACGGTCTGCTCAAGCGCGACATCGACATCCGCGTCTACCGCCTCGGCGTCTCGCGCACGCTCGCCTACGAAGTGCATGGCGACATCGCCGATGCGCAGGCGGTGTACGCGGCGATCCTGCAGGCCGGCGCGCCGTTCGGGATCGAGCGCCTCGGCATGCAGGGCTACGGCCTGAACCACACCGAGGGCGGCTTCGCCCAGTCCTTCATCCACTATCTGCATGCCTGGACCGAGGACGGCGAATTCATGCACTTCCTCGGCGAGCAGTTCGGCGAGATCACCGCCGTTCTGCCCGGCAGCGCTGGCCCGGACATCACCAAGCGCTATGCCAATCCCTACGAGCTGGGCATCGGCCACCTGATCACGTTCGATCATGATTTCCGCGGCCGCGAAGCGCTGGAGAAAATTGCCCGGTCACCACGCCGTCAGATCGTGACGCTGGAGTGGAACCAGGACGATGTGCTCGAAGTCTACGCCTCGCAGTTCCGCCCGGACGGCGACGTGCAGTTCATGGATTTCGCCGCCAATCCGATCTGGCAGGGGTATCTGTCGCAGCACTTTGCCGATGACGTATTCGTCGGTGAGCGTCTCGTCGGCATGTCGAGCGGCCGGATGTTCAGCTACTACTACAGGCAGATGATTTCACTGGCGATCGTCGAGACCGCGCACGCGAACCCGGGCGACGCGCTCGAAGTGCTGTGGGGCGAACCGGGCACGCGACAGAAGCGCATCCGCGCCGTGGTGCGGCGTTTCCCCTACATCGATCTGCCGTTCAACCGGAACATCGACACCAGCGTCGTCCCGCCCGCGGTCGAACAGGAATCGTGATGCAGAAGGTCATCGTCATTTTCGGTGCGGGCACCGGTCTGGGGCTGTCCGTCGCGCGCCGCTTCGGTCGCGAAGGCTACGCCGTGGCACTCGTCGCGCGACGCCTGGGGCCGCTCGACACGCTCGTATCCGCGCTCGAATCCGAAGGCATCACCGCTGCCGCATTCCAGGCCGATCTCGCGCAGGAAGAACAGATCTGGCGCGCCGTCAGCCAGGTTGAGGACCACTACGGGCACATCGACGCGATCTACTACGCGCCGGCCACGGCCAATGCGTTCGATCCCGCGCTCGACATGACACCGGCCATGCTCCGCGCGCAGCTGGAGTTCCTGTTCCTGGGGCTGGTCGCGAGCATCCAGGCCGCGTTGCCTTCGATGCGCAGCCGCGGTGGCGGCGCGATTCTCGCCGGCTTCGGCGGCACCGCGTCGCAGGGCCTGCCTTTCATGAGCGGGCCCGCGCCTGCGCAGGCGGCGGTCCGCAACTATCTGCAATCGCTGCATGGCGAACTACAGCCCGACGGCATCCACGTCGCGATGGCCAACATCTCAGCCGTCATCCGCGACAGCGCGTATCACCAGTCCATGGATGCGGCACCGGCGGCCGTGCCCGGCGACTTCGAGATGCCGATCGTCGATCCGGCCGACATTGCCGACGACCTCTGGCATGCCGCATCAATGCGCGAGGGGCTGGAATTCTTCTATCCGGCCCCGGCGCCTGCCGCGTAATCACGACCCCTCGCCGCACCACATTCTTCGAGTCTTTCCATGCCCACCCACAACCGCTGGCTCGTCCTGCTGATCGTCTCGACGGCACTGTTCCTGATCACCATCGACGTCACCGTGCTCTACACCGCGCTGCCGCGGCTGACCCACGACCTCGGCGCGACGAACGCGCAGAAGCTGTGGATCGTCAACGCGTATCCGCTGGTGATGGCAGGCCTGCTGATGAGCACCGGCACGCTGGGCGACCGCATCGGTCACCGGCGGATGTTCCTGGCTGGTCTCGCGGTGTTCGGCATCGCGTCGCTCGCGGCGGCGTACGCACCGAATCCGCAGCTGCTGATCGCGGCGCGCGCGCTGCTCGCAGTCGGCGCCGCGGCGATGATGCCGGCCACGTTGTCGATCATCCGCATCGTCTTCACCGATGATCGCGAACGCAATCTCGCGATCGGTGTGTGGGCGGCTGTGGCATCGGGCGGCGCGGCGTTCGGGCCGGTCGTGGGCGGCGTGCTGCTCGAATACTTCTGGTGGGGCTCGGTGTTCCTGATCAACGTCCCCGTGGTGTTGCTGGCGCTCGCGCTGACGCCGAAGCTGGTCCCTGCGATCCCGGGAAATCCGGACCGCACCTGGCAGATTTCGGGCGGCCTCGTCGTCATGGTGGGTCTGGTCGGCACGATCTACGCGATCAAGGAATTCGGCAAGCTCGAACCGTCGATGCTGACCGCGATCATCGCGGGCGTCGTCGGACTCGGCTTCCTCGTGTGGTTCGTGCGCATGCAGCGGGCGATGGCTGCGCCGATGGTCGACTTCGCGCTGTTCCGGCATCCGGTGTTCCGCGCGGGCGCGATCGGCGCGGCGATCTCGATGTTCGTGATGATCGGGGTGCTGCTGGTCTTCACCCAGCGCGTCCAGTTGGTATCGGGAATGACGCCGTTGCAGGCCGCGTTCGCGATCATGCCTTTGTCGCTCGCGTCCCTGTTCGCCGGTCCGTTGACCGGGCTCGTCGCCCAGCGGCTGGGCCACGCACGCGTGGTGTGGCTGGCGCTACTCGTGGCCGCGCTGGGCCTGCTGGGACTGATCTTCACCTACGACGGTTCGATGCTCGCCCGGTTCGTACCACTGGTCGCCATCGGGTTCGGCCTCGGCGCCACGATGACCGGCGCATCGGGCGCGATCATGCTCAACGCACCGGAACAACAGGCCGGCATGGCGGCGTCGATCGAAGAGGTGTCCTACGAGATCGGCAGCACCGCCGGCGTCGCGATGCTCGGCAGCCTGATGACGTGGATGTACGCGCGCAGCTTCATCCTGCCCGACGGCGTCGAGACACCGGCGCTCGCGCGTGACGGCATCGACCAGGCAATTCTCGCCGCCGAGTCGATGGCGCCCGATCTCGCAAGCCGTGTGCTGTCAGCCGCGCAGTTCGCGTTCGATCAGGGCTTCGTCGCGACGCTGTGGCTGTCGGTGATCGCGATTACCATCGCGGCCGTCGCGATCGCGGTGTCGGCCCGGAACGCCGGCACCGCGGGCCATCGCAGCCACTGACGGCCGCACACTTCAGTCGAGCCAGCGCAGCGCCGGAATGCGCGGCCGCAGCCAGCGGTCGATTACGAACACGACAACCATCGAAGCCGCGAGCAACGGCAACAGCAATGCGGTCGCGACGATCAAGCCGAGCAGCACGCGTGTCGGCGTGGGGCGCGCGGTCCGTGGCGCGCCGAGACGTCCGGCGGGTCTCCGGCGCCACCACATCACCAGGCCGCTGACCGCCAGGCCGACGACACCGATGCACGCGGCCAGCATCACGAGCTGGTTCGCGCGACCGAAGTAGTTGCCCATGTGCAGCTGCACGCCCAGCTCGATCGTCTGCGCCATGCGGCCGTAGTCGGCGAAACCGGCACTGACCAGCAGCGCGCCGTCGCGATCGAAGTGCCAGGTGATCTGTCCCTGCGGACGATCCGGGTAGGTGTAGGCCATCAACGCACCGCGCGCGTCGGCGGGCAGGAACACGCGCAGATCGTCCTGCGTGCCTGCGCTCCGCACGTGGGCGATGGCGCGCTCCAGTCCGTCCGGTGTCCATGCGCGCGGCGTGCCCGACTGCGCGGCGGGTGGTGCGTGATGGCCGTGATGCGTGTCCGGCGAGACCGATGGCAGTGGCGCCTGCTGCAGCGTCCAGGGCACGTCGTTGAAGTCGCTGCCGACCGTCGGCGCATCGACCGCGGCGTAGCGTCGATACACCGGCGGATAGCCTTCGCCGATCAGTTCCGCTCCGCCTCGGATCCAGCCGCCCCAGAACGCCGCCCACGGCAGACCTGTGAAGATCAGGAACAGGACCAGCAGCGCGACCCACAGACCGACCGCGGTGTGCAGCGACGTCCAGAACGCGCGTCCGCGCGCCCGCAGGTCCGGCAGCAACGCACGCCATGCGCGGCGGCCGTCGCTTGGCCAACCGAGATAC
The DNA here is from genome assembly GCF_021233355.1 of Luteimonas fraxinea. Lineage (NCBI taxonomy): Bacteria > Pseudomonadati > Pseudomonadota > Gammaproteobacteria > Lysobacterales > Lysobacteraceae > Luteimonas > Luteimonas fraxinea. The sequence continues at coordinate 1,704,608 of NZ_CP089507.1, read as the reverse complement.
AGACCAGACACGATCAGCAGCACGGCCCAGCACGCGGCGAGTTCCATCATGTAGCGGCCGAAGCTGCCGAGCATCAACGAACCGTGCAGCCGGTCCGCGATGCCGACCAGCGTGCGCGCCGGGACCAGTGTGCCCAGCAGCGTGCCGCTGCCGGGATCGACGAAGGCGACGCGCGTGTCGCCCTCGACCGTCGCCAGATGCACGCGCGCGCTGCGCGTGCGATCGCTCGGCACATCGATGCGCGTCGCGGTCGCGTCGTCGACGCCGGCTTCGGCGGTGTCGATCATCGCCGCGAGCGCAACACGCTCCGACCACGGCGCTGGTGCGAAGCGGAGTTGCGGATAGAGCGCGTCGTCGAGTTCGTCATTGAACAGATACACGGCGCCGGTCACCGCGAGGATGACCAGAAATGGTGCGACGAACAGGCCGGCGTACAGATGCCAGCGCCAGAACATCCGGTAGCGATCACCGGCATCTGCAGACTTCGGAAGACGGGCCATCGTCAGAACCGCGTGCGCAGGGTCATCTCGACGCTGCGCGGCGCGCCGAGATAGACGTGGGTGGCCGGATAGCCGGAATACTCGCCGTAGAGCGCGTCGCCGAGGTTGCGCACGCGCAGCGCCAATGAGGCGCGGCTCCAGTCGTAGCTCGCCCAGGCATCGAACGTGGTGCGGCCGCGGACATGGATCGTGTTCGCGTTGTCGGTGTAGAAGCCGCCGGCGTGATGGCCGCTGGCGCCGATCGACACCGGCACGCCTGCGAACCGGTAGGTGCCGACGAGCATCGCGGTGCCGTTGGGCACGTTGCCTGGACGGTTGCCACGGCGATCCACACCGCCGGCTTCGATCAGCTCGTCGAAGCGCGCGCGTCCCCATGTGGTCGATGTTTCCAGGCGCAGGCCGCGCGTGGCCTGCAGATCCGCCGACAGTTCGAGTCCCTGCGAGAACTGGCGTCCGCCCTGCACGCTGATCGACGGATTCGCCGGGTCGCGGGTCAGGATGTCGTCGCGTTCGATCCGGTACGCGGCGGCGGTCAGCGACAGGCGTTCGTTCCAGGCATCGGCCTTGATGCCGATCTCGGCGGACTTCGCGTCGGTGAGATCGAAGATGCCCGATGCGGTCTGGATCGTGAGCAGGCTCGACACCGGACTGGCCGCGGTGGAGAACTGGCCGTAGAGCTGCACGTGGTCGCGCAGATCGAGCACGCTGCCCACGCGCCACGACAGCGGCGAGTAACGCGGCGAGAAGATGGTCGTCGCACCGGTGATGCGGTTATCGATGCTGCGCTCCAGATCGATCCGCTCGTAGCGCAGGCCGCCGACCAGCAGCCAGCGCGGCGTGAAATTGAACGCGTTCTCGACGAACACCGCGCGCGTACGCAGATCGGTGCGGAACAGCTGGTCACTGGTGTAGACCGGCGAATCCGCATCCGGGAACACGCCCACATCCGGATCGACCGGCGTGACCGGCGTGGTACTGCCGCTCTGACGCGGATTGACGAAATCGGTGCCGTTGAGTTCGACGCCCGCGGTGAACCGGTTGCGGCGGCCTTTGAGCGGTCCGTCATAGGACAGCGCCAGACGCTCGTTCCAGAACCGGTGATCGTGGAACACACGTTGCGCGCCACGCGCGTACTGGCCGGTGCCGCGGTTGTAGAGCCAGTCGTCGGAATAGACGAAGTCGCGATCCGCCCGGTACCAGGCCAGATCGTTGCGGAGCTTCCAGTTGTGCGTCAGGTCCAATGCCACGTTCCAGCGCAGCAGATCGCTGCGTGCACCGGTGTGCGCGCCGATCGGGTTGTAGTTGACGTGGCGCGTGGCCGCGTCGATCACCAGTCCGTTCGCACTGCGCACCACACGCGACGGTGTGATGGCGTCCTCGATTGCCACCATCGGCGAGCCCTGGTAGGTGCCGGTGCTGTCGTCCTCGGCGTGTTGCCAGGACAGCAGCATCGACAGTGCGTCGTGCGGCGACCACGCCATGCTGGTCGACAGCGTCGACATCTCGACCCGGTTGTGTTCGATGTCGTAGAGGCTGTCGGACCGCAGACCACTGGCATCGAGTCGCAGCGCCAGCGTGTCCGACAGCGGCTGGTTGATGCCGAACCCCGCGCGGCGGGTATTGAAGCTGCCGAACCCGAGCATGGCGTCGATCACCTGTGATTCCGTGGTCGGCCGACGCGAGACCAGATTGATCGCGCCGCCCATCGTGCCCTCGCCGTAGAGCACCGAGGCCGGTCCGCGCAGCACTTCGACGCGCTCCAGTCCCCAGGTGTCGACATCGCGGGTGACGAAGGTCGAGGCGCCGATGCGCACGCCGTCGTGCAGTACCGAGATGGTGTTGCCGCTGAAGCCGCGCAGCGTCACCACCGCAGGATTGCCGGGGACGTTGCCGACCATCGCGCCATCGGCCAGCTCAAAGACTTCGCGGGTGGTGCGCGCGCCCTTGCGGGCGATCTCCTCGCGGCCGATCACCTGCAGCGATGCAGGTGTTTCACGTTGCGACAGCCCGAGCCGGCTGCCGGTTTCCTGCGGCGTGTCGAGCGTGCGCAGGCGCTGGCCCTGCACCTGCAGGGTGTCGAGCGTTGTCGCCTGCCGTGTGGCGTCTGTCGACGACTGGGCGGATGCCGGCGCCACCACTGCGGAGGCGATCAGGCTGGCGAGCAGGGAGACCGCAGGCGTTGTACGAAACAGGGTGTCGGCCGGCGCAGGCCGGTCAGTTGCGGAACGGAACATGTGGGCATCCAGTGCGGGTGCGGCGCGGCATGGACACGCGCGCACGGGCGAGACCACGCACGCGCGGTCATCGCAGGAAAAATGGCGACCGGAGCGGTCGCCGCAGCTCAGCTCAGGCCGCGAGTGGCGGGCCGCGTGAGCCGAGTCCGCAGGGATGGCGTTCGACCCGCCGGAACGCATGCACGACGCGTGCGCGCTGCGGCACATGCAGCAGGCGCGCGATCGCGAACCACAACACGGCGAGCAGCGCGGCGGCGAGCAGCGGGCAGTAGCCGCATTCCTGCATGTCGACATGCGCCGACGGCGCCGGGCGCGGCGCATCGTCGAGCAGGCTGTGGGGATCGACGATGCTGACGAGCTTGTCGCTGCCCATCGTGCACATCTCCATCAGGATCATGCGCGGCGCGCCGTCGTGCGCATGCGCGATGCGTCCGATCGACGGCAGCAACGCGAGCAGCAGCACGGCCGTCAGCGACAGCCATGCAAATGCCTTCCGGACTGAGCCCCCCGCAATCATCGCCGCAGTCTATCCGCTGCGATGCGGCGCGCCCGGCCGCTCTACTGCGACCTTTCGTCGCAGAGCTGCCACTCAGACGATGCTGATCGTCTTCACTTCCAGATAGCTGTGGAGGCCCTCTCGGCCCCCTTCGCGCCCCCAGCCCGAAGCCTTGAAGCCGCCGATCGGCATGGTCGGGTCGACGACGCTGCCATTGATCGTCAGGTTGCCGGTGCGGATGCGGCGGGCAACGCGCAGAGCACGCTCGGGATCGGAGGAGAACACCGAACCGCTCAGGCCGTAGGCGCTGTCGTTGGCGATGCGTACCGCATCGGCTTCGTCCTCATACGCCAGGATCGCCACCACCGGCCCGAATATCTCTTCCTGGGCGATGGTCATGTCCGGGGTGACGTCGGTGAACACCGTCGGCGCGATGTAGTAGCCGGTGTGGAGATGCGCCGGCCGGCCGCCGCCGAGCACGAGCGTCGCGCCTTCGGCCTTGCCGGTCTCGATGTACTGCAGCACGCGCTCGTACTGGCTTGCCTTCGACAGCGGCCCCATGAACACCTGCGGATCGGCCGGATCGCCGACGGTGAACATCGACAGCGCGCGGACGAGCAGTCCGGTGAATTCCTGCGCACGGGCCTTCGGTACCAGGATGCGCGTCAGCGCGAAGCAGACCTGGCCGGAGCTGGGCATCGAGTACATCGCGATGCTGGGCAGCGCCTTGTCGAAATCGGCGTCGTCGAGCAGCACGGCCGCCGACTTGCCGCCCAGTTCCAGGGTCACGCGGGCCAGGCGCTCGGCGCAGATCGAGGCGATGCGCTTGCCCGCCGCGGTGGAGCCGGTGAAGGCGACCTTGTCGATGCCCGGGTGACGCACGAGGTACTCGCCGACCTCCGCGCCCGCGGGCACCAGGTTGAACACGCCGTTCGGCAGGCCCGCGGCCTCGAGGCATTCGGCCAGCACATAGCCTTCCAGCGGCGTTTCCGGTGACGGCTTGGAGACGAAGGTACAGCCGGCGGCCAGACCGGCGGCGATCTTGTAGCTCATCAGCACCATGGCTGCGTTCCACGGCGTGACCGTGGCGCAGACGCCGACCGGTTCGCGGCAGACCAGGGTGCGGCCGCCGTCGAGCCGCGTGCGCTCGTCGACGAAGCCGAAGCCGTCGCTCTCGAGCAGATCGGCGTAGTAGTGGAAGATCTTCGCGTTGTCGGGCACCAGCAGCCGCCCGATCGCGATCGGGGCGCCGATCTGCATGGTCCAGTCCTGGGCGATCTCCTCGGCCCGGCGCTCGATCTCCAGCGCGGTCCGGCGCAGCACCGCGGCGCGTTCGCTGGGCGTGGTGTGGGGCCAGGGCCCCGAGTCGAAAGCCTCGCGCGCAGCCGCCACGGCGGCGTCGATATCGGCCGGCGAGGCTTCGGGATAGTCCATGAGCGGCTGTTCGGTGACCGGCGAGATGATCCGGATCCGGCGATCGGACAGGGGCGCAACCCACGCGCCATCGATGAAAAATGTGCGCGGGACCCGCACACTCGTGCCATTGCTGTTCATGACGTGACTACTCCTTGGGGGGCTGCTCTCGAGCGTGATTGCGGACGGTCCGTGCTGTGTATCCAGTGGCGTGGCGTGCAGGCGCCACGGCGCCCGATCGGCGGACCGGGTGTAATAGTGACATAACTGTCATCATGACAAAGGTGTTTTTATGAAAGATCATCGGACCGGTGTCGCAGCCCAGCGGCGTGCCCGGATGCGCGCCACGCTGCTGCGTGCGGGCCTCGAAGTGATGTCACGCAAGGGCGTGGCCGCGACGACCATCGACGATGTGATCCGCCAGGCCAACGTGGCCCGGGGCAGCTTCTACAAGTACTTCGGTGGGGTGCCCGAGCTGGCAAGCGCCATCGGCGTGGCGGTTGCGCAGGAGATGATCCTGGCGCTGGAGGACGAGATGGACCGGATCCCGGATCCCGCCGCGCGCCTCGCGACCGGCCTGACCGGTGTGTTCTCGATGGCCCGTCGGCATCCCTTGCTGGCCCGCTTCCTGGTCCGGTCGGGCTGGCCGGTGGACGATTTCGGCGGACTGTTCCCGGAGAAGATCGGCAGCGCGATCACCCAGGGCATCGCCGAGGGCCGCTTCGTCGACATGCCGCTGCATGTCGCGATGGCGCTCGTGGGCGGCATTGCGATGGGCTGCATGCACGCGATCGCCGAGGGCGTCGCACACGAGGCCGCCGCCAGCGCGGTCGGGGTCGTTCTGCGTGGACTCGGCGTCGACAGTGCGCAGGCCGCGCGGATCTCGGCCGCCAGCGATGGCCCACTCGAATGGAAGACGGGCCCGCTGCTGGACAGCCTGGTCGCCGCCGGACCGTGAGCGCCGGCCACGCGCGGCCGGCGTGCCGGCGTAGCGCCCTGCGGCCCTCCGATTGACGCCCGCGCGCGACCGGCGTAACGTCGGCGCCGCCTTGGTTCCATCTCTGTATCAAGATATGGCGATGGATTAAAAGGGAAGCCGGTGCGTCGCGCTCGTCGCGGCAATTCCGGCGCTGCCCCGCAGCGGTAATTGGAAACGAACTCCGTCATCGCACTGGCGCCGTCACGGGTCGGGAAGCGACGGACAGTAGGCCCGCCACGCCTGTGGCCCGTCCATGAGCCCGAAGACCTGCCCTGGCCGTCCGCGCATGACCGCGCGGACGTTCGACCTGGACCTCCGCGGGGAGGTGACCGGTGCCATGCCGCGCATCCTGCGTGGTCGGCTCCGCATGTCCGCGCGCAGGCCCGGTTCGCCCGAGGGGGCGAAGGTCGCCTGCACGGTCCGTGGCGCGCATGCGCAGCGGCGCGCGGTCCTTCGTTCCTCAAGCATCCATCGCATTGAGGAGCACTACACGTGACACAGATCGGCAATCTCGGTTTTCCCCGCATCGGCGCACGCCGCGAACTCAAGCGTGCAGTCGAGGCGCACTGGCGCGGCGGTGATGCTGCCACGCTACAGGCCACCGCCCGCGAACTGCGGCTGCGGCACTGGACCCTGCAACGCGAGGCGGGCGTCGACCTGCCGCCCAGCAACGACTTCTCGCTCTACGACCAGGTGCTCGACGCCGCGTTCTGCGTCGATGCCATTCCCGGGCGCTATCGCGCGCTGGCCGATGCCGATCCACTGGCCGGCTACTTCGCGCTCGCACGCGGGCATCAACGCGATGGCATCGATCTGCACGCGCTCGAGATGACCAAGTGGTTCGACACCAACTACCACTACATCGTCCCCGAGCTGCACGCCGACCAGGCCTTCGCACTGCGCGACGACAAGCCGGTGCGCGAGTACCTGGAAGCCCAAGACGCCGGCATCGAGACGCGCCCGGTACTGATCGGTCCGGTCACGCTGCTGTGGCTGTCGAAGACCACCGACGGCAGCGACCGCTTCGCACTGCTCGAGCGGCTGCTGCCGGTGTACGCGGCACTGCTGCGCAAGCTGCACGACGCCGGCGCTGGCTGGGTGCAGATCGACGAGCCGGCCCTGGTGCTCGATCTCGATGACACCATGCGCGCGGCCTACCGTCGCGCCTACGCCGCACTCGCCGACATCGTGCGTCCGAAACTGCTGCTGGCGACCTACTTCGGCGCACTCGACGACAACCTCGAACTCGCCGCATCGCTCCCGGTCGACGGCCTGCATGTAGATCTGGTGCGCGGACGCGAACAGCTCGACGCCGTGCTGCACGCACTGCCGGCCGGTCGCACGCTGTCACTGGGGCTGGTCGATGGCCGCAACATCTGGCGCACACGGCTGGACGACGCGCTGGTGCTCGCACGCTATGCCGTCGAAGCGCGCGGCGCCGATGCGGTGCAACTCGCGCCCTCGTGTTCGCTGCTGCACGTGCCGGTGGATCTGAAGCAGGAGAAGGCGCTCGATCCCGAGCTGCGCGGCTGGCTCGCGTTCGCGACGCAGAAGCTCGACGAACTGCGCCTGATCGCCGATGCGCTGACCGATGCCGATGCGGCAGAGCCCAGCCTGGCCGAGGCGCGCGCCGCGATCGATGCGCGTCGCCAGTCGGCGCGTGTGCATCGCGCCGACGTCGCCGCACGCCTGCAGGCGATCCGTCCCGTTGATGCGCAGCGTCTGTCGGCCTTCGGCACGCGTCGCGTGGCCCAGGATGCCCTGCGTCCGCTGCCTGCGTTTCCGACGACGACGATCGGCTCGTTCCCGCAGACGCTCGAAGTCCGCGAAGCACGCGCGGCGCACAAGTCCGGCACGCTCAGCGATGCCGACTACGACGCCTTCATCGCCGCCGAGACCGCGAGTTGCGTGCGCGAACAGGAAGCATTGGGTCTCGACGTCCTGGTGCACGGCGAGTTCGAGCGCAACGACATGGTCGAGTACTTCGGCGAGCAGCTCGACGGCTTCGCCTTCACCAAGCTCGGCTGGGTGCAGAGCTACGGCTCGCGCTGCGTGAAGCCGCCGCTGATCTGGGGCGATGTCGCGCGGCCGGCGCCGATGACGGTGCGCTGGTCGACGTATGCGCAGTCGCTGACCGATCGTCCGATGAAGGGCATGCTGACCGGGCCGGTGACGATCCTGCAGTGGTCGTTCGTACGCGACGACCAGCCACGCGCCGCCACCTGCCGGCAGATCGCGCTCGCGCTGCGCGACGAAGTGATCGATCTCGAAGCGGCCGGCATCGGCGTGATCCAGATCGACGAACCTGCGTTGCGCGAAGGTCTTCCGCTGCGTCGCGCCGACTGGGCGGCATATCTGGACTGGGCGGTCGAGAGCTTCCGCATCAGCGCATCGGGCGTGGCCGACACGACCCAGATCCACACCCACATGTGCTACTCGGAGTTCAACGACATCATCGAAGCCGTCGCCGCGATGGACGCCGACGTGATCTCGATCGAGACCTCGCGCTCACGCATGGAACTGCTGGATGCCTTCGTGCGCTTCCGCTATCCCAACGGCATCGGCCCCGGCGTCTACGACATCCACTCGCCGCGCGTGCCCGACGTCGACGAGATGACGCGTCTCTTGGAGCGCGCGGCCGACCGGATTCCGCCTGCGCAGCTGTGGGTCAATCCGGACTGTGGCCTCAAGACACGTGGCTGGCCGGAGACACGCGCCGCGTTGCAGGCGCTGGTCGAAGCCGCACGCCGGATGCGAGCGCACACACCGGTGACCCGGGCCGCGTGACACAAGCGATGCGGCATGCGCTGGCGCTCCGCTGGCGCGTGCCGCATCGTCCGTTGCTAGCGGCGCGCCGTCGACCCTGACGGATGCCCGGCATCGAGCCGCATCACGCCGGGTGTGGAGACATCGATCCGGATGGGATGCAGCTTTGCCAGCGCGCCGACGAACGCATGGGGCGCATCGCTGCGGAACACGCCGGTCAGGCGGATGCCGTTCAACGCGGCGTCGTCGACCACCAGGCGCGCGTGGCTGTAACGGTTGAACTCCGCGACCGCGTCGGCGAGCGCCGTGTCCTCGAATACAAGACGTCCCGACAACCATGTCGGCGGCGCTGTATCCCGCATGGCAACGACGCGCGGTGCGTGCCCCGGTGCCAGTCGTGCGCGATGACCGGCCACCATCGGGACCGCCGGCGCATCCGTATCGTGGCCGGACACCGGCAGCAGATTCACCCGGCCTTCGATGAGCGTGACATCGAGTGCATCCGCACGCTGGTCCAGTTCGAATGTGGTGCCGACCACGCGGACGCTGCCGTGTGCGGTCCGGACATACATCGGCCGCCGTTCGTGCGCCACCTGGAAGAACGCCCGGCCACGCTCGAGGAACAGGCTGCGCTCGGTGTCGTGGTACGCGACCCGCAGACGGGTGTCGGTATCGAGCGTGATGCGGCTGCCATCGTCGAGCACGATCTCCCGATGCGCGCCGACTGCCGTGGCGTAGAGCGTGTCCTGCAGCATCGGCGGTGCCGGTGTCCACCATGCGCCGAAGATCGCGACTGCCAGCATTGCGGCCATACCGAGCCGCACGGCCCAGCGGCCGCCACGGGCGCGCGGGGCTGCGGGTCCGGGGGCTGCCGTGACCGGCGTCTGCACCGCCGCGACCGCGGCAAGCCGGGCGGCGATTTCCGGTTGCGCCGCGTGTGCGCCCAGACCCGACCACAGGCGTTCCAGCCGGGCATAGGCCGCGCGATGTCGCGCGTCTGCCGCCAGCCACTGTTGCCAGGCATGCGTCTCCTCGATGGTGACGTCGTCCGCGCGTTGACGGGCGAACCACGCGGCCGCCTGGCGTCGCACGGGATCGCCGCCCTCGATCAGTTCGAGCTTTGCAGTCATGCCTCGCCCAGTGTCGCGTCCAGGTGCATCAGGGCCCGCATCATGTGTTTCTCCACCGCGCTTGTACTGATCCCGAGTCGCTTGGCGATGGCGCTGTAGGTCAGTCCATCATATCGCTGCAGCAGAAACACGCTTCGACACCGGGGTGACAATTCGTCGAGCGCCTGCAGGAATGCCTGCAATCGCGCCCTGTCTTCGTAGACGCGCTCGCTGGAAGGTTCCTCACCCCGCCAGCCCAGAATCGCGCCCTCGATGGGCACGTGGTAGGCGACATGATGGCTGCGGTCCCGGCGGAAGCGGTCGCGCAGCAGGTTCGACGCGATGCGCAGCAGGAACGCCTCGGCATTGACCAGACCTGCCAGGCGTTGCGCAGGTTGCTGGGACAGCCGCGTGAGCGCGTCCTGGGTGAGATCTTCCGCATCTTCCCGGGAGGTCAGATGGCGGGAGAAATAGCGCAGCAGCACAGGCCGGTAACGCTGCGCGAGTCGTTGGGTGGTCCGCACGTCCGTGTGCGGCAGGGCGTCTTCGGGCGCCTTGCCGGAGGCAGGGTGGGTCATCGAAATGTGTGGGGGCGAGCGACGGCTTGCTCACCCCCACCGTAGGACACCGGAGATGCGTCAGCAAGATGAGGGATTTGTGACGCGTTGCGTCTGCATGGATAGGGGGGGACACACGCCGCGTCAGGGACGGCCGGTATCCGATCACGACTTCAAGGGGTTTTTTCATGGCACGGGGATTGAACACACGCGGCATGCGCCGTTATTCGCGGCATCCACTGGTGCCGGCGCTGGCGATCGCGCTGGGTCTGGGGGGCGGCATGCTGGTCACCACCACTGCATGGGCGCAGGGCGCGCCGCAGGCGTACAGCATCGAAAGCCAGCCGCTGGGCGCGGCATTGAACCAGCTTGCACTGGCCGCTGATCGCCAGATCATGGTGTCGCCCGACCTGGTACGCGGCCTGACCGCGCCGGCCCTGTCCGGCCAGCACGCACTGGACGACGCACTTGCCCTCCTGCTTGCCGGGACCGGACTGCAGCACCGCCAGAACGCGGACGGCGTGATCCTCGTCTATCGCGCGGACGCCCCTGCGAACGAACCTGCAGCGGCGGCTGCCCCGCAGGCCGCGGTACAGGCGGACGGCGCGACCAATCTCGACGTGGTGCGGGTGTCGGGCTCGCGCATCGACCGCCCCGACTTCGTGTCACCGACGCCGATCCTGCCGATCAGCGCCGAAGAACTGAACCTGGACATGCGCACCAACGTCGGCGCCGCCCTCAACGACCTGCCGCAGTTCCGCGCGACCAGTTCGCCGCAGACCACCGGTTCGAACACGGGCGCCGGCAACGCGCCGGTCGACCTGCGCGGCCTGGGCATCAGCCGCACGCTGGTGCTGCTCGACGGCCGCCGCGTGTCGGGCGACAACGATCTCAACACCATTCCGTCGGTGCTGGTGAAGTACGTCGACGTGGTCACCGGCGGCGCTTCGGCGGCCTGGGGATCGGGCGCGGTCGGCGGCGTGGTCAACATCACACTCGACCACGATTTCGAGGGCCTGAAGCTCGGCGCGCAGGCGGGACGTTCCACGTTTTCCGACGGCGACGAGCGTCGTTTCGAAGGCGCGTGGGGCACCCGGTTCGCCAATGACCGCGGCCACCTACTGGTCGGTGGCGAGTTCCTCGACAACGACGGCATCGTGCCGCGCACTGCACGGCCACGCGCCGGACGCTGGTCGACGCTGACGATCAACGGCCAGCCCACACTGATGCCGGACGTGGGATTCGCCGACGCCGCGATCGGTGGCCTGATCGTCGGCGCCCGCGATGCCAACGGTGCCGTAGTGCCGGGGTTCGCGCTCAACGGCAAGGCCTTCAATCCGGACGGCTCGCTGCGTGACTTCGCATTCGGCACCCGTGTCGGTGCGCTGATGAGCGGCGGCGAAGGCCCGTCCAACGACAACTTCAGCCCGCTGAGCGCGCCGCAGAAGCGCTACTCCACGATGGCGAGCCTGCGGTACGACCTCACCGACGAGGTGCGCATGACCGCCGATGTCCGCCACTCGCGGATGTTCAACCACTACATCTGGTTCGGCGACCACAACCGCGGCAACCTCGCCATCGGCCGGGACAACGCCTTCCTGCCTGATGCCGTCCGCGCGGAGATGCTCGCTGCCGGTGCGACCACGCTGACGCTCGGCCGCTTCAACAACGACATCAACTATCCGCAGATCGATTTCGAGCGCAGGACCACCCAGGCCACGCTGGCATTCGATGGCTACGCCGGCGACAGCTGGCGCTGGAGCGCCTACTACTCGCATGGCGAGGCCGAGCAGAACTTCGACACGCCCGGCTTCGTGCTGCGCGACGAGTGGGCCAACGCGATCGACTCGGTGATCGATCCGGCGACCGGCAATCCGGTGTGCCGGGTGACGCTGGCCAATCCGGCGGTCGCCTGTGTGCCGATCAACGTGTTCGGCGAAGGCGCGCCCTCGCAGGCGGCGGCCGATTACGTGACCGGCACGCCCAGCCAGCGTTCGACGACCAGGCTCGACACCTTCGGCGCCAGCCTGCGCGGCGAACCGTTCCAGATGCCGGCCGGTGCCGCATCGGTCGCGGTGGGTGTCGAGGCGCGTCGCGAATCCATCGACCAGCGCGTCGGCGCGCTCGACGCGGCGAAGGCGTTCCGCTCCTTCAGCTTCAATCCGATGCAGGGCAGCTTCACGGTCAAGGAACTGTTCGGCGAGGTGCTGCTGCCGATCGCCAAGGACCGTCCGGTATTCAACGATCTCGGCATCAACGCCGCCGCGCGCGTGTCGGACTACTCCACCACCGGCGCGATCTGGTCCTGGAAGCTCGGTGCGACCAACGAGTTCTTTCCCGGCTTCCGCGGCCGCGTCGCACGTTCGCGCGACATCCGCTCGGCCAACCTGAGCGAACTGTTCACCACCAGCACCACCGGCTGGAGCTACGTGCTCGATCCGGTGACCCGCGACACCGTCTATGCGCTCAGCAACGGCGGCGGCAATCCGGACCTCGTGCCGGAAACCGCCGACACGCTGACCGCCGGCATCACTTGGTCGCCGCAGTCTGTCGAGGGACTCGATCTGTCGGTGGACTACTTCGACATCCGCATCCAGGACGTCATCACCACCGTGGGCTTGCAGGACATCCTCAACCGGTGCGCGGCAGGCAACGCGGCGATGTGCGCGCGTGTGGAGCGCGATGCGGGCGGCAACATCACCCGCATCGTGTCCACCTTCACCAATCTGTCGGAGTACAAGACCGACGGCGTCGATCTGGAAGTGGCGTACAAGCGGCCGGTCACCCTGTTCGGCACCGGCGGCACGCTGTCGGCCCGCACGCTGGCGAGCTGGATCAACAGCCTGACCACCGACGACGGCATCAACAGCATCGAGTACGTCGAGTCGCAGGGCTACGCGTTCGGACTGGGCGTGCCGAAGTGGCGTGCGGTGAGCAGCCTGGCCTTCAGCAGCGACCGCTTCTCGGCCAACGTGCGTGCGCGCTACATCTCCGCCGGCCAGTACGACCGCAACCAGGCGATCGTCAACGGCGCGATCGGCAGCTACGTCTACTACGACCTCGGCGCGAGTGCGCGTTTCGGCGAGGGTGGCCAGTTCGAGCTGTACGGCGCGATCAACAACGTCACCAACAAGCAGGCGCCGATCGCATCGACGTTCTCGCCGTACTACGACGTCATGGGGCGTTACTACACCGCAGGCCTGCGGCTGAAGTTCTGACCCTGCATCGATCACCCGGAGACAAGACATGAAGACCACGACCCGTGCGCTCTTCGGCCTTGCCCTGTCGGTGGCAGCGATGGCCGCGCAAGCGGCCGTCGCAGTCCCGGCAGCGGTGGTGGCCGATGGCGTCCCCGAGATTTCCGACGACATCGCCGCGCAGAGCCGGCCCTACCTGGAGTTCCGCAGCGCCGGCTTCCTGGGCTGGAACCCGGCCGACCGCTCGATGCTGGTCAAGACCCGCTTCGGCAGTACCGACCAGCTGTTCCAGGTGGCGCGTCCCGACGGCGCGCGTCGCCAGATCAGCTTCGAGAACGAGCCCACGCCCTTCGCGACGTACCCACCGGCCGGCAGTCCGGCGCTGGTGGTGCAGAAGGACGTCGGCGGCGACGAGTTCTACCAGCTCTACCGCCTCGACGCGGGCCGCCTCACCCTGCTCACCGACGGCAAAAGCCGCAACTGGTTCGGTGCGTGGAGCCATGACGGGCGCTGGCTGGGCTATTCGTCGACCCGACGCAACGGCACCGACGCCGATCTGTACGTGATCGACCCGCGCGATCCGTCGACCGATCGTCTCGTGGCCACGGTCAGTGGCGGCGGCTGGAACATCAGCGACTTCTCGCCCGATGGCCGCACGGCGCTGGCGATCAACCGCCGCTCGATCAACCATGCCGTGGTCGCCGAGATCACGCTCGCCGATGGCCGTCTGCGGCACCTCACCGACCCCGACGAGGCGGTGTCCTGGGCCGACGCGCATTACGCCAGTGATGGCGGCATCTGGGTGCTGTCGAACCGGGATTCGGATTTCGTCCGCCTGGGGCAGCTCGATCCCCGGTCGGGTGAATTCACCCCACGCAGTCCCGAGACACGCTGGGACGTCACCGACTACGCGCTCGCGCCGGACGGACGCTTCGTCGCCTACGCCATCAACGAGGCGGGCGTATCGCGATTGCGTGTGCTCGACCCGGCGCACGGCACGGTGCGCACCGTCGAGGACCTGCCTGCCGGTGTGCTGCACTGGAGCTTCGGCCAGCCACTGCAGATCGCGCCCTGGGGCGAGATCGGCCTGAGCCTGTCGGCTTCCGATGTGCCGGGCGATGCGTTCTCGGTGGATCCGGACACGCTGGCAGTGCGCCGCTGGACGGCGAGCGAAGCCGGCGGTCTGGACCTGTCGCACAACCGGGCGCCCGAGCTGGTCGAGATCGACAGCTTCGACGGCGAGTCGATGTCGGGCTTCCTCTACCGGCCCGACCCGGACCGGTTCCCCGGCAGGCGGCCGTTGATCGTCGACATCCACGGCGGCCCCGAGGGGCAGAGTCGCCCCGGGTTTCTCGGCACCGACAACTACCTCGTCAACGAACTCGGCATCGCGATCTTCCTGCCGAACGTGCGCGGCTCGTCGGGATACGGCACGCGGTTCCTCAATCTCGACAACGGCCCGTGGAAGCGCGAGGACTCGGTGCGCGACATCGGCGCCTTCCTCGATGCCCTGGCGCAGGATCCGACGCTGGATGCGGACCGCTTCGCGGTCTACGGATTCTCCTACGGCGGCTACATGTGCTACGCGTCCGCGGTCCACTACAGCGACCGGTTGCGTGCGGCGAGCTGCGCGGTGGCGATCTCCGATTTCGTGACGTTCTTGGAGAACACGCAGCCCTACCGCCAGGACCTGCGTCGGGTGGAATACGGCGACGAGCGGGAGCCCGACCAGCGCGCCAAGCTTGCCGAGATCTCGCCGCTGCGCAACGTCGACCGGATCCGCGTGCCGCTGCTCGTCGCCACGGGCGGCAACGATCCACGCGTCCCCGCATCGGAGGCCGAGCAGATCGTCGAAGCGGTCCGCGCCAACGGGGGTCTCGCCTGGCACGTGCTCGCGACCAACGAAGGTCACGGTTTCCACAAGCGCGAGAACCGCGACTACATCTTCTGGGCGGGCGTGACGTTCTGGCAGGACACGCTGCTCGGAGCCGCGGGCGACGAGTAAGCAGAACAAAACGCCGACGGCGCAAGCCGTCGGCGTCATCGCGTCGAACGGCGCGTCGATCAGAACGCCGGAATCACCGCGTCCTTGTACTTGCCCTGGATGAAGCTGCGCACGTCTTCGCTGGTCAGTGCGGCGATCAGCTTCTGCACGCGCGGGTCGTCGCGCTTGTCGGGGCGGCCGACGAGGAAGTTCACGTACGGCGAATCCTTGCCTTCGATCGCCAGCGCGTCCTTGCCGGGATCGAGGCCGGCATCGAGCGCGTAGTTGGTGTTGATCAGCGCGAGATCCACCTGGTCGAGCACGCGCGGCAGCATCGCGGCGTCGAGCTCGCGGAACTTGAGGTTCTTCGGGTTCGCGGTGATGTCACGCAGCGTGGCCAGCGCGTCATCCGGATCCCGCAGCGTGATCACGCCGCTGTGGTGCAGCAGGATCAGCGCACGGCTGTTGTTGCTCGGGTCGTTCGGGATCACCACGTCGGCGCCTTCGGGCACGGCATCGAGCGAGGTGTAGCGACGCGAGTACGCGCCAAAGGGCTCGATGTGCACGCCGACGAGCGTCGTCAGATCGGTGCCGCGGTCGCGGTTGTAGGCGTCGAGATACGGCTCGGTCTGGAAATAGTTGACGTCGATCTGGCCCTGCACGACCTGGTCGTTGGGCTGCACGTAGTCGTTGAAGATGCGCACCTGCAGATCGATGCCGTCCTTGGCCAGGAGCGGCTTCACCACTTCGAGAATCTCGGCGTGCGGCACCGCGGTCGCGGCGATCGTCAGACGTTCGCCATCGGCGCCGGACCCGGCACCGCCGCACCCGGCGAGGGCGGACAGCAAGAGGGCGGCAGTGGCGAGTCGGGGCAGCAGGGCCATGTCGGATCCGGTCGAGCGAGGGGCCGGCCAGTATCGGGGTCTGCGCGTGGGGATCGAGTGCGGGGGTGGAAATCAGTGTGTGGTGTGGCGGCGGCTCACGCTGGGGCGTGACGTTCGCAAGGTTCCCGTCATTCCGGCGAAAGCCGGAATCCAGCGGCTTGTGCGTTTCGCTGGGAGGCCCGAAGACACTGGATTCCGGCTTTCGCCGGAATGACGTGATGGGGGACGGCAGGCGACTGAGGCCCTAGCGCCGCGTGAACCGCGCCACCAGCCGGTCGCCGACCATCTGCAGTACCTGCACCATCACCAGCAGGGCGACGACGGTGACGACGGCCACATCCGTGCGCGAGCGTAGATAACCGTCGCGATATGCCAGATCACCCAGACCGCCGGACCCGATCGCGCCGCCCATCGCGGTGAAGCCGATCAGCGCGATCGTCGTCACCGTCGCGCCGGCGATCAGGCCTGGCAGCGCTTCGGGCAGCAGCACGCGCGTGACCAGCTGGCGCGTGGTCGCGCCCATCGCGAGGCTGGCTTCGACGACACCGCGATCGATCTCGCGCAACGCAGTCTCGACCAGGCGCGCGTAGAACGGCGCGGCGCCGACGACCAGCGGCAGGATCGCGCCGCGCACGCCGAGCGAGGTGCCCATGGCTTTGAGCGTGATCGGAATCAGCACGATCATCAGGATGATGAAGGGCACCGAGCGCAACAGGTTCACCACCAGCGAGAGCCCGCCATACAGCACCGGGCGCGCGTGCAACTGGCGCGGACCGGTGAGGTAGAGCAGCACGCCGAGCGGCAGGCCGATCAGCAACGTCAGCGGCAGCGAGCCGGCGAGCATCAACAGCGTATCGACCGTCGCCTGGCCGATCTCGACCCACTTGCCGGCATCGACGTTGGGCAGCAGCGGTGTGCTCATCGCGGCAGCTCCTGCACGTGCACGCCGGCGTCGGCGAAGCTTCGCGCGGCGGCGTCGAAGCGGTCGCCGGTCACCGCCAGCGTCAACTGGCCGTAGGGCAGACGTTTGATGCGGTCGATGCGGCCCGACAGGATCGTGTAGTCGATACCGGTCTCACGCGCGACGCGGCCGAGCAGCGGCTGCCACGTCGCATCGCCAGTGAAGGTCAGGCGCAGCAGACGGCCTTCGACATGCGCGATGTCGTCGTGCTGCGCATCCTCGTCGACGTCTTCGGATTCGGCGACGAAGCGCCGCGTGGTCGGATGCTGCGGATGCAGGAACACGTCGGTCACCGGGCCGCTCTCGACCAGATGTCCGGCATCGAGCACCGCGACGCGATCGCAGACCCGGCGCACGACGTCCATCTCGTGGGTGATGAGCACGATGGTCAGGCCGAGTTCGCGGTTGATGCCGTCGAGCAGCTGCAGTACCGAGGCGGTGGTCTGCGGATCGAGCGCGCTGGTGGCTTCGTCGCAGAGCAGGATCTTCGGCTCGGTCGCGAGTGCGCGCGCCACGCCGACGCGCTGCTTCTGGCCGCCCGAGAGCTGCGCCGGGAACTTGTCGCGATGCGCTTCGAGTCCCACGCGCACCAGCAGTTCCTGTGCACGCGTGCGCGCCTGCGCTTTCGACACGCCGGCCAGGCGCAGCGGAAACGCGATGTTGTCGATGACGGTCTTGGCCGACAGCAGATTGAAGTGCTGGAAGATCATGCCCACGCGCCTGCGCAGGGTGCGCAGGCCATCGCCGTCGAGCGTGTCGAGGCGCTGGCCGTCGACGGTCAGCACGCCGCCGCTCGGCGTTTCCAGCCCGTTGATCAGCCGCAGCAGCGTCGATTTGCCTGCGCCGGAATGGCCGACGATGCCGAACACCTCGCCGGCGTCGATCGTGAGATCGAGCGGATGCAACGCGACGGCTTCGCGCCCGGCGGCGGAATACGACTTGTGGATGCCTTCGAAACGGATCACGGGCGCTACGGGAGACTGCGGCCCGGCAGACTAGCAGGGCCGCGCGGTGGCAGCGTTTCGGCGGTGCGGGTGCTGCGTCCCGGTATCGGCACGGGCCTGTCCGCAAGGCGGTCGCAGCGGCAGGGCGGTATCATCGCGGGCCCGGGTTTCCCACCGATCGCACAGGACTCAAGCACGTGGCCGTGAATCAGGAACAACTGGACAGGATCAAGTCGGGCCAGGGCTTCATCGCAGCCCTCGACCAGAGCGGCGGCAGCACGCCCAAGGCGCTCAAGCTCTACGGCATCGACGAAACCGAGTACGCGGACGACGCGGAGATGTTCGGCCTCGTCCACGCGATGCGCACCCGCATCGTCACCAGCCCCGCCTTCACCGGTGAACGCGTGTTCGGCGCGATCCTGTTCGAGCGCACGCTCGACGACGCGTTCGAAGGTCAGGGCGCGGCCGAGTACCTGTGGAACACCAAGGGTGTCGTGCCGTTCCTGAAGATCGACAAGGGCCTGGAAGACGAAGCCGACGGCGTGCAGCTGCTCAAGCCGATCCCGGGCCTGTCGGAACTGCTCGCGCGGGCCAGGGCCAAGGGCGTGTTCGGCACCAAGGAACGCTCGGTCATCAAGCAGAACAACGCCGCCGGCATCGCCGCGGTGCTCGACCAGCAGTTCGAGCTCGGCCAGCAGGTGCTCGATGCGGGCCTGGTGCCGATCATCGAACCGGAAGTCGACATCAAGTCCGCCGACAAGGGCGACATCGAAATCACGCTGAAGCAGGGCCTGCTCGAGCGCCTCGACAAGGTGGCCCCGTCGACGCCGGTGATCCTCAAGCTCACGTTGCCGGAAGTCGATGGTTTCTTCCAGGAACTGGTCGAACATCCGAGCGTGCTGAAGGTCGTCGCGCTGTCGGGCGGCTACAGCCGCGACGACGCGAACGCGCGCCTGGCGAAGAACCCGGGCGTGGTCGCGAGCTTCAGCCGCGCGCTGACCGAAGGCCTGAGCGCGCAGCAGAGCGACGACGACTTCAACACCGCGCTCGACACGGCGATCGAATCGATCTATCGCGCTTCGGTGGCCTGAGTCGGCTTGGCCCGTCGTCCCGCGAAAGCCCTGGCCAAACTTCGCAGCGGTTCGTGCATCAATCCGTCGCCCCGGCGTAGGCCGGGGCCTAGGAGCGTGGGCGGCAGAAATGTTCGAGGCGAAAAGTTCGCTGCGCGAGGCCAGATTTTCGCCGGTTTGCAGGCTCGTAGTGGTGCTACGGGCCTGCAAACCGGCGAAAATCTGGCCTCGCGCAGCGGGCTTTGCAGCCCGGACGATTTCTGCCGCCCACGCTCCTAGGGACTTCCGTCCTGATCCCGCAAGTCACTGGATCCCGGCTTGACCAGACATGTGTCTGTTGAACGCCGCCGGGATGACGGGAAACATGCGTTCCCGATGCCTGCGACACCGTCGCCCCGCAAAAAGCTGGGGCCAGTTCGCAGCGGCTCGTGCATTCGCGCTCCGTCGCCCCGGCTTAGGCCGGGGCCCAGCGACTTCTGTCCTGATCCCGCAAGTCGCTGGATCCCGGCTTGACCGGACATGTGTCTGTTGAACGCCGCCGGGATGACGAGAAAGGCGCGGCGCGCGCTCTGCGTCCTCGTCCCGGCGAGGTCTTTTCCAAGGGCGGCCCGATCACTGGAAGACCGCCGCCGCTCCGATTTGCCGCCTACGCGCCCCGCGTCTGCACGAAGGCCTCGAACACCGCCAGGGTTTCCGGACTGACGTGGTGTTCGATGCCCTCGGCATCGCGACGCGCGATGTCGGGTGGCACGCCGAGTGCGACGAGGAAGGCCTCGACCGTCTGATGCCGCGCGCGACTGGCGCGGGCCAGCTTCTCGCCGGCGTCGGTCAGGAACGCGCCGCGATAGGGCTTCTGCAGCACCAGCCCATCGCGCACCAGGCGCTGCAGCATGCGCGCGACCGTCGGCTGGGCGACGCCGAGGCGCTCGGCGATGTCGACCTGGCGCGCCTCGCCGCCGTCGGCGATGAGATCCGAGATCAGCTCGACGTAGTCCTCCACCAGTTCGGCCCGGCGCGCCTCGCGCACCTGACGGAAGCTCTCGACCTGTACGTCGGCTTCCAGCAGGGGCGCGGGCTGGCCGGGTTTCGGTTTGCCGGGAGGGAGGGCTCTGACCATGAGGCGCCGTGTTCCGGCATTGCGTTCGATGGCGTGCATTGTCGCCAATTACGGCGGAAGGCAGGTCCAAATTTGAGCACATACTCATTTATGCAGTGCAATGCACACAATATAGCAATTGCTATAATATGGGCGTATCCACAACGAGGCCCGTCATGTCGACACGCTGCTCCCCCCTGCCGCGCAGCGGCTTCTCGCCGTTCCGTCCACGTTCCGGCCGTCACGCCCACGTGGGTGCCGCGTTGTCGCTCGCCCTGTCGGTGGGCGGTGCGGGCGCCGCCGAACGCAACGCGGTGGAGCTGGACCGCGTCCAGGTGGTCAGCACCGCGACGCGCAGCGAACGCCTGCTGGCGGATGTGCCGATCCGCACCGAAGTGCTGCGTGGCGAGGACATCGCGCTGCGCGCGGTGACCGACTTCTCGCGTGTCGCCGAGCTGATCACGGGCCTGCGGGTCGAAAGCAACTGCCAGAACTGCAATACCTCCGAAGTGCAGCTGCTCGGACTGGGCGGCGCCTACAACCAGTTGCTGTTCGACGGTGCGCCGCTGCTGTCCACGCTCGGCAGCGTGTATGGACTGGAACAGATTCCGGCGGCACTCATCGACCGCGTCGAGGTGGTCAAGGGCGGTGGCTCCTCGCTGTACGGGCCGGGCGCTGTCGCGGGCGTGGTCAATCTGATTCCGCAGCAGCCGGTGCGCAATGGCGGCTTCGTGCAGGTGGGTACCGAGGTGCAGCGCGGCGCGCCGGCGTGGAGCGTCGACGGCCGCGGCGATCTGGTATCGGATGATGGCCGCGGCGGGCTGTCGGTGGTCGGGCAGTGGTCGACGAGCGACGCCATCGACTTCAACGGCGACGGCTACAGCGAGATCGTCGACAAGGACCAGCGCGTTGCCGGTGCACAGGGCTGGTACGCGCCCAACGACACCGCGACCCTGCGCGCCAACTATCTGTTCACCCACGAAACGCGTCGCGGCGGCAACCGCTTCGATCAGCCCGAGTGGCTGGCCAACATCGCCGAGTCGCTGGACACCGACTACCACCGCGGCGGCGTGCACTGGGACCAGCGGCTCGGCGACGATGCCGACGTCACCTTCGGCTACTCGTTCGCCTTCATCAGGCGCACGAGCTTCTACGGCGGCCTGGGCGAGGTGGCGACCGACCCGGCCGATCCCGCGTTCGACCCGGACGCACTCGATCCGCGCGTGCCCGGGAGTGCAGCCGCGACATCGTTCGACCAGTACGGCTACACCGAGAATCCGCTGCATTACCTCGACAGCCAGTTCAACCTGCGCAGGGGCGCGCATGCGCTGGCATTCGGCGTGCAGTACAAGCGCGAATCGGTCCGCGACGATCGGCGCAATGCCGCTGGCGACACGCTGCTGCGTGGCGCGCGCGAGCGCTTCAGCAATCTCGGCGTGTTCGTGCAGGACGAATGGACGGTCGGCGAGGCGGTGGATCTCGTACTCGGCGCGCGCGTGGACAAGCACTCGGCGTTGCGCGATGCCATCGTCTCACCGCGCCTCGCACTGGCCTGGCAGGCCAGCGAGGCATGGAAGTTCCGTGCCGGCGTGTCCACCGGCTTCCGCGCGCCCGAGGTGTTCAGCGAAGACCTGCACGTGGACACCCTGGGGGCCGAGCCGATCCGCATCCGCAATGCCGATGATCTTGTCGAAGAGCGTGCGACCACGGCCATGCTGGGGCTCGACTGGCGGACGGGCGACGGGCGCCTGACCTGGGATGCGACGGCATCGCTGACCGCACTGCGCGACAGCTTCGTGCTCAGCGAGATCCGCGAGGATGCCGTCGGGCTGTACCAGGTGCGCGAGAACGCCGGCGGCGCGCAGGTGGCTGGATTTGAAACCAACCTCGGCTGGCAGGCGGGCGACACGGTGCGGCTGACCACCGGCGTCGCCTGGTACCGCTCGCGTTTCGACGCCGCGCAAACCGTGTTCGACGACAGTGAGGACGGCGGCGACACCGTGATCGCCACCCGCGACTATCTGAAGACGCCGCGCTGGAGCGGACAGGCGCAGCTCACCTGGTCGCCGTCTTCGCTGCTCGATGCCTACGTGGGTGTGAAGTACACCGGTGCGATGTGGGCGCTGAACAACAACAGCGCCCGCCTGGCGCGCACGCCCACGTTCTGGGTCGTCGATGCCGGCACCACCTGGCATCTGGGCCGGGGCGATCGCCACTGGGATCTCGCGCTGGGCGTGCGCAACCTGCTCGACCAGCGCCAGAAGGATCTGGAGACCGGGGCCGGCCGCGACAGCGACTATGTCTATGGTCCGCGCTTCGCGCGGTCGGTGTA
The DNA here is from genome assembly GCF_021233355.1 of Luteimonas fraxinea. Taxonomy (NCBI): domain Bacteria; kingdom Pseudomonadati; phylum Pseudomonadota; class Gammaproteobacteria; order Lysobacterales; family Lysobacteraceae; genus Luteimonas; species Luteimonas fraxinea. The sequence continues at coordinate 1,682,086 of NZ_CP089507.1, read as the reverse complement.
TGCCAGCGCGCGATTCAATTTCTGAGATGCAGCCGCAAACCTCGCGCGCTGTATCGCGTGTGCGCCGGTACGGGTGTCCGTGGCTGCTGACGGCACTGCTGCTGGCGTCCATTGCGCAGGCCGGCGAGCGTGCGCCACCCGATCCCTCGCTGCGCGGCGATATCGCGGCGGCCCTGGTCCGTCCCGACGGCGCGCGCTTCGTGCCGTACCGCTGGGCGCGCGAGCCGGAGATCGTCGCACTGTACTTCGGTGCCGACTGGTGCGCGCCGTGCCATGCCTTCGTGCCGACGCTGCGCGAGATCCGCGACACCCTGCGCGCAGCGGGCGCCGACACCGAAGTCGTCTACGTCAGCCTGGACAACGCCGAGTCGGACATGCGCCGCTACATGCGCCGGCAGGCGATGCCGTGGCCGGCCATCGAACATCGCCGTCTGCGCGCGCTGCCGGCGATCCGCGCACTCGGCGGGGTGGCGCCGCCGAATCTGGTGCTGGTCGATCGCCAGGGGCGGGTGCTGGCGAGCGCGTGGCAGGGGCGGCGACGGACCGGCCTGCAGGATGTCCTGCAGGTGTGGCGCGAACACGTCGCGCCGACGCCCGTGCACCCGGACGTCCCGCTGCCGTCATCGACGGGCGCCGGCAAGGATCGCGGTGCGGAAGGTGTCGACGTGGTGCCGTAGCGCCGCCGCCAGCCGTCGAGCCGCCATGCGGCGGATTCGCGCTCACGCCAGTGCGCGCATCATCATCCACGCCCCCAATCCACCGATGCCGCCGAAGAAGCAGCGCCGCAACAGCGTCGCCGACAACCGTGCGCGCAGCCAGGCGCCGAGCGCCATGCCGTGCAGGGCGGGCACCACCAGCAGCAGTGAGATCCCGAGCCGGCCAGCGGCCAGTGCATCGTGCATCGCCAGTTGCAGGCCCAGCGCCACCGTCGCCACCGTGAAGGCCAGCCCCATCGCCTGCACCAGTCTCGCGCGGGCGTCGATCCGGCCCTGCAGCCAGGGCACCGCGGGCACCACGAACACGCCGGTCATCGCGGTCAGCGCGCCGGTGACCAGACCGGCCGGCAGCCCACTGGCCCGCGTGGCGCTGCGCCAACGCCAGCCGCGCAGGCCGATCGCCGCGTAGGCCACCAGCACCATGCCCAGCAGCACGCCCGCCAACGCGCCGGCGGGCGCGCCCAGCCAAGCGCCGATCACCAGCGTGCCGAAGAAGATTCCCAGGTGCAGTGGCCAGGTATCGCGCAACAGCGCCGGCAGGCTGTGCCACGGCCGGCATTGCCAGACATTGGTCAGCAGTGAAGGCACCAGCAACAGCGCGGCGGCCTGCGCCGGCGACATGCCCAGCGCCAGCAGCGCCATCGCCACCGTCGGCAGACCCAGGCCGATGACGCCCTTGACCAGCCCGGCGAGCATGAACACCGCCGCGATCCAGATCCAGCCATCCAGGGTGGAGACCTCGGGCATCGCGGCGTTCCTGACGACGGGGCCGACACCGTGCACCGCACGCCGGCACCGCACCAGCGGGCATCGCCGCAGCCCGCCTCAGGCCTGGCCTGAGGCACGATGCTAGGCTGCGGCATGCGCTTCGACCTGACCGACCTGCGCCTGGTGGTGGCCGTCTGCAACGGCGGTTCGATCCCCCGTGGCGCCGACGACGTGGCGATGACGCTGGCTTCGGCCAGCGAACGCATCCGCCATCTCGAAGACACACTCGGCGCCGCGTTGTTCGAGCGACATGCGCGCGGGGTGCGTCCGACCGACGCCGGTCGCGTGCTGCTGGCGCATGCACGTCGCGTGCTCGCGCAGATCGCGCGCCTGCAGGCCGATCTCGCCCGTTTCGGCACTGCGCAGTCGTCACGCATCCGCCTGCATGCGAACACCGCGGCGATGAGCGAACTGGTGCCCGCGCGTCTCCCGGCGTTCCTGCAGGCGCAGCCCGCGGCCGAAGTCGACGTGGTGGAGCAGGACAGCCCCGGCATCGTCGCCGCGCTGCGCGGTCGTCGCTGCGACATCGGCATCGCGTCCGACGCGGTCGATGTCCGGGGGCTCGCTGCGATCGCACTGCGCGCCGACCCGCTCGACCTCATCGTGCCGTCATCGCACGCGCTCGCCCACCTGCGTGCGATCGATGCGGATGCATTGCCGGCAGGCGGCTACGTGGGGCTCGCCGACACGACCGCGCTGCAGCGGCACATCGCCTCGCATGCGCGCAGCCACGGCAGATCGCTGCGCTGGCGCCTGCGGGTGGCGGGTCTGGACGCGGTGTGCCGCCTGGTCGGCGAAGGCATCGGTCAGGCGATCGTGCCGCGCGCGACCGCGGTGCGCTGTCGCCGGCGCGACGGCTTCGCGCGCATCGCCATCGACGCGCCGTGGGCGCGGCGTCGCCTGCTGCTGCTCACGCGTGCCGGCGAACCGCTGCCGCGAGACGGCGACGCGCTGCTGCGCGCCTTGGCCGCGCGCTGACGCGCAGCTTCAGCGCTTGCGGTTGAGGAAGGCCAGTACCGCGCCGCAGGCGACGCCGATGAAGAGCCCCAGCGCGAGCCACTGCAGGATCGAGAGCTCGTTCACGGCGTGCTCCCCGGCAGCGCCGCGACCTGCGCCGGGCGACCCCGCGCATCGAGCGCGATCATCACGAATCGGCCGCGCGTGCACAGTTCGCGATCGCCACTGAGCAGGTCTTCGGCGACGAGTTCCACTTCCACCTGCATCGAAGTGCGGCCCACCTCGACCACGCTCGCGATGATCTCGACCAGTTGGCCCTGCTTGATCGGCAGCTTGAAGTCGACCTGTTCCGAACGCGCGGTCACCACCGTGCGGCGCGCGTAGCGCGATGCGGCGATGAAGGCGGCCTTGTCCATCCACGCCAGCGCGGTGCCGCCGAACAGCGTGCCGAGATGGTTGGTGTGGTCGGGGAACACGATCTCGAGCATCCGTGCTTCGGTCGTGGGGGTGTTCGAGGGAGGCGCCACGCTCAGACGTCCGCGGTGGCGAGATGCAGGCCCACCGCCTGCGAGATCTGGCCCGGGGACTGGAAGCCCGGCAGGCGCGCGGCCTCGCTGCCGTCCTTGAACAGCGCCAGCGTCGGCGTCTGGCGCAGGCCGAGGTCGCGAAAGAAATCCTCGCCGATCACTTCCAGCTTCACCTTCAACAGCGCGACGCCTTCGGACTCGGCGGTCGCGGCGAACTTGGCCAGCGACATGTCGAGCATCTTGCAGCCCGGGCAATCGTCCTTGTAGTAATCGACCAGCAGGCGCGAGTGCGCGGCCAGTGCGGCGGCGTAGTCGTCAGGCGTGGAGGCGTGGAGGGTCTGCATGGGTCAGGGTCTCGGTACAGGCAAGAATGTGGTCGGTCCAGCGTCGGATCTTGGTGGCGTCGTGTTCGCCGTGGGGCATCTGTTCGATCTCCAGCCGCGGATACCGCGTGCCGAAGAACGCGGCCATGCGCCGGGCCGCACCGCAGTAGTTCTCTTCGCCCCACTGCGTCTCGCCGGTGCCGAACACCGCCAGGCGTTCCGGCTTGCCGACCGCGGCGACGAGGTCCTCGATGAAGCGCTTCATCTCCGGCGGCGTGCGCCCGGCGTTGATGCTCCAGCTGCCGAGCACGTAGAGATCGTGTTCGGCACCATCGGGGCAGACCTTGGCGAGCGTCTGGATGTCGGCATCGATCCAGGTGACGGTATGGCCCATCTCTTCGCACCGCGCACAGATCGCACGCGCGACATCGCGGGTGTTGCCGCTGAGCGATGTGTGGGCGAGGAGGATGCGCATGTCAGAGAAGAAATCATTCAATAACGAGTTTCAGTTCTTCAAGGCGAATGGCCATTGCTTCGATGCTGACTCCAAAAGACTCGGACAACGATACGAAATGGCGGCCGTTGTAATATGTCGCGCCAGCGAGCTTCCTCGCGACGTGGCGACGAGTCGGAAGAGCTTCGATCACTTCGTAAATGGGCTTGCTGAGCAGAGCAAATGCGGTCTGTTCATTGAGAGCAAAAGGACCCAAGAAGCGAGACCTAAATTCTTCGGTGAGAAGTTTTTCTGGCAGCAGAAAATATGTCGCGAACTTGTCCGCTTCGAGTTCAGTGCGATTACGCGACTGTCGAACACCGTCGAGCGGCTGATCTCGATGTAGCCCTGTTTGATCGGGATGAAGAATTGCGTGTCCGATCTCATGAGCCGCAGTGAAACGCATGACCCTCGGATCAGCATCGGTTGCAATCTGAATCGATCGATTGGATTGATCAATCAACCCTGCAACGGAAACTCGACGACGGCCATTAACCATCCATCCAAGGCTGGGATGCAAGGTGAACTCGAAGCCGAGCAGTTCCGCGGCAAGCTGCGGATCCAGGACATCAATCGGGTGGACGTTCTGGCTCAGCCCGAGATCTGTCCTTTTTTTCCAGATAGCGCGTTGCAACTCTTTGGCCTGTGCCTCGATCGACTCGAAGCTATGGCTCTTTTTTGCAGAGACTGATTTCTCGTCCGAAGTCACAAAGCGATACGGATTCTGATAATTAGCCGCCTCCCAGCACTCTGCAATCTCTTCCATGTGGGCGTACGGGTTCTCCAGTCGCATGCGACTAGACGAGATGCGCGGATCCAATCGCTTGTTCATGGTGCCCCCGTACTTGAAGAGTGGAATGACAGAGAGGTGTTGGTAGTTCCCGAATCAGAGATCGTCGAACCCGTTGTCAGAATTCGTCTTCTTGTACGACGCGTTCCGCATCTCGAAGAAATCGGTCTTGGTCTCGGTGAAGTTGTCGGCGTAGGCCTTGATCCACGGCATCACGTTGTCGGTGGTGTCGGAGTACAGCTTCTCGATGCCCAGCATGCCGGCCATCTTGTTGGCGCGGTACTTCACGTAGCGGACCATCTCGTCGACGTCGATGCCGTCGATACCGTCGAGCACTTCGGCGGTCCAGCGGGTCTCGAGTTCGATCGCGTGTTCGAACGCGTCGTGCACGTACTGGGTGAGCTGGTCGCCCTGCAGCGACTGGTTCTCGCCGACGATGGCGCGGATCAGTTCGCTGATGAACTTGCTGTGCGCCAGTTCGTCGCGGTTGATGAAGCTGATGATCTTGCCGGTGCCGGTCATCCGGTTCTGGCGGACCAGGTTGTAGAAGTACGCAAATCCCGAATAGAAATTGATGCCTTCGAGGATCGACGACTGCACCAGCGAGCGGATCAGCGTCTCGGCGGACTTCTCGCGCATGAAGTCGTTGTAGGACTCCATGATCGGCTGGTTGCGCGCGATGATCGTGGGATGCGTGCGCGCGAGTTCGAACACGCGGTTCTGATCGGCGAGGCCGGTGATCGAGGCTAGCACGTAGCTGTAGCTCTCGTTGTGGATCACTTCCTGCTGGCCGATGATCGCGGCGTTGGCGTGCGCGGCCGGGTCGGTGATGTATTCGGCGACGTTGTAGATGTAGCGCGTCTGCGGCGAATCCAGCGTGGCCAGCAGGCCGATGATCGAATCGTAGGCGTTTTTCTCGCGCGCGGAGAGCTCGCCGTACTGCTTGGCGTCGCCCTTCATGTCGACCTCGTCCGGAATCCAGAAGTTGGTCGAGAGTTCCTTGTAGGCGCGATAGAACGACGGATACGGAATGTCGTTCCAGTTGAGGATGCCGCTGGTCTGGCCGTTGATGATGCCGGTCGAGCGGTTGGGATGACGCGGCTCGAGGATCTTGATGCGGTCGAGCGGGGTGGACGTGGCGGCCATGGATGTCTGTCTCGGAATTCGGTCTTGAGCCCCTCTCCCTGTGGGAGAGGGGTTGGGGTGAGGGCGGGGCTTTCTGCGTGCTGCGTAAGAGCGCCCTCATCCGGCCCTTCGGGCCACCCCGTATCAAGTACGGGGCAGGCTCTTCACCCGGAGGGGGAAGGGTTCGTTCAAAGCGATCGCGTCGCGATCAGCTACTGCACCACTCGCACTCGGCGATATCGATATCGTTCGAACGCACGTAGTACGTGGTCTTCATGCCGAGATTCCACGCGGTCATGTGCAGGTCGAGCAGCGTGCGGGCGGGGATGGTGCTGGGCACGTAGAAGTTGAAGCTGATCGCCTGGTCGACGTGGCGCTGGCGACGCGCGTTCTGGCGCACCGATGCGAACTGGTCGACCTTGTAGGCGCCCTTCTCGTAGTAGGGCCAGGTCTCGAGCGACAGGCCGGGGGCTGCGACCGGGCGACGGTAGTCCTTCTTCTCTTCGTAATAGAACGCGGAGTAGATCGGGTCGATCGACGCGGTGGAGCCGGCGATCTGCGCGGTGGACATGTTCGGGGCGACCGCCATCAGCCAGCCGTTGCGCATGCCGTTGACGCCGACCTGCGCGGCCAGATCCATCCACTCGGGCGAGTTGTAGCTGCGGTCGCTGAAGTACGCGCCGGTGTGCCAGTCGCTGCCGGCGAACACCGGGTAGGCACCCTTTTCCTTCGCGAGTTCCATGCTGGCCTGCACGGTCAGGAAATTGATGCGCTCGTACAGCGAATCACTGAAGTCCTCGGCTTGCGCATCGTTCCACTGGATGCCCTTCTGCGCCAGCAGGTGATGCCAGCCGAAGGTGCCCAGACCGATCGCGCGGTACTTCTGGTTGGTGATCGTGGCCTGCGGCACGGGCAGCATGTTGAGATCGATCACGTTGTCGAGCATGCGCACCTGGATCGGGATCAGGCGCTCGAGCACGTCGGTGATCAGATCGCTCTGGCCGGCCTGCGGCATGACCGCGCGGCCCAGATTCACCGACGACAGGTTGCAGACGACGAAGTCGCCGGCCTGCTTGGTGGTGACGATCTGGTTGCCGGAGATGATCTCCTGCATCATCTTCGTCGGGCTCATGTTCTGCAGGATCTCGGTGCAGAGATTCGACGAATACACGCGGCCGACGTGCTTGTTCGGGTTCTTCCGGTTCACTTCGTCGCGGTAGAACATGAAGGGGTTGCCGGTTTCGAGCTGGCTCACCATCACGCGCTTGAAGATGTCGATCGCCTTGACGGTCTTGCGCGAGATGCGCTCGTCGGCGACGACTTCCTCGTACTTGCGGCGGAAGCTGCCGTTCGGGTCACCCTTCTTCTCGTCGAAGAAATCCTGCAGGTGCCAGCCCTTGATCTTGTGGACCTCGTGCGGGTCGAACAGGTACCAGTCGCCGCGACGCTCGACGGCCTCCATGAAGATGTCGGGGATGCAGATCGAGGTGAACACGTCGTGCGCGCGCAGGCGCTGGTCGCCGTTGTTGAGGCGCAGGTCGAGGAAGTTCTCGATGTCGCGGTGCCAGATGTCGAGGTAGACCGCGACCGCGCCCTTGCGCTGGCCCAGCTGGTCCACCGACACAGCGGTGTTGTTGAGCTGCTTGATCCACGGCACCACGCCGCCGGAGGAGTTCGGCACGCCGCGGATCGCCGAGCCGCTGGAGCGCACGTAGCCCATGTACGCGCCCACGCCGCCGCCGCCCTTGGAGACGCGGGCGATGTCGGTGTTGGAGTCGTAGATGCCCTGCAGCGAATCGTCGACGGTGTCGATGAAGCACGACGACAGCTGGCCGCCGACCTTGCCGGCGTTCTGCAGCGTCGGGGTGGCGACGGTCATGTACAGGTTCGACAGCGCCCAGTAGGCCTCGCCGACGAGCTGCATGCGGCGCTCGCGGCCGCCCTTGGTCTCGTTCTGCATCAGGTACAGGGCGATGGTCAGCCAGCGCTCCTGCGGCAGCTCGAACACGGCGCGCGAGGTGTCGGTGGCGAGGTAGCGCGTGGCCAGCAGATACAGGCCGTTGTAGGCGAACAGCCTGTCGCGCTCGGGCTCGATCATGCGGCCGGCTTCCTGCAGCTCTTCCTTGGAATAGGCGCGCAGGATGTCGTTGGAATAGATGGTGCGGTCGGCCAGCGATTCCTGCAGGCCGACGTAGGAGCCGTACTTCTGCTCGGCGTCGTAGAAGCGGTTGCGGCTGGCGCGCTTGTACAGGCGGTGCAGGTACAGGCGGGCGGCGAAGAATTCCCACTCCGGCGCGGTGACATCGACGCGGGCTTCGGCCTCGCGGATCAGATGGTCGACCAGGTCGTCGGCGTTGACCGCGTCCTTGCGCTCGACGAAGCCGAACACGCTGCGCTTGTAGTCGACGATGTCGAGCTGCGGGAACTCGGCGTGGGTGCGGTCGATGCTGCGCTCCAGGCGCGCACGGTCGTACGGAATCCGGCGGTTGCCGGCTTCCTTGGTGATCCAGTTGGAAACGCCGGCATCGGCGTCGAAGACTTCTGCAATTGCGGTGTTCATGGCGGCACTCGGGGGCGGCGGCACCACGTCGTCGGGCTCGACGGCGGGCGGCGCAACGGAAATGGGGGATGGGGCAGGTGCGGTGGCGGTGTCCGGTGTGGCGTCTGCGGCGGCGGCCGGGGTCTCGGTCGCGAGGGTCTCGTGGCTGGTCATGCGTCCTCTCTGTGTCCAGTGCATTCGCGCACACGACCGGCCCACCCACGTGGGTCCGGCGGCTTTGGAGGGGTCCGAGGGTGATCGGGCGGCGTCGCAGGGATCGCGATCGGGCGCACAGCGCCATCGCCCCCACTCCGCAAACCCGCCCCCCACGGGACGTCCGCAGCCGGCACCGCGCGTTGTGCTCCACGCGGCTGTCGGCAGGTCTTCGGACTCATGGGCACGAAGGCAACGCCTTCTCCTCCCCTGCCGCTTCCCGGATCGCTCCAGTGCATTGGCAGGTTCGTTCCCAATTACCGCTGCGGGGCAGTGCCGGAGTGGCGCGAGGCGTCACCGGCTTCCCGTTTTAATCCACATTCCCTTGTGGGTCTGCGGAACCGACAGGCCCAAGATAGTGGGGTGCGAGAGCAGCGTCAACGCTAAATGTAGTGAACGGGCGGCAGGCCGCGCCGTGACGGGAATCGTCGTTCGTCAAGCCCTTCGTGCCGGCCCGGGGATGCAGATCGGGGTGCGGAGGGCAAGCCCTTCGGGGTGGTTTTTCTGGATCCTTCCCCCTCTGGGGGAAGGTGCCCGAGGGGCGGATGAGGGCGCTGCTGAACGTCCCTGTGGAGCCCCGGCCCTCACCCGACGCGCTTCGCGCGTCGACCTCTCCCAAAGGGAGCGGTGCTCACGGCCTGCCTGCCCAGGCGCCATCTCGTCAAAACCCCGAACCCCGCCACACACCCTGAACAATTTCCGGCGCAATCTGCGCCGAGCACGGCCAGTCCGGCCGCGGCACATCCGGAGGTGCCCCATGTCCGTCATAAGTCCCAGCGCGCTGGCCGCTGCCACGTTGTCGTTGTCCGCCCTGCTCGCGCCGTCGCTGGTATCCGCGCAGGATCCCGCACCCGGTCTCGGGGATCTGCAGGGTCTCGCCGACCGCACGGCGTCGCGCACGCTGGGGGCGCGCGGCTACGTCCGCCAGTCGGGGTCCGGTGACTACGGCAGCTGGTGGAACGCGCGCGACCGGCGCTGCGTGATGGTGCGCAGCGACGGCGGGCGGGTCGTTTCGGTGGTCAACACGCTGGCGCCCGACTGCGGACAGCAGGCCGGCGACGCGCCTCGCGAGCGCATGAGCGACGGTGCCAAGGTTGCCGTGGCGGCGGCCGCGATTCTCGGCATCGCCGCGCTCGCCCACCATGCGCATCACCACGATGACGGCGACCACGACGACGATCCGCGTCACGAAGCCGATTACGAACGCGGCTACCGCGACGCCCTGCACGGCTATCGCGCCGATTCCGATCGCGGCGCCTACAGTGACGGGTACGGCGCCGGCCTGCGCGAGCGTTCGGCCCAGGTGCCGTGGCAGTCGGGCAATACGGGTGGCGCGGGCGGCGGCCGGCTCGACGATCTGGTCGGCGCGCGTGCGGCCGGGGCCGATACCGAACTGCGTGCCCGCGGCTTCGTCGATCGCGACGCGCAGCAGCGCGATGGCCGTTCGATCGTGACCTGGTGGAACGCGCGCTCGCGCGAGTGCGTGCACGTGGCGACCGGCAACGGCCGCATCGAATCGATCCGCGGCGTCGACGCGTCCAACTGCCGCTGACGCGGCGCCCGGATCAGGCGCTTTCGGACGCCGGCGGTGGCGGCGGATAGATCGTCGCCGCCGCATGCGCCAGGCCGATGCCGCGCGCGAGCAGGGCGTCGTAGAGGCGGCCGACGAGGGCGCTGCGGATCGTGCCGGCGTCCTCGTACTCGTGGGTCCAGGCGCGGACGACGAACTCCATCGCCACGCTGCCCAGGCCGTCGAACAGCACCACCGGCGCGGGTGACGCGACCACGCCAGGCGTCGCGGCGGCGACCTCCGCCAGCACCGCTTCCACGTCGGCCGGTGCGCTGCCGTAGGCCACGCCGATGCGGACTTCCAGCCGGCGGCTGCGATCGCGCAAGGTCCAGTTGACCAGCTGCTGCGAGATCAGCTGGCCGTTGGGCACGACGACATTGGCGCCATCGAAGGTCGCGACCCGTGTCGCGCGCATGCCGATGTCGACCACGCGGCCGGTGGTGCCGCCCACTTCGACCACGTCGCCTGGCTGGAACGGCCGCTCGAAGATCAGCACCAGGCCGGAGACGAAGTTGTTGACCACGTTCTGCAGGCCCAGGCCCACGCCGACGCCCAGCGCGCCGAGCACGAAGGTCAGCTGGCTGGCCTTGAAGCCGGCCGCCGACAGCGCGCCGACCAGGCCCAGCATCAGCACTGCGTAATAGCTCAGCGAGGCGATGCTGTTGGCGACGCCGTGCGGCAGCGACATCCGCGACAGCACCTCACCGTCGAGCACCAGCCGCACCGTCTTCGCCAGCCAGAACGCGATCACCACGGTGAGCACGAACAGCAGCACGTGGCCGAGGCTCAGGCGCAGATCGCCCAGCGCCCAGCTGTAGCCCAGCAGCGCCGACAGCGAGGCATGTACCGGCGACAGCACGCGGAAGCGGTCGAGCGTGTAGACGATCCAGCCGACGATCGCCGCCACCGCCAGCACGTTGAGCAGCACCTGCACCGCCGGGCCGGCGTGGTCGCGCGCCAGCCGGAAGCGCGACACGCCCGGACGCTTGAGCAGCAGCTGGATCCACGTCGCGATGACGGTCAGGCCGGCGCCGAGCAGCAGCGCGAAGTACAGGCTGTCGATCACGCCGCCGGTCAGGGTTTCGGCCAGCGACACATTGCCGAAGGCATTCGCGATCACCGCCACCGCCAGCAGCAGTGCGCCGACGTGTACCGACGCGCGCAGCACCTGGCCGGTGCGTCCGGTGTGGGCGACATGGCCGTGCCGGTGCGCGCGCCACAGCAGCCAGCCTGCCGCGGCCAGGCCGAGCAGGGCCAGCGCGAGGATGTAGAGGCGATACGCCACTGCGCTCGACAGGAATACAAAGCCGAACCGAAGCAGCAGAAACAGCGCGCTGGCGACATACGGGGCCATGCCCAGCAGGCGTCGCCGCGACACCGGCAGCAGGCGCAGCACCGGCACCACCGCAGCCAGCAACGCGAACTGGTGGGTCAGCATCGGCGCGTCGGGCTGGAACACGAACACGCCGATCACCACCAGCAGCAGCCAGCACGACAGCGGGCGCGACAGCACGGTCGCCTCGGTATGGCTGACCTGCCCGGTCTTGATCGGCGCGCGGCTGCGCCAGGCCAGCCACAGCAGTAGTGGCAGCGAACAGAGCAGCAGCGTCTGCAAGGCGCGCAGCCCGCTGATCGCATCGCCCTGGGCATATTCGGCGGCGAAGCGCGATTCGATTTCGAGACCGCTGCGGATCACGTCGCCGGTATCGGCAGTGGGCGCGACGTTGCCGGCGTGCAAACGCCAGAGCGGTGGGGCGTCGATGCGCAGCAGACGGGCGTCGTAGGCGGCGACCGCATCACGCACGCGACTGCGCGCCGTCGCGATGCCGGCGTCGACTGCGTTGCCACGACGTCCGAGCGCGATCAGGCGCGCCAGCGGATCCGACAGCGCAGCCTCGGCCTGGGCGAGTTCGATCACGACTTCGTCCACCCGCTGGCGCAACGCGGCCGGTAGTTCCTGGCCGGCGGCCGCGGTGGTTTCCCAGGCGGCGCGGCGCGCGGCGAGACCGGCGGCATCGCCGGCCTGATGCGAGGCGCTCTGGCGCAGATCGTCCTGCCACTGCGCGAGCCGCCGCGCCTGGAAGGTCCAATGCCGCGACAGGCTTTCGAGCCGCGGGATCGGCAGCGTGCGCATTTCGGCGGAGGTGAAGCGCCAGAACGGGTCTTCGACCGAGGCCTCGATCACCGCCAGTCGTCGCGCGTAGGCATCGGCCGGTGATGCGGCGCCCGCTTCGGTGGCAGCGGCCTGGATGCGTTCGGCCAGACGCTGGTCGACATCGGCCTGCGCAGGAATGTCGGCGACATCGACGGCGGCCGTCGCGGCCGCGGCTGCGGGATCGATCGGTGCCGGATCGGGGGTCGTGGTGATCGCCGCGGCACCGGCCAACAACGGCGCGCGCGCGGCGAGCGGCTGCGCCAGCGCGAGGCTCGCCAGCAGTACACAGGCGAAGCGGAGGGCGACACTCATGACGTACCCGGAAAGCAGCCGGCGGATGTCCGCATGCTACCTGCCGCACCGGCGACTGCGGGGTGCGTCAGCGTGCTGTGGCGATGGCCGTCGATGCAACCGGTCGTGCGATGCGGGTGGCGACGCGCCACGCCTGCCAGTCGGGTGCGGGCTCCGGCAGCGGCTGGTCGTCGGCGATCAGGCGTCGCAGATCGACGACCGCGTGCTGCGGCGCGAGCGCTGCGAGCAGGGCGAAGCCGAAGTCGCGCAGCACGCGCGCGGGATGCAGCAGCAGCCACGTGGTGCACGACGGCAGCAGATCGGGTTCGATCGGCGGCACCACCAGATCGTCGCGCGGATCCAGCGCCATCTCCGCGACGATGCCGATCCCGAGCCCGGCACGGGTATACGCCTGGATCAGATCGCCATCGCGCGCGGTGACTGCGACATCGGCCTGCAGTCCGCGCTGCGCGAACGCGCGCTGCAAGGAAGAACTCGCCAGCTGGCTCGACGCGTAACTCACCAGCCGCCGCCCGGTCAGATCGTCGAGCCGCAACGGACGCTGCAGTTGCGACAGCGGATGTCCGGCCGGCACCACCACGCGGCGACGCCAGCGGTACAGCGGCACGGCGATGCAACCAGCGGGCGGCGCGCCGGTGCCACTGAGCAGTGCGAGATCGACGTGGCCGTCGATCAGTGCCTGCAGGCCGTCGGAATCCTCGCCGGGCACGACATGCACCGCGACCTCGGGCCATTCGCGTTCCAGCGCCTGCAACGCCGGCGGCAATGCGTGGCGCGCCTGGGTGTGGGTGGTCGCGATGCGCAGCACGCCGTGGCGTTCGCGGCGCAGGTTGTCCGACAGCGCCTGGATGTTGGCCGACTCGGCAAGCAGCCGGCGCGCATGCGCCAGCACCTGCGCGCCGGCTTCGGTCAGGCCGGTCAGTGCACGCGCACGGCGCACGAACAGGGTCATGCCGAGCGCGGCTTCCAGCTGCGCCAGTTGCTTGGACACGCCCGACTGCGTGGCATGCAGCCGTTGCGCGGCGAGGGTCACGTTGTGGCCGCAGTCGACGATCGCGATGAAGCTGCGCAGCTGGGTCAGGGTCATGCCGGCAGACCGGCGACGGAGGGCGGGGAGGGGCGCATGTGCATGGCTCCGATCCTCGCCCGGATGCGGCGGCGACATGTTCCATGCGGGACCACACTGTGTGGACTCGTATGGGACGACGCTCTCAGGCGCTTGTTTGGGGGTGGTCAGTGGCGTGTCCCGGTCGAGTCCGGACCTGCCGGAAACGGCTCCTTCTCGTTTGGGATCAATAGCCAATCCCGCCACCCGTCATTCCGGCGAAAGCCGGAATCCATCTTGATCTTCGTGACGAGAAATTCGGTGTCACAGAAGAGAGCAAAGTCCAATCAGGTTCCGGCTTGATCAGACATACGTCTGTTGAAAGCCGCCGGAACGACGGGGCCCTGGAAATCCTCGCGCCGAGAAGCACTGCAGGGTTCCCGGCCCAGGCAACACACGCACCACCGGCTGATGGCATCACCTCAGCGCCGCGGCGGCGCCGGCGCCAGTTGATCGGCGAAGAACAGCGCATTGACCAGCATGCGTTCGGTGCCGAGCCAGTACTTGCGGTGCGCCGGATCGTCGGCGAACAGCACCACGTTGCCGCTGCCCACGCGCGCCACCTGCGCCCAGACGGTGCCGGCCAGTGCGGCGCGCAGGTCGGCGCCGAGGTAGCCGTTGACCAGCGGGTCGTCGTCGATGCGCACGACGTTGGCGAACGCGTCGGGCAATGGCGCCAGCGTCACGTCGGTTTCCTTGTGGACGAAATTCGCGCGCTGCGGCACGCCGAAGGCGAGCGGATGCGTGGTGTCGACATCGACCGAGACCAGATTGCCGGCGCTGCGCTGTTCGGCCAGCGTGTCGCGGCGCGACGCGAAGTCGAGACGTTCCGTCGATGCCGGTGCGTCCTTCGCGGCCGGTGCGGGCGCGGCACCGGTCAGGCCCTTGGACTGCGCCCAGCGTGCGGCGCTGCCGAAGGTCACCAGCGAACCGCCGGCCTCGACCCAGCGCTTGAGTGCGGCGACGGTGGGCTCGGGCAGATCGTCGTAGCGGCCGCCGGCCAACACGATGCTGGTGTAGCTGCCGAGCGGTACACGCCCGAGCTGCGCGGGATCAAGTCGCGTCGCCGGATATTGCAGGCGTTCGCTGAGCGCGAACCAGGTCGAGCCGATCTCGGTCGCGTTGACCCCTTCGCCCATCACCAGCGCGATCGCAGGCTTGCGCACCGCGCGGATACCGTCGCTGCCCAGATCGATGCCGGACACACTCTGTCCGCTGGCAAGCCCGTGGGCGACGACGCCGGCGTTGCGCGCGGCGGTATCGATGGCGGCTCGCAGAGCAGCGACATCCAGCGTCTGACCGGCCACCGGAATCACCAGCGTGCCTTCGCCGAATGCGGTCTCGCCGGCTGCGGTGCGCGTGGTGAACGGCGAGAACGCGGTGCGCACGCGCACGTTCTGCGTCAGCAGGTCGGCGAGCACGCGTTGCGCGCCGAGATCACGCCAGTCGATCGCCCAGGCATACGCGGTCTCGCCGCGCACGCCGGTGTCGAGTGCCGGCACCTGCGTCACGGCCGCGCCGAGTCGTGGGGCGCGACGCAGACGATCGTTGCGCAGACCGTAGGCATGCGCGATCGCATACGAGGTGCTGCCGTAGACGCCGCCGCCGGTGTCGGGCGTTTCCTCGAAGATCGAATGCACCAGCCGGAACTGCGGCTGCGCGGCCGGCACCACCCAGGCGCTGCCGGGGGAATAGGTACGACCGTCGACGGTCAGCGCCGCGTCGAGCGCATGCACCTGGATGCGATGGGTCAGCAGCAGATCGAGCAGACGTCGCGATGTCGTCGCATCGGCCGAGTCACCGAACACGTAGGCCGAGTGCGCGTTGCGTCGGCCCTGCTCGCGCGCCGAGCGGAAGAAGTCCTTCTGCAGCTCGAACAGCCCCGCATGTTCTTCGACCGCGCCGCGGATCGTCGCCAGGCCCACGGCCAGCTGGTTGCGGATCGTGAAGCGGAATTCCAGCGGGCCGTTCGCGGTGTCCTGCACCAGACCGCGCGAACTCGCCTGCTCGACGGTCACGCCTACACCGCCGTGGAAATCCGGATAGGTCGAGCCGTAGACCGGCGAGAAGTTGTCGAAATTTTCCTTCGTGTAATAGAGCGAACCCAGGCTGTCGAGCGCCTGTGCGTGGTAGCGCGCCAGCGTAACGTTCCAGTCGTAGGACGCCTGCGGCAGCAGCGGGCTGTGCATGCTGCTCGGCGAGGGTTCGAAGTAATACGTGCTGCCCGAACCCATTTCGTGGAAGTCGATCTGGATGTTCGGCAGCCACGCATGGAACACGTCGAGCTTGGCGCGCGTCTCGCGCTGGCTCACCGCCAGCCAATCGCGGTTGAGATCGGTGAAATAGTGGTTGCTGCGGCCGTTGGGGAACGGTTCGACGTGTTCCTTGTCGAGCGGATCGGCGATCGCCGGATTCGACTTCCACGCGTTGTGCCAGTTCGCCGCGCGGTCGCGGCCGTCGGGGTTCTGCGCCGGATCGATCAGCACGATCGCGTTGTCGAGCCAGCGCGTGACGTCGGGATCCTTGCTCGCCGCCAGATGCCAGGCCGTCAGCACCATCGCTTCGCCGCTCGAGGTCTCGTTGCCGTGCACGCTGTAGTACAGACCGACGACGACCGGCACCTGCGCCGGATCGACGGCCGGTGCATCGGGATCGGCCAGCGTCGCGTGCGCGGCGCGCAGCTGTTCGCGGCGCGCCTGGTTCGCCGGTGACGTCACCAGCACCGCGAGCAGCGGACGTTCTTCGTAGCTGCGCCCGATCTCCTCGACATGCACGCGGTCCGACAGCCGTTCGAGTTCACGCAGATAATCGACGATGCGGTCGTGACGCGTGTAGTGCGTGCCGATCGGATAGCCGAGGAACTGCTCGGGCGTGGGGATCGCGGGGTCGTGCGAATCCGGCGCAGCATCGGGGAAGTAGTAAGCGGTCTGTGCGGATACGGCGAACGGCAGCAGGAGCAACGCAGTCAGTAACAGGCGGCGCGAGGATGGAAATCGAAGCATCAGTGGTGTCCTGCAGAAAAGTGTGTCGCACGTCAGGATCGGAAGTCGCCGCGATTTAATTTCCCCGTCATTCCCGCGAAAGCGGGAATCCAGCGACTTGAGCCACCGAAGCCAGAGACACTGGATTCCCGCCTACGCGGGAATGACGGAATCAAAAAATTCCGCGATCCGAAAAAGCATGTTGGTTCGCAATTAAGGCGGACCTGCAAAACCATCAGAACCGGTAATCGAACCCCACCTGGAAATACCGCCCACGCAGGTCGTACTGGCTGAAGTCATACGGCGCGCGAATCCCGGGGAACGAGGCGTCGTGCGGCGGTTCTTCATCCAGGAGGTTGTCGACCTTGGCGTACAGCGTCAGGCCCTCGATGCCCGACCAGCCGGCGTAGAGATCGAGCTGGTCGTAGGCATCGACGCGCGACTGCACCGCGGTCGCCGCGACGCTCGCCTTCTGGTCATAGCCGCCGGTGCGGTACCAGGTCAGCGCGGTTTCGAAATCGCCGGTCGACCAGCCGAAGCGCGAGGTCAGCTTGTTGCGCGGCAGCGACGGGCCGAGGTTGCTGCCGGCGTAATCGACCAGCGGACCACCGACGACCTGCGGACGGCTGTAGTCGAGCACGTGGGTGTAGACGCTGGCGATCCTGAAGTCGCCCGCGCCGGTGCGGAAGGTCTGGTTGAACTCCGCGTCCAGGCCCGAGGTCTTGAGCGCGGTGAGGTTCTGGTAGCGGTTGTAGACGGCGACCAGCTTGCCGCGCGCGTCGCGGATCACATCGGCGGGATCGTTGTTCTGCACGATCGTCGTCGAATTGTTGGTGCCGATCAGGTTGTCGAGTTCGATGCGGTACCAGTCCAGCGACAGACTCGTGTCGGCCCAAGGCGAGACGACGAAGCCGACGTTGTAGGACTTCGTGCGTTCGGGATCGAGTTCGGTGTTGCCGACGGTGAAGAAGGTCGGGCTCTGGCGCGAGCCGGCGATGTCGGGATCGAAAGGATCGACGACGCTGCCGTAGGAGATGTTGGTCGAGGCCGAGTTCTCCGACAGCGACGGCGCGCGGAACCCACGCGACGCCGAGGCGCGCACCAGCAGGGTGTCGAGCGCCTGCCAGCGAATGCCGGCCTTGGGCGAGAAGGCGCTGCCGAAATCGCTGTAGTCGTCGCCGCGACCGGCGAGCTGCAGGTCCAGACCCTTGACGATCGGCACGTTGAACTCGGCGTAGAGCGCAGCGACGTCACGCTCGCCGTCGACCGCAGCGATCGCAGGACGCACCTGCAGGCCGGCGTCGATCTGCCATGGATTGCGTGAGGTCAGCGATTCGGTGCGCGCCTCGATGCCGGCGGCGAACCCGACCGGGCCGGCCGGCAGATCGAACAGATCACCGTTGAACTTGAAGTCGAAGCCGTGCAGCGACGACTGCGCCTCGCGCACCGTCGACAGGCGGATCGCATCGAGCACCGCCGGCGCGGTCGCGCCGGGCTCGTGCAGGTTCAAGGAACCATCGGCCAGCGACTGCGCCAGCGGCCAGCGGTTGGCGAAGCCGCCGGCGACGGTCTCCTCTTCGGTGCTCTTGGCGAAGAAGCCGGTGAATTCCCAGTCGAAGCGTTCGCCGCGGCCGCGCGCGCCGCCGAGGATGCGGAACGAATCGGAGCGGTTGGTCTTCAGCGACTGGCCGAGATCGAAGAACGTGTATTCGATCTGCGTCGGCACGCCGTAGGGGTTGTAGGGATTGCCGGCCGGCAGCAGGTTCGACACCGGCTCGGCGAGCCCGGTCTGCGCGTTGAGCGCGAAGCGGCCGCCTTCGAGGGTGAAGTACGGGCTGGAGCCGAAGATCGACGCGCCGCGGATCTGGCTGACCAGCGCTTCGCCGAACAGGTCGACGTCGTCGGTCAGGCGCACGGTGCCGTTGACGAAGGCCTGGTAGCGCTCGGTCGACGGAATCAGCGTGGTGTAGGGCGCGAGGTTGATCGCGCAGGTGTCGCCGGCGAGTCCGTCGATCGGCGCGCTCGGCGTCAGCGTCATGCCTTCGGGGCAGTTGCCCGCGGCGTCGAGGAACGGCACCGAGCGGCCGCCGACGAGGAAGCGCGCGCCCTTCGCCGACCAGCCGTTCCAGCGCCCGCCGGGCAGATCGCTGTAGATGCCGGACGCGGTGAGGTCGCGCTGGTCCTGGTCGAGGCGTTCGCGGTCGTAGGCTTCGACGCTGACCAGCAGGTTGTAGCCGTCGGTGTCGAGATCGCCGATGCCGCCGACCAGTCGTGCGCGGCGCGTGTCGAGGCCGCCTTCGTCCGACGTGCCGTAGCTGCCGCCGACTTCCAGCCCCTGGAAGTTCTGCCGGGTGATGATGTTGACCACGCCCGCGACCGCGTCCGATCCGTAGACCGCCGACGCGCCGTCCTTGAGCACTTCGATGCGCTCGACCGCGACCAGCGGCAACGCGTTGAGATTGACGAAGGTGTCCGACAGGCCGCCGGCCGGGAAGCCGTAGTTCGCCAGGCGCCGGCCGTTGAGCAGCACCAGCGTGTTCTTCTGCGACAGCCCGCGCAGGCCGATGCCCGCCGAGCCCGAGGCCCAGCCGCTGTTGCTGGTCTCGTTGGTCGCGTTGCCGGTGTTGGCCGAGATCGAGCGCAGCACGTCGGCGACGGTGACCTTGCCCGAGGTCGCCAGTTCCTCGGCGTCGATGACCTGCACCGGATTGCTGCCCTCGGCTTCCGCGCGGCGGATGTTGGAGCCGGTCACCGTGACCGTGTTGAGCGTGCGCGCCTCACCGGTCGCCGGCGTTTGCGCCGATACCGCAGCGGGGACAACGAGGGCCGCCAGAACGGCGGCGGCGAGACGCGAGGATCGTGGCATTTGCTGCACCGCAATAAGTCCGTGGGGCAGGCAGTGAGCCACGGGTGCCGCGTGTCAAAAAATGGTGATGTGGACTTGTGTCAGTCCGATCCGGACTGTCGACCGTTGAACGCCGGCAGCGGCAAATGCCGGCGAACCGCGCTGTGACCGCATCGCTGTGTCCGCGCCGCGATCGCCTGCGGACGGATCGGCATGTCCGGATCGTTCGATCCGGATGGACGGATATGTGCGGCGGGGCGGTCGGCGGTATGCGCCGGAGGCGTGATCTGCGCGTCGGCTGTGCCGGCTCGCGACTCAGCCGCGGTGTTCGCGGGCCAGGTATTCGGCGCTGCGCATCTCGATCAGGCGCGACGCGGTGCGCTCGAACGCGCCGGTCAGACGTTCGCCCGAGTACAACGCTGGCGGTTCGGCGGCCGCGGTGCAGACCAGATTGACGTGGCGGTCGTAGAGCTCGTCGATCAGGGTGACGAAGCGGCGCGCGGCGTCGTCGCGGGTGGCATCCATGTGCGGGATGCCGCCGAGCAGCACGGTGTGGAATTCGGTTGCGACCTGGATGTAGTCGCTGGCGCCGCACGGGCCTTCGCACAGCGCGTCGAAATCGAACCACGCCATGCCCGGCGTGCGTGCACGCACGCAGATGCGGCGACCGTCGATCTCGACGCCGGCATCGCGGTGCTCGTCGTCGCCGCCGAGTTCGTGCCAGCGCGTGTCGAGCCAACTGTCGGAGTCCGCATCGAGCGGCGTGCGGTAGACCGGCGAACGCGTCAGTGCGCGCATGCGGTAGTCGGTGTCGCTTTCCAGATACACCACGCGGGTGTGACGTTGCAGCAGCTCGATCGCCGGCATGAAGCGCGCGCGCTGCAGGCCATCCTTGTAGAGATCCTTGGGGTCGACGTTGGAACTGGTCACCAGCACGATGCCGTCGGCGAACATGCGGTCGAGCAGGCGCGCGAGCAGCATCGCGTCGCCGATGTCGCTGACGAAGAACTCGTCGAGCACCAGCACGCGCAGGCCTGCGTCGCGCCAGCCGCGAACGATCGCCGCGAGTGGATCGCGCTCGCCGCTGTGCGCGCGCAACGATTCGTGGACCTCGCGCATGAAGCGGTGGAAATGGGTGCGGCGTTTGCGGCCGAGTTTCGGATCGGGCGTCGCGTGACGCGCGGGATCCTTCACCGCCGGTGCGGGCGTCGCATCATCCGACGCCGCGGAGCGCATCGACTGCAGGGGCAATCCGTCATGGAACAGATCGATCATGAAGGTCTTGCCGCGACCCACGCCGCCCCACAGGTACAGACCGGCCGGCACGTCGGGCGCATCGCCGCTACCGAACAGGCGGCCGAGCATGCCGCGTCGCGCAGGCGGTTCGATCAGCGCGGCATGCAGGCGGTCGAGTTCGACCAGCGCCGGCTGCTGCGCGGGATCGGATTGCCAGTCGCCGCGGGAGACACCCGCTGCGTAGCGTTCGGAGGGTGTCGGCAGTGCGCTCATGCGCAGCGCGTCCGGCGCGCGTGCGCCCGAAGCGGCCACGCGCGCATCAACCCGCGGCCTGCGTCAGGTGCGGCGTGGCCCAGTGCTTCACCACGCCGCGCAGATCGATCATGCGGCGGTGGAAGAAGTGGCTCGTCTCGGGCATGCGCACGAGTTCGGCCTGCGCGCCGCTGTCGTCGAGCCAGTCGTACACGGCCTGCGGATCGACGATCTCGTCGGCCTCGCCCTGGATCACCAGCCACGGACAGGTCGGCAGCACGATCGACTCGAAATCCCAGCGCCCGGCTGGCGGCGCGACCGAGATCAGCACGTCCGGCTGCAAAGCATCGGCTGCGCGCAACGACACGTAGGCGCCGAAGCTGAAACCGGCGAGCCACAGCGCGTGGCCGGGTCGCTCGCGGCGGACCCATTCGACGACCGCAGTAAGGTCGTCGATCTCGCCGATGCCGTCGTCGTAGGTGCCATCGGACGTACCGGTGCCGCGGAAGTTGAAACGCACCGTCGCCGCGCCGAGTTCGCGCAGCGTGCGCGCGACCATCGTGACGACCTTGTTGTGCATCGTGCCGCCCTCGGTGGGCAGCGGATGGCAGACCACGGCGACGAACGGCAATGCCGCGACATCGGCATCGGGCAGATCGATCGCGGCTTCGAGGTCGCCGGCGGGACCGGGCAGCAGCAGCGGCCCGGATTGCGTGGGGAACGTGGGGGACGTCATGCGCCCATGATAACGGGGCGGTCGCGATGGGGCTGTGGGTGGGATCGAACCGCCTCGCGAAATCAACCCCTCCCCCGCTTGCGGGGGAAGGCTTTGATCAAGCGTCAGAGGGCCTCATTGGCTCAGCGACCGCGCAGCCGCAGCCCCACCACCAGCGGATCGTGATCCGAACTGCGCCACGGTCCGGCCGCTTCGCGTTCGCGGGTGTCGACGGGTTCGTCCGCGTTGCTGTGCCACTTCGCCGCGCCGGCCACGCGCGCGGCGAGGGACGGGCCGAGCAGCAGGTGGTCGAGGCGACCGGCCTGGCCGTCGAACACGAAGCTGTAGTGCGTGTCGCCGTCGCCGCCGGCGAACGGGTCGCGCCAGCCGGCGTCGGTGAACACGCGCACCGGGTCTTCCATCGCATAGGCGTTGAAGTCGCCGACCACCGCGACGCGATCGCCAGTGCCGGTGGGCGCAGTGGCCAGCCAGTCGCGCAGGCGCTGCGCGGAGTCGACGCGGGCCGCGTTCCAGCACGCCTGGCCGTCGCGCTGATCCAGATTCGGGCCTTCGGCTTCGCCGCAACCCTTGGACTTGAAGTGCACGGCGACGACGCTGAAATCGAGGCCGTTCGCGCGTCCATTGCGCAGCGGCACGAAGGCCTGCGCCAGCGGCACGCGGCTGAGTTCGGCGAACGGGCCGCCGTCGAGCGTCGCCGGCTGACCCTTCGTGCGCACGCGCGTGTCGCGGTAGATCAGGCCGACGCGGATCGCATTCGTCCCCGGACCTTCGCCTGCATCGACGAAGCGCCAGTCGTGCGCGGGGCCTTCGGCATTCAATGCGTCGACCAGCGCGGCGATGCTCGACTGGGCGTCGTAGCCGTCGTTCTCGAGTTCCATCAACGCGGCGACATCGACATCGAGCGCGGCGATCGTCGCGACCAGCCCTTCGATCTGGCGCGTCAGTTCCTCGGGCGTGCGCGCGCCGCGCGGGGTCGGGAAGCCACCGCCGCGGCCGTCGCCGTTGAACAGGTTCTGCAGATTGAACGCGGCGATGCGCACGTCGCCGCCGACCACCGGCGCTGGCGGACGCGAGGCCGGCTGCGGTTGCAGCGGCGCGGTGAGCTGCAGGCGCCAGGCGCCGTGGCGATGGTCGACCACGCCTTCGATGCCGGTCAGCACGCTGCCGCTGCGCAGGGCCTGCGCGGTGTCGGGCAGATACCAGAGCTGGCCATCGGTCGGTGCATCTTCGCGGCCGTCGTCGAGCAGCACGCGGCGACGCGCATTGTCGGAGGCGACGCGCGCGGCATCGGCGCCGGGGCGTGCGATCTCGGTCGGCGTGAAAAGCCGGCCGTCGAAACTCGCGGCCAGCGTGCCGCGACGCGCGCGCTCATGCTGGCCGGTCAACGTCAGCGGCGCGTCGATGCGCACCCAGGTGCCGGCGAGCGCTGACCAGTCCGCCGGCGGCGCATCGAGCACGCGCGCCGCGATCGCCGGCGCGGGCGTCGGCAGGACGTCCACACGCTGGGCGCGCAGATGCACGGTGTCGCCGTCTTCGCGGAGGCCGAGCGCGCGCACGTGCGCGCCCAGGGCCGGGAGCGGGAGACCGGTCGGCACCTGCACGAACACCGCATCGGGCGTCGTTGCATCGCCGTCACCGGCGTCCTGCACGAAGAAGCCGCCCAGACCTTCGAAGCCTGCGGTCACGCGGCCTTCGATCTGCGCAGGTCCCGCCATCGGCACGCGGTGCAGTTCGCCAATGGTGATGGTGGCGCTGCCCGGTGCGGGCGCGGTGGACTGGCAGGCGGCGAGCAGCGCGACGGCGAGCAGGGCGGCGGTCGGTCGGAACATCGGAACTCCATCGGCCCTTGGTGGCCTCACACGAAAACGCCGCCCGGAGAGGCGGCGTCTGGGACGGGCAACGTACCCGGCGAACGTTACTTGAGGTTGTCGACCATCCAGTCGACCGCGGCGTGCATCTGCTCGTCGTTGAGCGCCGGATTGCCGCCGCGAGCGGGCATCACGCCGGCCGCGCCGGTGAAGCCTTCGATCGAGTGGCGGTACAGCGTCTCGGTGCCCTGGGCGATGCGTGCATCCCAGTGCTGGTGATCGAGCGTTGGCGCGCCACCGGCGCCCGAGGTGTGGCAGCCCGCGCACAGGTTCTGGTAGATCACCGAACCGTCGGTGGTGCCGCCGTAGGCGACCTGCGCAGCTGCAGCCGCCGCGGCGGCGGCAGTGGCCGCTGCCTGCGACGCGGCACCGGTCGCACCAGCATAGACCGCGCCGACCGGCGCGATGCGCGCCTCGGTGCGCTTGGCGACATTCGGCGGCACATCCGTGGGCAGCGAGTTGTGCAGATACCAGGCACCCACCATCAGGCCCAGCGTCACGATGGTCAGAAAGCCCAACACCATCGAGAAGCGCTTGAGGAACTCGAGATCGTAATTACGCACGAAGCACCCTTGGCGACATGGCCCGCGGCCACAGCTGCGCCCGAGTATACGGGCAGGTTTTCAAGAATGCTGCGTCCGGCCGGCAGTGCCGGCATGGACCTTACATCCCTGCGTAGTTCGGACCGCCACCGCCCTGCGGTGCGACCCAGACGATGTTCTGGGTCGGATCCTTGATGTCGCAGGTCTTGCAGTGCACGCAGTTCTGCGCGTTGATCCGCAGGAACGGGCCGTCCGGGCCGTCGAGGAATTCGTAGACCGCGGCCGGGCAATAGCGCGCTTCGGGCCCGGCGTAGGTCGCCAGGTTCACGTCGACCGGCACCGAGGCGTCCTTCAACGTCAGATGCGCCGGCTGATCCTCGTCGTGGTTGGTGCTCGAGAGGTACACCGAACTCAGACGGTCGAAGGTCAGCGCGCCATCGGGCTTCGGGTACTCGATCTTCGTGTGCTGCGCGGCGGGCTCGAGGCACGCGTGGTCGGCCTTGTCGCGATGGATCGTCCACGGCGGCACGCGCATGCCGAGTTTGGGCAGCAGCCACTGCTCGATGCCGGTCATCAGCGTCGCGGTGGTGCGGCCCTTCTTGAACCACTGCTTGAAGTTCTTCGACTGCGACAGCTCGGCGTGCAGCCAGCTGGCCTCGAACGCGACCGGATACGCGGCCAGTTCGTCACCACTGCGGCTCTCGCCGAGCGCGGCGAATGCAGCCTCGGCGGCGAGCATGCCGGTCTTGATCGCGGCGTGGCTGCCCTTGATGCGGCTGGCATTGAGCGTGCCGGCCTCGCAGCCGACGAAGGCGCCGCCCGGGAACACGAGCTTCGGGATCGACAGCAGGCCGCCGGCGGTGATCGAACGCGCGCCGTAGCCGATGCGCTTGCCGCCTTCGAGATACTTGCGGATCGCTGGGTGCGTCTTGAAGCGCTGGAATTCCTCGAACGGGCTCAGCCAGGGGTTCCTGTAATCGAGGCCGACCACCAGACCGATCGCGAGCTTGCCGTCCTCGGCGTGATAGACGAACGAGCCGCCGTAGGTGTCGCCGTCGAGCGGCCAGCCGGCGGTGTGCACGACCAGGCCCGGCTCGTGCTTCGCCGGATCGATCTGCCACAGCTCCTTGATGCCGAGACCATAGCTCTGCGGGTCTCGGCCTTCGTCCAGCGCGAACTTCGCGATCAGTTCGCGACCGAGCTGGCCGCGCGAGCCTTCGGCGAAGATCGTGTACTTCGCGAGCAGTTCCATGCCGAGCTGGAATTCACCGGTCGGCTGTCCGTCCTTGCCGATGCCGAGGTTGCCGGTCGCGACGCCGCGCACGTGTCCGTCTTCGGCATACAACACTTCAGCGGCCGCGAAGCCGGGGAAGATTTCCACGCCCAGCGCTTCGGCCTGCGTGGCCAGCCAGCGCACCAGCGCGCCGAGGCTGATGATGTAGTTGCCGTGGTTCTTGAAGCAGTCGGGCAGGAAGAAATCCGGCGTCGACTTCTGGCCGGTCTCGTCGAGGAACAGGAACTCGTCGCGGGTGACCGCCTGCTTCAGCGGCGCGCCTTTCTCTTTCCAGTCCGGAATCAGTTCGGTCAGCGCACGCGGGTCGATGATCGCGCCCGACAGGATGTGCGCGCCCGGCTCGGAGCCCTTCTCCAGCACGCAGACCGACACCTCGCGGCCCGCTTCGGCGGCCAGCTGCTTGAGCCGGATCGCGGTCGCCAGTCCGCCGGGGCCTGCGCCCACGACGACGACGTCGTACTCCATCGATTCGCGTGGGCCGTGGGTGTCGAGCAGTGCCTGGGGAGTGGTCATCGTTGCCTTGGGCGGTACGCCTGGGTGACGGCGCGCGGGGCCAGCTTCGCAGCCGGCGCGCGACGGCCGCGTGGGCCGGCGAGTGTAACGCGGTGCCCCGGCGGGGCCGCGTCGTGCAGGGGTCAGCGCGGCCGCGCGGGCAGCGGAAACGGCGTGACCACGGCCTCGCCGGTGGACGCGTCGCGGATCGCCGACGGGCCTTTCTTCTCGACTTCCTCCACGCGGAGCACGCTCTGCATCGGCAGGTGCAGTGCGCGCGTGCCGGCGAACTCGTCGCGCAGGCGTTCCTCGGTCGGGTCGACGACGAGGCCGTCGTGGACATCGAACACCAGCTCGGACACTTCGACGAAGCCCCACAGCCGGCCGCTTTCGACCTGCCGCGCATACAGCGCGTAGACCTTGCCGTGGCTGAGGAACGTGACCCTGTAGAGCGTCTTGCCTGTCATGCGCCGATTATAGAGCGCCGCTCAATAGCCCTTGAGCCGCCGCAGCCGCTGGCCGATGGCGTGCCGCGAGATCAGCGCGAACACCACGCCGAACAGGAAGCCGGCCAGATGCGCGGTCCACGCCACGGCGCCGAAGGCCGGGCCGATGTAGGCGAAGATCACCTGCAGCACCGCCCACACGCCGATCAGCAGCGAAGCCGGCGCTCGCACAAATTCCAGGAACAGGCCCAGCGGCACCACCACGCCCAACCGCGCGCGCGGGAACAGCGCGAGGTACGCGCCGATCAAGGCCGACACCGCACCACTCGCGCCGATGATGAGCCGGTCCGGCGCGCCGATCGCCAGCACCGCCGACAGATTCGCCAGCGCCCCGCCGACGATGAAGAGCACCAGCAGCCGCCACGCGCCCATCAGGCGTTCCGCCGGCAGGCCGAAGATCAGCAGGAACACCAGGTTGCCGAGCAGGTGCGCCCAGTCCGCATGCAGGAACAGCGCGGTCACCAGGCGCAGCCACGGCCCGGCGTCGAGCCAGTTCACCAGGGTGCCGTCGGTCCCGACCGGCCCGCCATACAACGCGCCCCAGTCGAGCAGCAGCGTGTAGTGCTCGTTGGCCGAGCGCGTGCTCGCCCACAGGAATGCCAGCCACAGCAACGCGCACAGCATCGGCACCGCCCAGCGGAAGGGGGTGCGCGCATGCCGGTTGGGGATCGAGACGAACATCGGGCGACCATTGTCGAGGGCCGTCGCAGGGCCGGTAAAGCGGACGGGAAAACAGGCCCCGGGAATGCCGCATCGCAGCAAGTTTTCCACACGCAATCGTACGGTATAGTGCGCCCGCTACGCGCGTTCGGGAGGGGAATTCCGACAGGTGGTGGCGGACGGAGGGGGCCCCGTCCACGCCAGGCGCAGCATCACCACAACACCTGTTCGGGAGAGAACACGACACATGGCTACCACCCCCCGCTACACGCAGAACACCGTCCTCGCTGTCGGCATCGCCGCCGCGCTGGCGTTTGCAGGCCAGGCCAACGCGGCCGGCTTCCAGCTCAAGGAAAACAGCGTCAAGTCGCAGGGCAGCGCCTTCGCCGGCACCGCCGCCAAGACCGGCGACAGCTCGGTCGTGACCAACAACCCGGCGGTGATGACCCAGTTCACCGGCACCACGGTGCAGGCCGACCTGACCGTCATCGACCTCAACTACGAGTTCCAGGGCAGTGGCACCGACGCGCTCGGCCGTCCGCTCACGGGCAGCAACGGCGGCAACGCCGGCGACGTGACCCCGATCCCCGCGCTGTCGGTCGTGCACAAGCTCGACAACGGCGTCGCGCTCGGCGCGATGATCAGCGCGCCGTTCGGTCTGAAGACCGAATACGACGCGGGCTGGGTCGGCCGTTATGCCGCGCAGACCTCGGACGTGAAGATCGTCGACCTGACCCTGTCGGGCGCGATCGACATCACCGACCGCTTCTCGGTGGGTCTGGGCGTCATCGCCTCGCGCGCCGACGTCACCCTGTCGAAGGCCGTGGACTTCGGTTCGCTGCTGTTCGCCAACCCGCAGACCCGTCCGCTTCCGTTCGCGCGTCCGCAGGCTGCTGACGGCCTGGCCGACGTGCAGGGCGACGACAACGGCTTCGGTTACATCCTCGGCGCGAACCTGCGTCCGACCGACAATCTGTCGATCGGCGTGAGCTACCGCTCCGAGATCGATTACGAGCTGGAAGGCACCGTCGACTGGACCGTGCCGGGCAACGTGCAGGCCGTGCTGGCCAGCAGCCCCACCACGCGTCCGTTGTTCCAGAACGGCGCCGTCGCGGCCGAGCTGACCACCCCGTCGATCCTCAACGTCGGCGCCGCCTGGCAGGTCACCGATGCCCTGCAGCTGTCGGCCACGTACGCCCGGACCGACTGGTCCTCGCTGCGCGAAGTCCGCATCCAGTTCGACAACCCGGATCCGGATTCGGTCGAGCCCTTCGAGTGGAAGGACACGTACTTCGCCGCCGTCGGCGCCGAGTTCAAGCTCAACGACAGCTGGAAGCTGCGTGGCGGCGTCGCGTACGACGAAACCCCGACCAGCCTCGAGCACCGCACCCCGCGCCTGCCCGACGCGAACCGCATCTTCTACTCGGTCGGTGCGACCTGGGCGATGAGCGACGCGTTCGACGTCAACTTCGCGTACACGCACATCGCACCGCGCGATCCGAAGATCGACACCACCAGCGGCGGCAGCCGCGTGGCCGGCAACTTCGACGGCGACGCCAACCTGTTCGGCTTGTCGGCGCAGTACCGCTTCTGATCCAAGTGACATCGTGACAAGAGAAAGCCCCGCTTCGGCGGGGCTTTTTTTGTGGGCGTTCCGGCGTGCCTTCTGAAACAGTTCGCGCGGTTCCCCACTTTCGTAGGATGGGTAGAGCACAGCGAAACCCATCACCCGGCACCGTCGTCGTTACACGAACCGCCCCAGCACCCACGCCCACGCCGGCAACGTCACCAGCGACAGCAGGATTCCGTAACCGACCAGTGCTGCCGCGAGCCGCGGCGCCAGTCCCTGCGCGATCGCCAGCGCCGCGGCGGTGATCATGCTCGGCATCGCCGACTCCAGCACGTTCGCCTGCAGCATCGTCCCGGACATGCCGAACAGCAGCGACAGCGGCAGCGCGATCGCCGGCATCACCAGCAGTTTCAGCACCAGCCCGGCCGCCAGCGGGCGGATCTCGTCGCGCGGCATGCGCAGCTGGATCGACAGCCCCACCGCCAGCATCACCAGCGGCAACAGCGCGCCGGCCAGATTCTCCAGCGCCGAGGCGATCCAGGCCGGCGGCGCGGCCGGCATCAGCGTCAGGCCGAACGCGAGCGCCCACACCGGCGGAAACCGCACGATGCGCCGCGCGATGTCGCGCCAGCCCGGCGGCGTGTCGCCGCTGTAGCGCGCGAGGATCGTCAGGCCGAACGTCGACAGCAGCACGAAGGTGCCGAACTGGTCGTAGACCACCGCGTAGGCGACCGCGTCCTCGCCCAGCAACGCGGCGACCATCGGATAGCCGATGAAACTGCTGTTGCACAGCGCCACGCACAGCAGCAGCACGGCGGTCTCGTCGCGCCGGAACTTCAGCCAGCGCGCCAGCGGCAACACCAGCGCGAGCGTCGCGACCGCGAGCAGCCACGGCGTCGCCGCAACGCCGAGCAGCGTCGTATCGAAGCTCAGCTTCGGCACGTGCACCAGCACCGCGGCCGGCAGACAGACGTAGAGTACGACGAGGTTGAGCACCTCGGCGGCATTGGCCGGCATCACCCGCAAGCGGGCGAACAGCATGCCCAGCGCGAGCATCGCCAGGATCAGGGCAAAGGCATCGAAGGCCATCGGGGCCGTGAGGGATGAAGTGGGGAATGCAGAATCTTAGCCGCCGCGTGCGAACGCGTCGGCCTCGCGGCGCGCCTCAAGCCCCTCTCCCTCCGGGAGAGGGGTTGGGGTGAGGGCCGCTCACGATCAGAGCATTTTGCTGATCAAAAGATTTCACTCAGCGAGCAGCATTCCGGCCGAACGAATCGCGGCGAACTATCTGCCGCGACCAAAGCGCCGCTGACAGCCGAAGCGCAGCGGGCACTCATCATCGCGCGCGGCATGCCGCGCAAGCCGCGATTACTCGCCGAGCGTCAGCAGCGACGCGTTGCCACCCGCTGCCGTGGTGTTGATGGTCACGGTCTTTTCGGCGGTGAAACGCGGCAGGTAGTGCGAACCGCCGGCCTTGGGGCCGGTGCCCGACAGGCGCTGACCACCGAAGGGCTGCACGCCGACGACCGCGCCGATCTGGTTGCGGTTGACGTAGACGTTGCCGACGCGGGCGCGCGCGCTGATCTTCTCGACGGTCTCGTCGATGCGCGAATGGATGCCCAGCGTCAGGCCGTAGCCGGTGTTGTTGATCGCATCGATCACGGCGTCGAGCTGGTCGGCCTTCCAGCGGATCACGTGCAGCGCCGGGCCGAAGTTCTCGCGCTGCAGCTGGGTCAGCGACTGCAGTTCCCACGCGCGCGGCGCGAAGAAGGTGCCGTGGGCAACCTCGGGGCCGACCGGCGTGGTCGCGATCAGGCGCGCTTCGCTGGCCATGCGCTCGGCGTGCGCGTCGAGCATGCGCAACGCATCGGCATCGATCACCGGGCCGACGTCGGTCGACAGCAGCGCGGGATCGCCGACGGTGAGTTCCTGCATTGCGCCCGACAGCATGCCAATCACCTTGTCGGCGATGTCGTCCTGCACGAACAGCACGCGCGCGGCCGAGCAGCGCTGGCCTGCCGAGGTGAACGCCGAACCCAGTGCGTCCTTGACCAGCTGTTCGGGCAGCGCCGAGGAGTCGGCGATCAGCGCGTTCTGGCCGCCGGTCTCGGCGATCAGCGTGCCGATCGCGCCGTCGCGCGCGGCAAGCGCGCGGTTGATCGCCAATGCGGTTGCGTTGGAGCCGGTGAACACGACGCCGGCGACGCGTGGATCGGCAGTGAGCGCGGCGCCGACGCTGGCGCCATCGCCGGGCACGTACTGCAGCACGTGCGCCGGCACGCCGGCTTCGTGCAGCAGCTTCACCGCGGCGTGGCCGACCAGCGTGGTCTGCTCAGCGGCCTTGGCGATCACGGTATTGCCCGCGGCGAGCGCGGCGGCGATCTGGCCGGCGAAGATCGCCAGCGGGAAGTTCCACGGGCTGATGCACACGAACACGCCGCGGCCGGAGAGCTGCAGGCTGTTGGATTCGCCTGTCGGGCCGGGCAGCGCCTCGATGACGAACAGGCGGCGCGCCTCGGCGGCGTAGTAGCGCAGGAAATCCACCGCTTCGCGCACTTCGGCCACGCCGTCGGGAATCGTCTTGCCGGCTTCGCGCGTGCACATCGCGATGTAGTCGGGCGTGCGCGATTCCAGCAGGTCGGCGGCGTGCTCGAGGATCGCCGCACGCGACGCGGCCGGCACCGCATTCCAGTCCGCGTGCGCCTCGGTCGCATTGCGCAGCGCCTGTTCGACGGTCGCGCCGTCGGCGGCCTGCCACTGGCCCACGCGCACGCGGCGGTCGGCGGGGCTGGTGACCTCGACGGTCGCGCCGGCGCTGGTCGCGCCCGGCACCAGCGGGCCGGCGGTCCACGGACCGGTCGCGGCCTGGATCTGCGCGGCCAGCGTGGCGAGCTGTGCGTCGTTGGCGAGATTGACGCCCATGGAATTGCTCCTGTCTTGGAACTGGCTGCGGAAGAGATCGACCGGCAGCGGAATGCGGGGATGGGGAATGGATTCGAAACCGGCGACGACCTCGACCGGGTCGCGGATCAGATCGTCGATCGCGACATCCTCGTCGCTGATGCGGTTGACGAAGCTGGAGTTAGCGCCGTTCTCGAGCAGGCGACGTACCAGATACGGCAGCAGGTCCTCGTGCGAGCCGACCGGCGCATAGACGCGGCAGGGCACGTCGAGACGGTCGGCCGGGATGACCTCGGCGTACAGGTCGTCGCCCATGCCGTGGAGCTTCTGGAATTCGTAGGGCTTCGCGCCGGCGCCGTTGCGCAGCGTCATCCCCAGCCTGTGCACCGCCGCAATCGTGTGCGCGTTGTGCGTGGCGAACATCGGGTAGATCGCATCGGTCGCCGACAGCAGGCGGCGCGCGTTGGCGAGATAGCTGACGTCGGTATTCGGCTTGCGCGTGAACACCGGGTAGCCCGGATGGCCTTCGACCTGGGCGCGCTTGACCTCGCTGTCCCAGTACGCGCCCTTGACCAGGCGCACTGGAATGCGACGGCCGTGCGCGCGGGCCAGTGCGGCGATCCAGTCGATCACGAACGGCGCGCGCTTCTGGTAGGCCTGCACGACGATGCCGAAACCATGCCAGCCGGCCAGCGAGGCATCGGTGAGCGCGGCTTCGATGACGTCGAGCGACAGTTCCAGGCGATCGGCTTCCTCGGCGTCGACGGTCAGGCCGATGCGGTAGCTCTTCGCGCGCTGGGCGAGGTCGAGCACGCGCGGTGCGAGTTCGGCCAGCACGCGTGCGTGCTTGGCATGTTCGTAGCGGGGATGCAGCGCCGACAGCTTGACCGAGATCGACGGGGCGGTGATCTCGTCCTCGAACGGGCCGGTGCGGCCGATCGCGTCGATCGCATCGCGGTAGGCCTTCAGATACCGGTCGGCGTCGTGCTGGGTCAGCGCGGCCTCGCCGAGCATGTCGAACGAATAGCGGTAGGCGGCGTTGTCGCCCTTGCGCGAGCGCGTCAGCGCTTCGCCGATCGTGCGGCCCATGACGAACTGGTGGCCCATGATCCGCATCGCCTGGCGCACCGCGAGACGGATCACCGGCTCGCCGACGCGGCCGATCAGGCGCTGGAAGGCGTTGTGCACGTTGCGCTTGGTGTCGTCGGCCAGATCGACCAGACGCCCGGTCAGCATCAGGCCCCAGGTCGACGCATTGACCAGCACCGAATCCGACTGGCCCATGTGCTTGCGCCAGTTGGCTTCGCCCAGCTTGTCGCGGATCAGCGCATCGGCGGTGTCTTCGTCCGGAATGCGCAGCAGCGCTTCGGCCACGCACATCAGCAGCACGCCTTCCTCGCTGCCGAGGTCGTACTGCTGCATGAAGGCCTCGATCGCGCCGCGGTCCTGCGCGCGCAGGCGCACGCGGCGGACCAGATCGGCGGCCGTCGCCTGGATCGCGGCGCGGTCGGCGTCGGGCTGGCGTGCTTCGGCCAGCAGCGCATGGACGCGCTCGGTTTCATCGCCGGTCCAGGCGGCGGTGATCGCGTCGCGCTGCGGCTGAAGGGAGGCCGCAGGCGCGGCGGGCGACAGACTGGCGTTCAAGGCGTGACGACCGGCAGAGACAGAAGCGGAATTCTAGCCTGCCGGCCGGCTCCATCACTGTGCGAAACACGCCCGGAAACGGGCGTCGTGTTCAGGCGATGACGGGCGCGTCGTAGGTCCGCATCGCGAAGCGCACGCGGGCATGGGTGGCGGCCAGTGCGTTCAACGGCTGCAGCAGCCGCGGCATGCAGGCCGCCAGTTCGACCATCGCCGCGCCGTGCGCAGGCGGCAGCGTGCCCGCGCGCGGGTGCCAGTGGCCGCCGCAGAAAGTCTCCAGCGTCACGCTTTCGATCATCGGCGCGTCGCCGTGCGGCTGTTTCCATTCGATCAGCAGGCCGTTACCCCGGGCAGTGCCGCTGCGATCGAGCGGATCGAGGTACAGCCGTGTGCGATGCAGGCCGATCACCGATTCGGCCACGGCCAGGCACTGCGCGGCGGCGTCGGCGAAGCTGCCTTCGAGCAGGTCAGGTAGGCGCACGCGCGGGCCGTGCTCGCCATGCCGCCGCGCACCGGCGCCGAGAATGTCGTCAGCGGTGAAGCTGCCGCCCTGACCGTCGGCATCACGCAGGTCCAGCCGCAGCCGCTGGCGCGTGGGCAGCAGACCCCCGAAACCCCGGCGCGTGGCCGTGTTCGAGGCGGGCAGGGCGCGCAGGGTCTGCGACCGGCGCACACCGCCATCGACAGGCATCGGCGGAGAAACGGGAGAACGGTGGGCCATGGGGGTATCCTCGGGCTGCGTAAGACAGGCTATAGCCCGCGCCGGCGCCTCTCGACACCCGGGCCGACCCGAGGGGTCGCAGCGGTTGCGGCAGCGCGGCTTGCCCCTGCCGAACGCCGACAGCTACCATTCATGCGTTATTCGCAGCACGCCGCCGCTCCTGCGATATCTCCCGGCACCCATTGCCGGGCGAGGACGGACGCGTTCCCGCCAGCACCAAGGCCAGCTCAGGTATGGGGTCCGATGTGAAGCAAGGCGCTTGTTCCAACAGGTACGCGTCCAGACTGTGGATGGGGGGCGCTGCCGCGCTTCTGGCATCGACGAACGTTCTGGCGCAGTCCGCAGATCCCAAGCCGTGGCAGCTCAACATGGGCCGCGGTGTCACCACCTCCGCCCAGCACGCCTACGACGCGCACATGCTCGCGCTGTGGGTGTGCGTCGTGATCGGCGTGCTGGTGTTCGGTGCGATGGCGGTGGCGATGTTCCGCTTCCGCAAGTCGCGCGGGGTCACCGCGGCGCAGTTCACCCACAACACCACCGCCGAAGTCATCTGGACCGTCGTCCCGATCGTCATCCTGGTGCTGATGGCGGTGCCGGCGACGCAGAAGCTGATCGCGATGTACGACACCCGCGACGCGGCGATGACCGTCAAGGTCACCGGCGTGCAGTGGATGTGGAAGTACGAGTACATGGGCGAGGACGTGGTGCTGACCAGCCGCCTCGACCGCGAGAGCGACCGCCTGCGCCAGAGCCGCGACACCACGCGCGCTGAGCTCGATGCGCACGGCCACTACCTGCTCGACGTCGACAACCAGCTGGTGCTGCCCACCAACACCAAGATCCGCTTCGTTGTGACCGCTGACGACGTGATCCATTCCTGGTGGGTGCCGGCGTTCGGCTGGAAGCAGGACGCGATCCCGGGCCTGGTCAACGAAGCCTGGACCGAAATCCTCGAGCCGGGCGTCTACCGCGGCCAGTGCGCGGAACTGTGCGGCAAGGACCACGGTTTCATGCCGATCGTCGTGCGTGCCGTGTCGCCGGAGGAGTTCGGCACCTGGCTCGCCGCCGAGAAGGCGAAGAACGCGCCCGCCATCCCGACGCCGGGCGAGCCCGGCCCCGCCGACGCCGCACCCGCACCGTCGCCTGACGCCGCGCCTGCCGAGGCTGCCGCCTCCGCCACGCAGTCCCCGTCCGCCCCTGCCGCGCCCGCGGCCGGCTGATCGATCGAGGCACACCGCACATGTCGACGACGCACCCCGCCACCGCTGACGCGCACCACGACGATCACCATGCCCAACCGCAGGGGTTCGTCCAGCGCTGGTTCTTCTCCACGAACCACAAGGACATCGGCACGCTGTATCTGCTGTTCTCCTTCATGATGTTCGTCATCGGCGCGGCGATGAGCGTGATCATCCGCACCGAGCTCGCCGCACCGGGTCTGCAGCACGTCAGCCCGACGTTCTTCAACCAGATGACCACCATGCACGCGCTGGTGATGATCTTCGGCGGCGTGATGCCGGCCTTCGTGGGCCTCGCGAACTGGATGATTCCGCTGCAGATCGGCGCGCCGGACATGGCGCTGCCGCGCATGAACAACTGGTCGTTCTGGATCCTGCCGTTCGCGTTCACGCTGCTGCTGATGACGCTGTTCCTGCCCGGCGGTGGCCCGGCCGGTGGCTGGACGCTGTATCCGCCGCTGTCGTTGCAGGGCGGCAGCAGCGTGTCGCTGACGATCTTCGCCATCCACATGATGGGCATCAGCTCGATCATGGGCGCGATCAACGTCATCGCCACCATCCTCAACATGCGCGCCCCGGGCGTGGACCTGTTGAAGATGCCGATCTTCTGCTGGACCTGGCTGATCACCGCATTCCTGCTGATCGCGGTGATGCCGGTACTGGCCGGCGCGGTCACGATGCTGCTGACCGACAAGTTCTTCATGACCTCGTTCTTCAACGCGGCCGGCGGCGGCGACCCGGTGATGTACCAGCACATCTTCTGGTTCTTCGGGCATCCCGAGGTCTACATCATGATCCTGCCGGCGTTCGGCGTGGTCTCGGAAATCCTGCCGACGTTCTCGCGCAAGCCGCTGTTCGGCTACCAGGCGATGGTCTACGCGACCGCATCGATCGCGTTCCTGAGCTTCATCGTGTGGGCGCACCACATGTTCACCGTCGGCATGCCGCTGGGTGGCGAGATCTACTTCATGTTCGCGACGATGCTGATCGCGATTCCGACCGGCGTGAAGGTGTTCAACTGGGTGTCGACGATGTGGCGCGGCGCGATGACGTTCGAGGCGCCGATGCTGTGGGCGATCGCGTTCGTGATCCTGTTCACCATCGGCGGATTCTCGGGCCTGATGCTCGCGATCGTGCCGGCCGACTTCCAGTACCACGACACCTATTTCGTCGTCGCGCACTTCCACTACGTGCTGGTGACCGGCGCGCTGTTCTCGATCATCGCGGCCACGTACTACTGGTGGCCGAAGTGGACCGGGCGGATGTACAGCGAGTTCTGGGCGAAGGTGCATTTCTGGTGGACGATCATCTTCGTCAACCTGCTGTTCTTCCCGCAGCACTTCCTCGGTCTGGCCGGCATGCCGCGCCGCATTCCCGACTACAACGTCGTGTTCGCGGACTGGAACCTGATCAGCTCGATCGGCGCGTTCGGCATGTTCGCCACGCCCTTCATGATGTTCGCGATCCTGCTGCACTCGAAGCTGCGCGGTGCGCCCGCCGCGGCGCGTTCGTGGGAAGGCGCACGCGGTCTGGAGTGGACGGTGCCGTCGCCGGCCCCGCACCACACCTTCGCCAAGCCGCCGGTGATCAAGCCGGGCGATCTGGCCCACGACGACATCAGCCACTGATGCAGTTCGCGATGACCACGCCCGATCCCGGTTCCGATCTCGCTGTCCGCCGCCGCCGTGCGCGGCGTACCGCGGTGGTCGTCGGCGCGATCGCGGCGCTGGTGTACATCGGCTTCATCGCGCGCGGGGTGCTGCTGTCATGAGCGACGACCTGCGCACGCCGGACACGCGGACCGACACGCGGCCGAAGTCGGCGACCGTCGGCATCGGCAAGCTGGTCGGCATCTCGATCGTCGCATTCGCGTTCACGTTTTCGCTGGTGCCGCTGTACCGCATCGCCTGCGAAAAGGTGTTCGGCATCCGCCTGGAGAACAGCGCCGTCGCCGCGCCGGCGACGAGCGCGACGCCGGCCGAGCGCTGGGTCACGGTCGAGTTCGACGCGACCGTGAACTCGCATCTGCCGTGGTCGTTCCGTCCCAACGAAACCCGCATGCGCGTGCGCGTCGGCGAGCAGTACGAGACCACGTACTACGCGCACAACGACAGCATCGCGGCCGTCGTCGGCAGTGCCACGCCGTCGGTGGCGCCGGCGCGCGCGTCGGGCTTCTTCCAGAAGACCGAATGTTTCTGCTTCACCGCGCAGACGCTGCAGGCCGGTGAGACGCGCGACATGCCGGTGCGTTTCATCATCGACCCGTCGTTGCCGAAGGACGTCAACACGGTCACGCTGAGCTACACCTTCTTCAAGAACGATGTCCTCACTTCGCGTCTGACCGCCCATGCGGCGCCGGCACGCGGCAATCCCGGTGTGGCCGCGGCGCCCTGAGCCCGCAGCGCGCCTTCCGCCACCACGCATTCGACGATCCGGACACCGCCATGGCCCACGCCAAGCCCGAGCAGGACCCCGACCTCTATTTCGTGCCCCACGACAGCAAGTGGCCGG
Source organism: Luteimonas fraxinea (assembly GCF_021233355.1). NCBI lineage: Bacteria > Pseudomonadati > Pseudomonadota > Gammaproteobacteria > Lysobacterales > Lysobacteraceae > Luteimonas > Luteimonas fraxinea. The sequence continues at coordinate 1,644,499 of NZ_CP089507.1, read as the reverse complement.
TGTTCGCGTCGGTCGCGCTGTTCGTCACGATGCTGGGCCTGGCCAGCTGGTTCAACGAACACACCTGGGGCCGGCCGATGTTCTTCGTCGGCATCGCGGTGCTGGCGCTGATCCTGTTCAAGTGGTTTGCCGACGTCGTGCTCGAATCGGTGTCGGGCTACTACAACAAGCAGGTCGACCTGTCGTTCCGCATGGGGATGGTGTGGTTCATCTTCTCGGAGATCATGTTCTTCGCCGCGTTCTTCGGCGCGCTGTTCTACGCGCGCACTTTGTCGCTGCCGTGGCTGGGCGGCGAAGGCTCGGGCGCGATGACCAATGCGGTGCTGTGGGACGGCTACAGCGCGGCGTGGCCGTCGGCCGGCCCCGGCGATATCGGCGGGGCGTTCCAGACGATTCCGGCCTGGGGTCTGCCGCTGCTCAATACGCTGATCCTGCTGGCGTCGGGTATCACGATCACGATCGCCCACCACGCGCTGCGCGCCGCGCACCGCACCCAGCTGCTGGTGTTCCTCGGCGCGACGATCCTGCTCGGCTGCGTGTTCCTGTTCTTCCAGATCGAGGAATACGTCCACGCCTACCGCGATCTGAACCTGACGATGGGCTCGGGCATCTACGGCTCGACGTTCTTCATGCTCACCGGCTTCCACGGCGCGCACGTGACGCTCGGCACGATCATGCTGATCGTGATCTGGCTGCGCTGTTATCGCGGCCACTTCACCAAGGAGAACCACTTCGCGTTCGAAGCGGTCGCCTGGTACTGGCACTTCGTGGACGTGGTCTGGCTGATCCTGTTCCTGTTCGTCTACGTCGTCTGACGACGCGTCGACGCCGGGCGGCGCTTCGTCGCCGCCCGCTTCCCACTTCCGGCCTCAGCCGTAAACGCCATGCGGCTTGATCCAGCCCATCCAGATCGCCAGCAGCACCAGCAGGATCAGTCCGACCGACAGGCCGATGCGGCGCGTGAGCGCTTTCACCGTGCGGTCGGTCGTGCCCTTGTCGGTCATCATGTAGAACAGCGCGCTGCCCAGGTTCCACAGGATCAGCAGCACGAAGGCGATGATCAGCAGCAACTTCAGCGAATCGTTCATCACCATCGCAGGCTCCGGAACACTGGGTGTGTCGGCCGATTATTGCAGTCCGCGGAGCGCCGCGCGTGAGTCTGCGTCGGACCCGCATCATCGGCTGGACGCTGGCGGTGCTGACGATCGCGGCCTTCGTGACGCTGGGCCAGTGGCAGCTGTCGCGGATGTCCCAGAAGCAGGCGATGCTCGACGCCGTCGCAGTGACGCTCGAGGCCCGCACGCCCGTGTCGCTGACCGCTGCCGGCGACGTCGCACGCGCCCGTGACTACGACTGGAGCGCGGGCCGCGGCCAGTTCGTCGACCGGCCGGCCTTCGTGCTCGACAACCAGATCCAGGCCGGCGTGCCCGGCCTGCGCGTGTATCGCCTGTTCGCGCCCGACGACGCACCGCCGCTGCTGGTCGATCTCGGCTGGACCGCACTCGTCGATCGCACGACGCGGCTGCCCGATGCCGCCATCGTGCGCGGCGACGGTCTGCTCGGTCGCGATCTCGACCTGCGCGGCCTGCTCGCACCGCCGCCGTCGCCCGGGCTCGCGCTCGGGCCGGCGCTCACGCCGGGCGACGCGGTGCTGATGACCCGCATCGACATCCCCGCGATCGCCGCCGAAACCGGCCTGCCGGCCTTGCCGCCACGCGTGCTGCGGCTCGATCCCGCGCTCGACGTCGGCTATCTCCGCGATCTGGATGTCCTGCCCAACACGCTCACGCCCGACAAGCACCTCGGCTACGCGGTGCAGTGGTTCGGGCTGGCCCTCGCGGTGCTCGTCATCGCCCTCGTGCTCACGTTCCGGACCCGTCGCCGATGAATCCGTCTCCCGCGCAGACGCTGCCGCCCGCGCAGCGCAACCGCAATCGCCTGCTGCTGGTGCTGATCGTGGTGCTGTTTCTCGGCAGCGCAGTCGTCGCTGGCGCCCTGCGCTTCTCCGGCTGGCGTCCGGCGGGCATGCAGAACAAGGGCGAGCTGCTCGATCCGCCGGGTGACCTGCGCACGCATCCGCTGCACCTCATCGATGGTGGCAGTTACGACTGGCGTCCGGCCGAGCGGCGCTGGCGGATTCTCGTCGCGCCGCCGCGCGACTGCGCGCAGACCTGCGTCGAACTGTCGCGGCAGCTCGATCTGGTGTGGCAGCTGTTCGGCCGCAACGCCGACCACGTCGACATCCTGTGGGCGGGCGCGGTGCCCGACGGCGCGATCCGCAATCCGGCGTGGCGGATCGTCGAAGCTGACCCGGCGCTGCGTGCGACATTACCGCGCGTCGACGGCGGGCCCGGCGAGGCGGACAATGGCGTTCCCGCCTATGTCGTGGACCCGAACGGGTTCGTCATCCTGCGCTACGCCCCGGGCTTCGATCCGGGCGATCTGCGCAGCGACATGGCCAAGCTGCTGAAACTCAAGTGATGACCCACACGCCCCCCGCGCGCGCGACATCGTTCCGTCCGTCGACCCACAAGCATTTCCACCGCATCGCCTGGCTCGCCACCGCGCTGACGCTGTGCGTGATCGTGTTCGGCGCGTTCGTGCGTCTGTCCGATGCCGGCCTGAGCTGCCCCGACTGGCCCACCTGCTACGGCCGCGCGGCATGGCCCAAGGCCGCCTCCGAGGTCGTCGACCACGCCGCGAGCGCGATTCGCGAGTTCGAATCGGACAAGGCCTGGCGCGAACAGGTCCACCGCCACTTGGCAGCAACACTCGGCGTGCTGGTGCTCGGTCTCGCGCTGCTGGCCGCACGCCGTCGCCGCTTCGGCATGCTGCAGATCATCGGCGCGTCCGCGCTGGTCGCGCTCGCGATACCGCTGTACATGCAGGGCCACGTCATGGCCGCGCTGGGCATCGCCGCGCTCGGCGAAGCGCTGCTGCTGATCGCCGCGCTGCGCTGGTCGAACATCGATCTCGCCCGCGCGGCCGCGCTGACGCTGGCGGTGGTGATCTTCCAGGCGCTGCTCGGCAAATGGACGGTCACCATGCTGCTCAAGCCGGTGATCGTCATGGGCCATCTGCTCGGCGGCATGCTGACGTTCTCGCTGCTGCTGTGGATGGCGTGGCGCGCGACGGTGCAGCCGATCGTGCTGGTCGACGCACCCACGCTGCGACGCTGGACGCTCGGCGCGATTGGCCTGGTCGGCGTGCAGATCGCACTCGGCGGCTGGGTCAGCGCGAACTACGCCGCACTCGCCTGCGGCGCCGGCGGCTGGGTCACCGATGCGCACCACTACGTCGATTTCCCGAAGTGCGTCGGCGAATGGTGGCCGCAGGCCGACTTCCGCGAAGGCTTCGTGCTGTGGCGCGGTGTGGGCGTGGATTACGAAGGTGGCGTGCTCGACGGCGCGGCGCGCGTGGCGATCCAGCTCGCCCACCGGGTCATGGCGATCGCGGTGTTCGCGTACCTGATCGCATTCGCCGCGCGTCTGCTGCGCACGCCGGGCCTGCGCGGCTGGGCGGTCGCGCTCGCGCTGCTGACCTGCGCGCAGGTCGCGCTGGGCATCTTCAACGTCAAGCTCGCGCTGCCGTTGCCGGTCGCGGTGATGCACAACGGCGGCGCCGCGTTGCTGCTGTTCGTGCTGGTGTCGCTGCTCGCCCGCCTGAAGCGGCCGGACTGACATGGCGATCCAGGCACGCGACTACTGGGCGCTGACCAAACCCCGCGTGGTGGCACTGATCGTGTTCACCGCGCTGGTCGGCATGTTCCTCGCCGTGCCCGGCCTGCCGCCGTGGAAGGAAACGGTGTTCGGCCTGCTCGGCATCTGGCTGGCCGCGGCATCGGCGGCGGCGATCAACCATCTGATCGACCAGCGCATCGACAAGGTCATGGCGCGCACCGCGCACCGGCCACTCGCGACCGGCGCGCTGCGCCCGGTGCAGGTGCTGGTGTTCGCGCTGGCGCTGGGCGCGCTGTCGATGGCGATCCTGGTGCTGCTGGTCAACATGCTGACCGCGCTGCTCACCTTCGCCTCGCTGATCGGTTACGCGGTGATCTACACCGGCTGGCTCAAGCGCGCGACGCCGCAGAACATCGTCATCGGCGGCATCGCCGGCGCGGCGCCGCCGCTGCTGGGCTGGGCCGCGGTGACCAACATGCAGGGCCAGTGGGACTGGGCGCACGCGCTGCTGCTGGTGCTGATCATCTTCGTGTGGACGCCGCCGCATTTCTGGGCGCTGGCGATCTTCCGCCGCGACGACTACGCGCGCGCGCTGGTGCCGATGCTGCCGGTCACGCACGGCGTGGCCTACACGCGCTGGCAGATCCTGATCTACACCGTGCTGCTGGTCGTGATCACGCTATTGCCGGTCGCGATCGGCATGAGCGGGGTGTTCTATCTGGGCGGCGCCGTCGTGCTGGGCCTGGTATTTCTCTGGTACGCGTGGCGTCTGCTCGATCCGCCGGACGAGTTCTTCGCGATGCGGATGTTCAACTATTCCGTCGTGTACCTGATGGCGCTGTTCGCGTTCCTGCTGGTCGACCACTGGCTGCTGCCGTGGTTGCCGGGCGCCGGCGCTGCGGCGGGCGGGCTGGATTTCCAGCGCATCAGCTGACGACCGCCGCATCCGCTCCGGCGGGCGCATGGCCCGCCGGAGCAGTGGACATCAGGACTTCTTCGCGGCCTTCTCGGCCCGCTTTTCCTTCAGGGTCTTGACCGGCTTCTTCTTGGTCTCTTTCTTCTTGTCGAGGCTCTTGGCCATCGTCGCGCTCCGCTGGGATCTCTGGGGCGGCGACGGAATCGGGTTCCGTGCCGGGGTCTGATCCGGCATGCAGCTTCCGGATCACGACGCATCCTACGCCGAGTCGCCCGAAGCGCCCATCGCCGGTGTCGTGTATGCGTGCGTTGCGAGGCGCACGACGCTCATCCGCCGATGATGGCCGCGTACGCATGTCGCTGCAGCCGATGCCGGCATGCAGCGACACCTCGAGCCGAATCAACCGCCCGCGATTACGGTGGAGGTCGGCGTAGCCTGCAGGCAGGCGTCCGGATCACCGTCGAGACCGGCCGGCATCTCGCAGGCGCGCGGTTCGAAATCGAGCGTGGCCTGCCAGCCGGCCTTGGTGTTCGGCGTCAGCGCGACCTGCACGTCGACATCGCGGATCGTCACGCGCGCGGTCTGCTGTGCATCGTTGCGTGCCGCCCAGCCGTCGAGCGTGTGGGCGAGGGCGGGATCGAGCAGGCGGTTGGCTTCGAGCAACTGGCGGGTCTGCGCCAGCGCGTCGGGATGGTCGAGCGCACCGCCGCCGGGCTGGATGTTCACGCCGACCAGCAGGCCGCCCTGCTGCTTGAACGCGACGCGATCGGCCGGCAGGACGATCTGCTGTCCATTGGGCAGGCGCAGGGTGACGTCGCGCGACTGGCTGATCGTGTGTTCGGCGGCCAGAGTGCCGTCTTTCTGCGGCCAGGCGAGATCGACCTGTTCGGCGACCGGCGCGGCGAGATCGATATGCAGGGGTTTGGCGAGCGCGGGCGGGGTGTCGATCTTGGCGCAGGCGCCGAGCAGCAACGCAGCGGAGAGGGCGAGACCGGCGCCGAGGCGCGCGGACGGAAGGCGGGTGAATCGGATCATGGTGACGACCTGTCGGGGAAGGAAAAGGGAGGGGGCACCGCGCCGGACCCGTCTACGCGGACTCGGCGGACACTCGGTGCTGGACGGACAGGTCGCCGTGACGCAACTGCGCCATTCCGACCGGTCGATCCCCCTGCGGCGATCAGACCAGCGCGAAGGTTAAGGAATCGTCACCGGGATGTAAGCGCTATGTATCTGAAAACGCTTACATTTCGGAATCAGCGGGCGCGCTGGAGCAGCAGTTCCCGCAGCGCCTGCTTGCCGGCGGCGTCGAGCGTGCCCTCGCGCTGCTGGCCGAGCAGGTCGTCGATGCGCTGCTGCAGCACCTGGCGGTCGAGTTGCTTGATCGCGTCGCGCAGTTCCTGTTCCCACGAGGCCTCGTCGCCGGCGAGATCCTGCGTCGCGAGCTTGCGCAGCGCTGGCGCTTCCTCGCGTTCCTCGAACTGTGACAGCAGCACGCCCGTGGTGATGTCCGGGCGGACGCTGCCGATGGCGATCAGCTCGGTCAGCAGTTCGATGCCCGGCTGGCGCAGGGCGACGAAGGGATAGGGCGGCGGCAGTTGCGCGGCCAAGCCGGGCTTCTGCAGCAGCAGGGCGATCGCATGGCGCACCACGCTGCGCTTGGGCGGCGGCGCGCCGCGACCACCGCGCAACATGCGGCTGGGCGCGGCCTGTTGCGCAGGCGCGGCGCCGCCGAGGCCGGTGAGCTCGCTGAGCCGCTGGCGCATCAGGTCGGCGAAGGCGCCGTCGGGAATCTGCGCCAGCATCGGCTTGGCGCGTTCGGCCAGCCGCGCCTTGCCGTCCAGCGTGGACAGGTTGATGCCGTCGCCCAAGGTGTCGAAGAAGAACGTCGACAGTGGCGTCGCCTGGGTCAGGCGGGCCTCGAAACCGGGCGCGCCTTCGGTGCGCACGATGGTGTCGGGGTCTTCGCCGTCAGGCAGGAACAGAAAGAACGCCTGGCGGCCATCACGCATGCGCGGCAGCACCGATTCCATCGCGCGCGTCGCGGCGCGGCGGCCCGCGGCGTCGCCATCGAAGCAGAAGAACACGTCGGGCGCATTGCGGAACAGCAGCTCGGCATGGTCGGGCGTGGTCGCCGTGCCCAGGGTCGCGACCGCCTGCGGCACGCCGAACTGGAACAGCGAGACCACGTCCATGTAGCCCTCGACCACGACCAGCCGTTCGATCTTCTGGTTGGCCTGGCGCACCTGCCACAGGCCGTAGAGTTCGCGGCCCTTGTGGAACAGCGGCGTCTCGGGCGAGTTGAGGTACTTGGGCGAATCCTCGGGCTTGAGCACGCGGCCGCCGAACGCGATCACGCGGCCGCGGCGGTCGTGGATCGGGAAGATCACCCGGTCGCGGAATTTG